>NZ_JBFTZQ010000001.1:0-489581 GCF_056406715.1 Arthrobacter sp. P1_B11
GCTGGCGGCCTGGCTCACCCTCTCCCTGGACGCCCCGGTGACGATCGTCGCCGACCCCGCGGGCACCGGTATCCGGCGCGTCCGCCTGAGCCGGGCAAGCGGCGACGTCCAGCTGTTCCGGCCCGGACTG
Source organism: Arthrobacter sp. P1_B11 (assembly GCF_056406715.1). NCBI lineage: Bacteria > Bacillati > Actinomycetota > Actinomycetes > Micrococcales > Micrococcaceae > Arthrobacter > Arthrobacter sp. P1_B11. The sequence continues at coordinate 131 of NZ_JBFTZQ010000001.1, forward strand.
TCAGTGGCCGAACTGACCCAACCGGGCCAGCCTGCCCAGCGGATTTCCCTGCCGCGGCGAAGCCTGCGGGACTGCCTGGCCGAGGAACTGCGGCGTCTGGATCCCGACGAAGTGTTCGGTCTCACGCTGGGAGCGCTTGATTTGCTGCGGGACTGGGAAGAGGCCTCACTGCTGGCGCTGGTCTGAAGGGCGCTGGCTTAAAAGGTGTGTCCCCGTCGTTCATTACGACGGGGACACATCTTTGTGGAAAGGGCGGCTAGCACCAGAGAGCTTTGGGTCCTGGGCGGCGATGAGCTCGTGGGCCTCGGCTTCGGTGTCCACGCTCGGCATGGAGCCCGGCAGCGGGCGGCCGGGCGGATTCACGAAGGAAATAGATGGCGATCGCCCCAATGACCGACGTCCCCATCAGGTAATAGGCCGGGGCCATGTCGTCGCCGGTGGCCGCGATCAGGCCCTGGACCAGGAATGGAGTTGTCCCGCCGAAGATCGCCACAGAGAAGTTGTAGGCGATGCCCATGCTGCTGTAGCGGCTTGAGGTGGGGAACAGCGCCGGAAGTGCTGACGCGAGGTTGGCCACATAGAACGTCACGGGGAAGGCGACCAGGGACAGCCCCGCCTGCATTCTCTCCACTCCGCGCTTCCTATCACTGACCTCGAACACTGCTGCCCGGCGAAGCTACTGCTGGGAGGACGGTCGCATCCCGGGTGGGGCGGGCTACCGCATCGTCTCTCCTCCGAGAGCCCATGCGCAGTCACCTATTGCCGGGCTATTGTCCGGCTCTAACGGGCTCGCGCCGCTCACTTGCTGGGCCGCTTGAAGCGGCACACAGTGTTAAGCCGCCGGGCGGCGCCTGGTGACCCGAGCGCCGCCGCGGCAGCATGCGGAAAGATGTACCCGACATGGGAACAACTCGTCCGCACAGCAGCGCTGACCAACATCACTCCACAAGAAATTCTCCACGCACCAACACGATGGTTTCAACCCAGCTTCGCACGCTGCGCCAGCGCAGTGTGGGCCGAACAACTCAGGAGAAACTACTCCCCCGCAATCGTCCGAGCCACAGTTTCGGCTCACCCGGCAAATCCGTCCCGGGAATCACAGATCGACGGCTATCAGACAGCAATGCTTCAACTGGCGGAACCCATTCTTAGCCACATCAGGAGAGGAGGACCCAGCCGGGAAGCTGACCTGAAACTGGTCTCAAAGATCAGATAATGAGCGCGGCCCGTTATCGGGGTTGATTAGGGGACAGCTTGTGAAAAAGTCGAGTATCAGACGCTAAGACTCGCGGCCACGAGCGCAACCTCCTGTCGGGCACTACGTTTTCGGCGTTGGCCAGCATTTCCGCCCGATTTTTGCACGTGCAGTCCCGGTGTCAGTGGGAGAAGTTTGCTGAGATTTCGGCGAGGGTGCGCCCCTTCGTCTCAGGCGCGAGCCATTGCGAGAGGACTGCGCCGAGTAATGCGACGGCAGCGGCTACGACCATGGTTGCGCCCATGCCGATGTTGCTGATCGCCCATGGCAGGGCAAAGGTGCCGAGTGCGGCTCCGATGCGGCTGAAGGCCGCGGCGAAGCCAGTGCCGATGCCGCGCAGGTGGCCGGGGAATACCTCGGCCGGATAGACCTGGGTCATCGTGGTGTAGCCGGCATTGAAGTAGGAGAAGGCGAGAAACAGGACGAGCACGAGGATCGCTGGTGCGTTCCCCCAGACTCCGATGATCAGCAGGATACCTGCGCAGAGCCACTGCCCGGGCACGGTGAGGATTCGGCGGCCGAGCTTGTCAATCAGAAGTACGCTGGTGACAACCCCCGCGACCGCAAGTGCGGACAGGCCGACTCCACCGGCCCAACCGCCGCCGAAGCCGAATTGGTTGAGCACCTCGTCGGCGAAGGTCGCGATCGCGAAGTACGGAGTGACTGCGCAGAACCAAAAACCTGAAGTGAAGAGGGTGGTGCGCCAGTACTGCCTCGAGAACAGCATTCCGAAGGAGGCGCCCTTGATTTTGGTCCCACTCTGCGCGGCTTGGGCCTCCTGGATCATCCTCAAATCGATCTCTTCGGTGATGCTGGTGTGCATCTGGGACGATTCGACGTATTTACGTGCGATCGCGAGTGCTTCCTCACGCCGTCCCTTCGTAATGAGCCAGCTCGGCGATTCGGGGAGGCCCAAGCGGGCGAGGAACAGGACGAATGCGAGTATCGCGCAGGTGCCGAGTACAAGGCGCCATGGGGTGCCGGCGTCGTGCAGGAGCGTGCCGACGATGAATGCCATCATGAAACCGACGTACCAGGCGATCAGAGTCAGCCCGAGCAATCGCCCGCGGAGCTTTGGAGGGGAGAACTCTGATAGCAATGGCCCACCGATTGAGTACTCGCCGCCGATCGCGACGCCCATGAAGAACCGGATGATGGCCAGCTGGATCACGGCCCCGTCTCCGGAGGTTACGAAGAACTGGGCCGCTGAGACGACCAGGAACAGGCCCATGTCCACGAGGAACATGGGCTTGCGTCCGAACTTGTCAGTAGCCCAACCGGCCAGGGGGGAGCCGACGAAGATACCAGCCAGCGGGCCTGCAGCGATCATGCCCAGAGATAGTGCGTCGAGCTGGAGATCTGACCGCATGGATCCGGCGACGGGGCCGATGATTCCGAGGATGTAACCGTCGAGGAACATCCCGCCGATGAAGACAGTGACAAGCCGCACCATGAAGCGGCGTTTGAACTGGGAGCTGGTCTCTTTTGATATGGAGGTGTCGACGGAGTCGGGTCTTTCGCTACGTTTATCGGCGCTGACGTCACGTGTGCTTGTCATGAAAGTGTTCCCTTTACTGAGTGTTGCGGATGCCTCAGTTTTTGCCTCGACTGACCGGTCCTGGGCTGGCAGGTTCGGTTCGTCAAGACAGGTGGTGCAGTTCCCTGGGAGCGAGGTTCAAAGAGTGGCATTGGTGCATAAAGCACTTCTCTAAGGTTCAGGGACTGATCGCGAAACCGCTGGGGCACCGCTTCGATTTGTTCCGTATGGAGCAATGAGCTTCGCAATGAACAACAGAGTGAAGCACGTCACGGATATTGTCAAGGACTCTTTCCGCAGCCTGCTCCACCCTTGACTTTCGCGCCTGAACGCGCTTCTACCTGGCGGCCTACGACAGGTTTGAACGGCTTCTGGCAACGCATGAAGTACCGGATAATCTCTAATCAACAGGGTTCGGCCTATGCAACGGAGTGCGTCGGCTCACAGTAGCTCAGGAGGTGTGCCTACCCGTTTGGGTAGGCGTAACCGCCCGATCATGGCATAGCGCCCAACTGGGCTTGGAGGGGAGAATGGAGGGCAGCATCTTTGGACGACGTCGGCGCCGCTGGGGGCGGTGCTTCGAATGGTCCGAGATCGCACATATTCTCCCTTGCCGCCCAGCCCGGTCATCCTCGGCCGCCCGGCAACAGCTTTTCCCCCAAAGGAGTTCCGTGTCTTCAAATCCGATTCGTGTTGCCATTGTCGGCGTGGGTAACTGCGCTGCTTCCCTGGTGCAGGGTGTCCACTACTACCGGGATGCCGACCCCCAGGCAACGATCCCGGGTCTGATGCATGTTGAGTTCGGCAAGTACCACGTCAACGACGTCCAGTTCGTAGCCGCTTTCGATGTTGACGGCAAGAAGGTCGGCGTTGACCTGGCCGATGCCATCCTGGCCAGCGAGAACAACACCATCAAGATCGCCGACGTTCCGCCGACCGGGGTGACCGTGCAGCGCGGCCACACCCTGGACGGGCTCGGCAAGTACTACCTCGAGACCATCGAGCAGTCCCCGGCCGAGCCGGTCGACGTGGTCCAGGCCCTCAAGGACGCCAAGGCTGACGTCATGGTCTGCTACCTGCCCGTCGGATCGCAGGAGGCCGCGGAGTTCTACGCACAGTGCGCCATCGACGCCGGCGTGGGCTTCGTCAATGCCCTGCCCGTGTTCCTCGCCGGTACCAAGGAATGGGCGGACAAGTTCACCGCCGCCGGCGTTCCGATCGTAGGCGATGACATCAAAAGCCAGATCGGCGCGACCATCACGCACCGCGTCATGGCCAAGCTCTTCGAAGACCGCGGCGTCACGCTGGACCGCACGTACCAGCTCAATGTCGGCGGCAACATGGACTTCAAGAACATGCTGGAGCGCGACCGCCTCGAGTCCAAGAAGATCTCCAAGACCCAGGCCGTCACCTCGAACGTCGAGGCCGAACTGGCTGCCAAGGACGTTCACATCGGCCCGTCGGACTACGTCCAGTGGCTGGACGACCGCAAGTGGGCCTTCGTCCGGCTCGAGGGCCGCAACTTCGGCGACGCCCCCGTCTCGCTCGAATACAAGCTGGAAGTCTGGGACTCACCCAACTCCGCCGGCGTGATCATCGACGCCATCCGCGCCGCCAAGATCGGCCTGGACCGCGGCATCGGCGGGCCGCTCCTGTCGGCTTCGAGCTACTTCATGAAGTCCCCGCCGGAGCAGTTCAATGACGACCTCGCCCGTGAAAAGGTCGAGGCCTTCATCCGCGGCGACCTCGAGCGCTAAACCCTCTCCCTCCTTCCGCGACGCTCTCTCACTTTTGGTGGGTTGTGGCGCGACGCTCTCTCACTTTTGGTGGGGGAGCGTCGTGCTTTAAGCGTCCTGTTCGTAACGCCGGATGGCGTGGCTCGCCTGGGCGAGGGCGAGGAGCTTTAGCAGCAGTTGGCTGTGCAGGTGCAAGCCGACGGCGGCGGTGAGAATGAGCTGGTCGACGCTGTCTGGGGCGGTCGTCACCGCGATGTCGAGTCCGGCGACGTCGTCCATGGCCTTGCTGTAGGTATCCAGGAGCTCGCTGGAAACCCGAATGTTGAGGTTTTCCATCAGCTCGAGATGGGCGTTCAAAGCACTCCGGGCGTCACTTGGGTAATCCGGCCAATTCCGGAGACGCACGACGGCGTCCCCCGCCGGTGCGCGGACCCCGCCACTGCTGGTGGTGGAGGCGCCCAGGTCCAGCACCACGCGCTGAACCGCCGCTAAGAGCGTAAGGCGCGGGGCGCCGTCGTCGGCCATTTTGAGGAGACCGCGGATCTGCTCAATGTTCAGTCCGACTATCCGGCGGAGCGCCTGGATCAAATTGAGACGCTCGACGTGCCTGGCCGAATACTGCGCGCGAGTTGCGTGGACGGTCTGGCCGGCCGGCAACATGCCCTCGCGGAGGTAGTACTTGATGCTGGCGGCCGAGACTCCCGAGTGCTCGCTCAGTTCCTTGAGCTGCATGCCGCGTTCCTTCCTGCGAAGTCCCGGATCCACTGGATAGCGAATCCGGCGCCAATTATCCTGATGTACGTGTACTGGATAGTGGTTCTATCCTAAGGGCATGGACCACTGGAATGTACTGCTTATCAGCCACGTGACCGCCGCACTGTTTGTCCTTGCGATCGGCCCCTTCCAAATTCTTCGCCGACGCCGCGACCGTTTCCACCGCACCATGGGCTACCTATGGGTGGCGGCCATGTACTACGTCTGTGTCAGCAGTTTCTGGATTGTGACGGCCGGGCATTTCACCTGGCTGCACGGGCTGTCTGCCTTCACCATCGTGACGGTCACCCTTGGCCTCATCGGCGCGATCCGACGTGACATGCGGTCGCACCTGCGGAACATGATCGGCAGTTACATCGGCATTGCCGTTGCCTTCATCTTTGCCGTCGCGGTGCCCGGACGCGCGATTCCGGAGCTCCTTGCCGAGGACCCGGCCACCGCAGCGTACGTTGCCGGGCTGGTGGTGCTGTGCGTGGTGGTGGTCTTCGTTTCGCTCAAGCGCGGCGGTTCCACGAGTGCCCGGGGCGGTTCGAAGACCCAGGCGGAACTGGCTACGGGACGGGCAGCTTCGGCCGCTTCGGCAGGTCTGGCAGAACGGGCTGATCCGGCTGATCCGGCAGAACGGGCAGAACGGGCAGAACAGCGGGACGGACAACCAGCAGCGGGCCGGAGTTCTTGGTGAAGGACCGGACGCTCTCTCACTTCCTGCAGGTCTTTGGGTGACGCTCTCTCACTTCCTGCATATTTGGACGTGACGCTCTCTCACCCGGCGTCGGCGAAGCCCGATAACTGGGAATGATCTCGCCACGCGGTGCGCAACGTGCGCTTGATCTTGCCGATGGCCGCTTGGAAATCGTCAGCAAGATCGTCCTTGTCCAATATCAGGACAGTCCAGCCGGCGGCTTCGAAAGCCTTGTCACGGCGTCTGTCACTAAGGGACTGTGCGTCGAGGAGGTGATGTCCGCCGTCGTACTGGATGGCGAGCCGCCGATGGCGGTAACCGAGATCGGCGGTAGGCGACATGCCGTCACCGATGCGCAATGCCAGTTGGAGACCCGGCTCGGGGAGGCCGGCATCGGCCATCGCCAGGCGAAGCAACGATTCCGGCGCGGAGTCGGCGCCGACCCGCATCAGATCCAGTGCTGCCCGGGCACGGACCACACCCTGCAGGTTCGGATGGTGACCCACCAAGGTGCGCAGTCCGTCCAAGGTGTCGTGGGGCTGCGTCCGTCCCTCGAAGACCAGTCGCGGGATGCGGACTAATTGGTCACCCATGCACACCAGATCACTCACCGACAGTCGTCGCGCCAAATCCAGCCACGTCCGCGATCGCGTGCTGATGCGGATGCCGTCGGCCCACTCAGTTTCGTCTTCCAGTGCCAGTACCGTGTGGCCGAGTACGCCGCTGCGGCGCACCGAGGGCAGGGCCCGGGGCTTGCTTAGATGCAACTCCGTCGAGTCGGCCAGCCAGGGCGGCAGCAGTTGGCACCGAAGCCGTGCCGCAGTGACGTGTGAGATCCAGGCCCCTGGCGACGCGTTCGACAGCGCCCGCGCCGCGGCCTCCAGCTCAAAGCTCCAGTCCGACGGGCGGTAGAGCCCTCGACCCACATGGACCACGTCTTTTCGCCGCAGCCTGTTTGCGGAAACGCCTGCGGCCCGCGCCGAGTCGATCGTGAACGGAGCTGTTGCCAGCAGTCCGGGCAGATTATTGCTCATTTGCATGCAGGCAGTCTGACCCAAAAGCGGCGACGCTGCAGAAGTTATCCACAGGCAGTCGCTGGGCGCACGGAAGTGAGAGAGCGTCGCCTTGGAGGCGGCAGGAAGTGAGAGAGCGTCGCCTTGGGCGCACGGAAGTGGGAGAGCGTCGCCTTGGGGCGGCAGGAAGTGGGAGAGCGTTGGGGGTGGGGCGGCAGGAAGTGAGAGAGCGTTGGGGGTGGGGCGGCAGGAAGTGAGAGAGCGTTGGGGGTGGGGCGGCAGGAAGTGAGAGAGCGTCGCGTTGGGGGCGGCAGGAAGTGAGAGAGCGTCTAGAACAGGCCCACCGGGTTGCCGTCCGTGTCCACGTCCATCCGCAGGGCCGCCGGCACGGCAGGAAGCCCGGGCATCGTCATCACCGCGCCGGTGAGGGCCACGATGAAGCCTGCGCCGGTCTTGGGAATCAGGTCGCGCACGTGGATGGTGAAGCCCTTGGGTGCGCCCAGCCGGGAGGCGTCGTCGGTGAAGGAGTACTGCGTCTTGGCCATGCACACGGGCAGCCCGGACCAGCCGTTCTTCTCAATGTCCGCCAGCCGCCGCAGTGCAGGCACGGAGAAATCCACCCCGTCCGCGCCGTAGATCTCCTGCGCGATGGTCCGGATCTTGTCCTCCACAGACAGCTCCAGCGGGTACAGGTGACGGAAGTTGTTGGGCCCGGCAACGGCAGCCGCCACCTTCGCCGCCAGTTCATCGCCGCCGTCCCCGCCTCCGCCACGGCCCCAGACATCCGCCACGGCAGCCTGGATGCCTTCCCCTGCACACCAGTCGAGCAGCCAGTCAAGTTCCTCCTGTGTGTCCGTGGCGAATTTGTTGATGGCCACCACGGGGGTGACGCCGAACTTCTCCACGTTGCGGACGTGGCGGCGGAGATTGGCCACACCGGCGGCCAGCGCCTCAACGTTGGGCTCCTTCAGTTGGTCCTTGGCGATCCCGCCGTGCATCTTCAGGGCGCGGACCGTGGCCACCACCACGACGGCGGCCGGTGCCACGTCCGCGATGCGCGCCTTGATATCCATAAACTTCTCGGCCCCCAGGTCCGCGCCGAAGCCGGCCTCCGTGACCACGATGTCAGCGAGCCGGCGGGCCGTCTGCGTGGCAATGAGGGAGTTGCAGCCGTGGGCAATGTTGGCGAACGGGCCGCCGTGCACCAGCGCCGGGGTGCCGGCGATGGTCTGCACCAGGTTGGGCTTGATGGCGTCCTTGAGCAGCAGGGTCAGGGCGCCCTGGACGCCCAGGTCGGCCACCGTGACCGGCGCGCGGTCGTAGGTGTAGCCGAACGTGATGCGGCCCAGCCGTGCCCGCAAATCTGCGATGTCGGTGGCGAGGCAGAACACCGCCATGATCTCCGAAGCCACGGTGATGTCGAAGCCGTCCTGGCGCGGGATGCCCTGCGTCGGTCCGCCGAGGCCGATCACCACCTCCCGGAGTGAGCGGTCGTTCATGTCCAGCACCCGCTTGAACGTCATGCGGCGCGGGTCGATGTTCAGCTCGTTGCCCTGGTAGATGTGGTTGTCCACCAGCGCCATGAGGGCATTGTTGGCCGACGTCACGGCGTGGAAGTCGCCGGTGAAATGCAGGTTGATCTCGTCCATGGGCACCACCTGGGAATAGCCTCCGCCGGTTGCCCCGCCCTTCATCCCCAGGACCGGCCCGAGCGAGGGCTCACGCAACGCGATCATCACCCTGTGGCCCGCCCTGGCCAGCGAGTCGGCAAGCCCCACCGTGGTGGTGGACTTACCCTCACCGGCAGGAGTGGGCGACATCGCCGACACCAGAACCACTTTTCCCTGCGCGGCCGCGGCGGACAGCTTGGCCGGATCGATCTTCGCCTTGAACCGGCCGTAGAGCTCCACGGCCCCGGCATCGATGCCGGCGGCGGCCGCGATGTCCCCGATGGGCCGCAGGCTGGCGCCGCGGGCAATTTCCAGATCGCTCGGAGTGCTGCTGTCAGACATCGTCGTCCTTTGGTTCGGGGGAATCCGTTTGGGTCTTCTCCGGCCGGGCCCGGCTCAGCCGGTGAGCCGCGGAACGTAGCCGGCCGGCACGCTGTGGCCGGCTGGGAACTCGTCGACGGCGGCATGGTAGCTTTCCAGCGTGATGGCGGCCGTGCGCTGCCACCCCGAGCTCTGCGCGTGCACGGAGGCCGCGCGGCCCATGTCCTCCCTCGTGACCGGGTCGTCATAGAGGGCTTCGAGGGCGTCGGCCCAGTCAGCGGCCCGGTGGCCGTCCACCAGCAGCCCGGTGCGGCCGTCAAAGATGGCGCGGGACAGCCCGCCAACACGCGTGGCCACCACAGGCGTGCCGCAGGCCTGGGCCTCCAGCGCCACGAGGCCAAAGGACTCGCTGTAGGACGGCATGACGACGACGTCGGCCGAGCGGTACCAGCCCGCCAGCTCGGCCGCGCCGACCGGCGGGTGGTGGGTGACGGCGTCGTCCATTCCGGCGGCGGTGACCAGCGACTTCAGGTTGAAGTCCTTCGCGCCGCTCAGCGCTCCCAGAATGGTCAGCTTCAGGTCGATGTCCGGACGGCGCTCGCGGAGCAGGGCGGCCGCCTTGACCAGAATCTGGGGCCCCTTAAGCCGCTGGATGCGGCCGGCGAACAACAGGTGGAAGGTGCCCGGCAGGATGCCGTGCGCGGCGCGTGAGCGGCCGCGGAAGGCGGGGGTGAAAACGGCGAGGTCAACGCCCGGGGGAGCGACGTCGATGTGGTCAAAGTCGGCGTCGTAGTGCGACACGAGTTCGGCGGCCTCGGCGCTGGTGTTGGCGATCAGCCGCGCGGCGCCCTCCACGATCCGGTGTTCGCCGTCCTCACGGCGGCGCGGCTCCGGCTTTTCGCCGGACTGCAGGAGGAGGTTCTTGACCTTGGCCATAGTGTGCATGGTGTGGACCAGCGGGACGCCCCACAGCCTGGAAAGCTCCAGTCCGGCCACGCCCGACACCCAGTAGTGGGAATGGATGATGTCGTAGCGGCCGTGCGGCTGCCGCTCGCGGATCCGTTCGATCTCGGCCACCATGCTGTGCAGCAGCTCCGGCAGCTCCTCCTTGGGCAGCTTCCGCGTCGGTCCGGCCAGGACGTTGTGGACGCACACCCCGGGGTCCGGATGTTCGACGGCGGGCTGGCCGGCGTCCGTGGACCGGGTGAAGATCTCCACCTCCACGCCGCTTTCGGCGAGTGCCGACGCCAGTCCGCGGATGTATACGTTCATGCCGCCGGCGTCCCCGGAACCGGGCTGCTCCATCGGGGAGGTGTGAAGGGAGAGGAAGGCCACGCGCTTGATCGGGGTCACGGCTCTCCTTTCGGTTCACGGGGACTCACACACGCCAGCGCCAACTGCGGCGCCCGGCCCGGGAACTGCATCCGGTAAAACACTACTCCTGAAGCGCCCGCGCATTCACGGCCCGGGCCCTCGTGACCGGCTGTAGACGTTCTGCTGCCCGCCCCATAGGCTCCAACCATGGCTTCCATCATCGTTTGCAGCGGTCCTCACGACGGCCACGTTTCACCGATGCTGGGCGTTGCCCGGCGACTGATCGACCGCGGGCACCGTGTGCGGTTTCTGACGGGTCCTGCATACCAGGAGGCGGTCCGGGCAGTCGGTGCACAATTTGTGCCCCTGGGTGCCGGGGCCGAGTACACGCCCCCGGCCAGCAGCGCCAAGGGCATTGCGGCGGTGCGGGAGGGCGTCCGCGTGCTGGTTATCGATCCGGCGCGCGGCCAGTTCGAGGCGTTGTCGGCGGCGATCCAGGCCGAACCGACAGATCTGGTTCTTGCAGAAGTCACGTTCGTCGGAGCCGGCACACTCTCGGGGCTGCCGCTGGAGGACCGTCCGCCGGTCATCGCCTGCGGCATCCTGCCGTTAACGCTCTCCAGCGCGGACTGCGCGCCGTTCGGTCTCGGTCTGGCGCCCGGACGCGGGCCGGCCGCCCGCCTGCGGAACCGCGCCCTGAACTGGCTGGTGGAAAAGATCCTGCTGCGGGACAGCGACCGGCAGGTCGACGCCATCATGCGGGAGCTGACAGGAGTGGGGCTGGAGGGGCTATTCATGCTCGACTGGCCGCGGCGGGCGGAACTCATCGCTCAGTTTACGGTCCCTGAGTTCGAATACCCTCGATCGGATGCGCCGGCGAACCTGCGCTACTTCGGACCGACGGCCCGGCATGTTCCCAGCGGCATTGCAAGGCCCGAGTGGTGGGGAGATCTGAACGGTTCCCGTCCGGTGGTCTACGTGACCCAGGGAACCGTGTCGAACACAGACTTCTCGGCACTCGTGGCGCCGAGCTTGGAGGCGCTCGCGCAGGAGGACGTGACTGTGGTGGTCAGCACGGGGCGGCGTCCGCTGGCTGATTTGCCGCCGCTCCCTGCGAACGCGCGTGCCGCCGAATTCCTGCCCGACGCCGAGCTCATGCCGAAGGTCGCGGTGTATGTGACCAACGGGGGATACGGCGGACTGCACTACGCGATGGAAAACGGCGTGCCCATTGTGGTCGCCGGAGACACTGAGGACAAGCCCGAGGGAGCCGCCCGGGTTGCCTGGGCAGGCGCAGGAATTAGTCTCGGAACCGGGCGGCCGGCCCCGGCTGCCATCCGGGATGCTGTGCAGAAGGTCTTGAGTGACGGGCGATACCAGGCCGGCAGCCGGCGGATTGGCGCGGCGATCGCGGCGTCGCCGGGCGTGGACGGCCTGATCGACGAGCTGGAGGTGCTGGTGTCGAGGTGAGGCTGCGGCCGTCACGCAGCTGCGGCCGTCGGGGCACCGTTCGAAGTAGCACGCCCCGGTTAACTGCGGCTGTCCCCGCCGGATCTCCGCCACAACGTCGCCAACCCGGGGAACGCGGCCTCGTACCCGGCAAGCAGCTGTCCGGCGAGTTTCTCCGTCCCTACCAGCGGGTGAGCGGCGAAGGCTTCCAGCGCAGCATCGCGCTCGCCGCCGGCCGCGGCCTGCACGGTGAGGAGCTCCACGCGCTTCACGCGCTGCATGAGGCTCAGCTGCGGTTCGGCCGGACGGTCCTGCGCAATGGGCACCGCGCCGCTGGCGGTCACGGTGCAGGGAACCTCGACGACGGCGTCCGGCGGCAGCCCTGGAATCGCCGGCTCCGCGCCGCCGCCCGGTCGAGAAACGGCTGAGTTCCGCGTGTTGAGGATCAGCTGGGTGCTGCCGCCGTCCGTGCCAGACCCGCCCGGTCCTTCACCGACAAGTGCCCGCATCACCGCCAGCGCCACCTGTTCGTAGCCGCCGCCGGCAAGATCCTCGGCATCGCGCGCCTCTCCGGCGCTGCGGGCTTCGGCCAGATAACCCTCTTCGCGGGACCTGCGTGCGGCATCCCACAATCCAAACGCCGCCTCGCCAGCGGCGGCCAGCCGGGGATACAGCTCGGCCTGCTGGCCATGGATGGACTCGCCGCGGGTGCCCTCCATGGCGCGCATCGCCGCGGCCGCCCGCGCTGTTTCGTAGTAGTAGAACAGGTATTCGTTCGGCAGGACGCCCAGCGCCTGCAGGACGGGCTGCGGAAACAGCCTGCCCTCCTCGAAGCCGGCAAGCGCGCCGGCGTCGGCCAGCAGCCCCGGCAGGAGATCACGGCCGCCGGACTCCAGCCGGTACAGCCAGCCGAGATGGTTCAGCCCGTAGTAGCCCACGCCGTCGAGCTTCCCGGCAGGCAGGGGCGCGCCCGCAGCCCTGGCGGCGCGGTGGACCAGGGCGCTCGCGGAATCGCAGATGCCAATGACCTTCCGGCCCAGCACGGGCAGCAGCGCTTCGGTGACCATCCCCGCCGGATTGGTGAAGTTGACCAGCCACGCGTCCGGGCAGTGCGTCCGCATTTCGCGGGCCAGTTCCAGCATGGCGGGGATGGAGCGCAGCGCGTACGAGATGCCGCCCGCGCCCGTGGTTTCCTGGCCCAGCAGCCCGAGGGCCTGCGCGACGCGTTCATCCGCTATCCGGCCTGCCGTCCCGCCCGGCCGGATGGCTGCAAACACTACGTCGGTGCCCGCCAGTGCCTCGCGGAGGGACGAGGTGGTGGTCACCGCCGGGGGCTGCCCGACGGCGGCCCTGCCGTCCGTCCCGGAGGCCGCCGCCATGGAGCGGAGCACCGCGCTGATGGCAGCGAGGCGGCCGGGATCGACGTCGAAGAGCACCAGTTCCCGGACCAGTCCGGCGTATGGCCCCGAGCAGAGCGCCCGGTACACGAGGGGAACCCGGAATCCGCCGCCACCGGCGATCATGAGCCGCATGGCAGGAGTCTATGCGCACTGTGCCGCTTCGCCATCCATCCGCTCACCGTTGCGGACCGGCGGCGAGCACCGCCGGTCCTGGCCGTACCCCCAGACCTTGGGGTTTCAACACCAAGGCCCACGGCGTAGTGTGCCGAACATGGATGCGATTCCCGCAGGCCGCTTCGATCCGCTCTCTTCCGTCCGAACGACGTCGGCCGGAGGTTTTGACCTGCTGCTGGCCGGGACGGTGTTCCAGGACATCATTTTCACGGGACTGCCGCACGCGCCCCAGCCCGGGACCGAAATCTGGAGCGAAGGGATGGGAAGCTGCCCCGGGGGCGTGGCGAACCAGGCCATCGCGGCCGCCCGGCTGGGCCTGCGGACGGGCCTTGCGGCGGCGTTCGGTGACGACGGCTACGGGGACTACAACTGGAAGATTCTTGCCGGGCAGGAGCACGTGGATCTGTCCCTGTCTCGGCGCGTTCCGGGCTGGCATTCGCCGGTGACGGTGTCCCTGAGTGTGGACCACGACCGGTCCATGGTGACCCACGGGCATCCCGCGCCGGTGACGGCCTCCGAGCTGATCGGGGAGCCCCCGCCCGCACTGGCGGCAGTGGCGGACCTCGGCCACGAGCTTGAGCCCTGGGCGCTGGCGGCGCACAACGCCGGCGTGAAGCTGTTCGGCGACGTGGGCTGGGATCCCAGCGGCGAGTGGTCGCACGCCCGGCTCGAGAATCTGCGGTACTTCCACGCCTTCATGCCCAACCAGCGCGAGGCCATGGCCTTCACCGGCAAGGAGAATCCCTGGGCCGCCCTGTACTCGCTGGCAGACCGTGTGCCCGTGGCCGTGGTGACACTGGGGCAACAGGGAGCCATGGCCGTGGACTCGGAGACCGGCGAGGAGGAATGGGTGCCGTCCCTGCCGGTGACCGCCTACGATCCCACGGGGGCCGGGGACTGCTTCGGGGCGGCGTTCGTGGTGGGCTGCCTGGCGGGTTGGCCGCTGGGTGACAGGCTGCGGTTCGCGAACCTGTGCGCCGCGCTGGCCGTCCAGGAAGTCGGGGGCTCGCTCGCGGCGCCCGGCTGGGGGGACATCGCTGACTGGTGGAAGCGCGCGATCGCCCGGCCGGAACGCCGGGGGAGCCAATGGATGCGGCGCTACGCCTTCCTCGCCGACATCGTCCGCGACGTGCCGCCGGAGGCCCAGCGGCGGGCGGCCGCCACGATCGCACACCTGTCGGACGCCTAGCCCCGCCCGCCCAGGCCCTGCCAGGCCGGGCCGCCCAGGCCCCGCCCGCCCAGGCCCTGCCAGGCCGGGCCGCCCAGGCCCCGCCCGCCCCGGCCCGTGCCGCTCGGCGAATTATCCGGCCCCGGGCGCCAGCATTAGAATCAATAGAGTGACATATCCAGCAGCAACAGGAGACCTCCCCCGCGCGACAGGTCCGGTGCCGCACCTGTCCCAGGAACGGTCCGCCGTGATCGACCTCGAAGCCATCCGCCACAACGTGCGGCGTCTTGTGGCAGCCGCCTCGCCGGCGCGGGTCATGGCCGTAGTGAAGGCCGATGCGTACGGCCACGGGGCGGTACCGGTGGCGCGCGCAGCCCTTCAGGCGGGAGCCAGCTGGCTGGGAGTGGCGCACATTTCCGAGGCGCTGGCCCTCCGCGCCGCCGGCATCCAGGCGCCGCTGCTCGCCTGGCTGCACACCCCCGAAAGCAACTTCGGCGCGGCGGTGGCCGCCGGCGTCGACATCGGGTGTTCGGGCTGGGAGCTGGAGCGGATCGTCACTGCCGCCCGGGACCAGGAGCGTCCGGCGCGCATCCATCTCAAGGTGGACACGGGCCTTGGCCGGAACGGCGCCACCGTGGAGGTGTGGGACCGCCTCGTGGGCGAGGCCATGGAATACCAGGACGAAGGCCTGCTGCGCGTGGTGGGCATTTTCTCGCACCTCGCAGTAGCCGATGAACCCGAGCGCCCCGAAACCGACGATCAGCTCGCCGCTTTCCGCGACGTCCTGGCCATCGCCGAGGACGCCGGCGTGGACCCCGAAGTCCGCCATTTGGCCAACACCCCGGCCACCCTGTCCCGGCCGGACACGCACTTCGACCTCGTCAGGGTGGGTCTCGGCATCTACGGCCTGTCGCCGTTCGAGGGGCAGACGTCCGCTGAACTGGGACTCCGCCCGGCAATGACCCTGCGCACGGTGGTGGCCCACTGCAAGGACGTCCCCTCCGGCCAGGGCGTCTCCTACGGGTTCAACTACCGCACCTCCGGCGAAAGCACTCTTGGACTCATCCCGCTGGGCTACGCGGACGGCGTGCCGCGCGTGGCCACCGGCGGGCCGGTGCGGGTGGAAGGCGTCACCTACCCGGTGGTCGGCCGGATCGCCATGGACCAGATGGTGATCGACCTCGGCCGCCGGGACGTATCAGCAGGCGGCCACAGCGTCCTCGGCGCGGAGGCCCTGCTCTTTGGCGACGGCGCCGACGGCGGCCCCACCGCCGATGACTGGGCCCGTGCCGCCGGCACCAACAACTACGAAATCGTGACCCGCATTAGCCCCCGCGTGCCGCGCACCTTCATCAACGAAACGCCCGCGCAGTGAGCCTTCCGGCAGCCCTTAATCCGCCGCGCTGGGTCCAGACCCTGAAAGTCACGACGGCGGAACAGACACACGCACTCGGCGCGGCACTCGCGGAGGTGCTGCGGGCGGGGGACCTGCTGGTCCTCACGGGTGAACTTGGCGCGGGCAAGACGACGTTCACCCAGGGCCTCGGGGAGGGCCTGGGGGTGCGGGAGGGCATCATTTCGCCGACCTTTGTGCTGGTCAGAATCCATCCCAACCTCCCCGGCGGTCCCAGGCCCGGCGGCCCGGACCTGGTCCATGTAGACGCCTACCGGCTGGGATCGGCGTCGGAAATCGATGACATCGATCTGGAAAACACCATGGATTCCTCCGTCACCGTGGTGGAGTGGGGACGTGACCGCGTGGAGCACCTGAGCGAGAGCCGGCTCGAGGTGGAGCTGCACCGCACTATTGGAAGCGCCACTGTTGGAAGCGGCGCACTTGAACACCCTGCGGTCGGAGACGGCCCGGACCCAGGCGCCGAACCGCGAGGGGCGGACGCTGTCCTGGACTTCGATACCGAGGACGACGACGAGCCCCGCACTATCATCATCCGCGGCTTCGGGCCGCGCTGGGAGGACCAACCCGTCCTGAAGCAGGCCTCCGAAGGGACATCCTGATGCTCATCCTTGCCATCGATACCTCCGCCGTGGCCAGCGCCGCACTGGTGTCCGACGATGCCCTCGAGGGCGTCGTGGGCAGCTTTTCCACCGAGGACACGCGCACCCACGCCGAGGTGCTCGCGCCGGGAATCGAGAAGCTGCTGGCCGAAGCCGATGTCACGGGTGCGGACGTCGACGCAATCGTCGTCGGCGTCGGGCCCGGTCCGTTCACCGGGCTCCGCTCGGGCATTGCAACAGCCCGGACCCTTGCCTATGTCTGGGGCAAACCGCTCTACGGACTGATGAGCCTGGATGCCGTGGCACTGGAAGTGGCCGAGTCAACCGAGGCGGCGCCCGAGTTTCTCGTGGCCACCGATGCCAGGCGCAAAGAGGTGTATTGGGCCCGGTATACGTTGCAGGTGGGCCAGCTTCCCAGGCTCGTGGACGGGCCGCATGTGGGTTTCGCCTCCGATCTTCCTGACCTGCCCGCCTACGGCGCCGGCGCCGGGCTGTACTCCGATGTCCTGCGGGCCGACCCGGACTTCAGCACGGAACAGCCTGACGCGCTGTATCTGGGACAGTTCGCCCTGGCGAGGCTGGAGGCGGGGGAGCAGCTCATGGACTCCACGCCGCTGTACCTCCGTGAATCCGACGCACAGGTTCCGGGCCCCCGGAAGCGCGCGCTGTGAACGGCCTGTCCGGAACCACCAGGCTGCCGGGCCCGGGCGTGACGGTCCGGGACATGGTTCCGGCCGACATCCCGGCGGTTCATGAGCTGGAGGTGCGGCTCTTTCCGGTGGATGCCTGGCCGCTGCAGATGTTCGTGGACGAGCTGGCCCAGCCCGAGACCCGACGCTACCTGATCGCGGAGGCGCCGGACGGCATCGTCGGTTACGCGGGCCTGATGTGCATCGAGCCGATCGCCGACGTCCAGACCATCGCCGTCGTACCGGAGTATGAAGGCAGGGGCATCGGATCGGCCCTGCTCACGGAGCTGATCCGTGAGGGCCGTCGCCGGGGTGCGGCGGACGTCCTGCTTGAGGTGCGGGCCGACAACCCCCGTGCGCAGCAGCTCTACGTGCGGTTCGGATTTGAGCAGATCCATGTCCGGCGGAAATACTACCGCGACGGCGTCGACGCCCTCATCATGAGGCTGGAGCTCGCGGATGTCCTCACGGTCCACGAGGACATCCCGCACGAGGACGTCCGCTACAAAAACCTCCGCTACCCGGACGTCCGCTACCAGGACGCCGAAATAAACAGCGCCGATCAGCACACAGCCGGCCAGCCCGGCGAAACCACCCCCACGGAGGCAGACCAGCAATGAACCGTTCCCAGCCGCTCGTGCTCGGCATCGAGTCCTCCTGCGACGAAACCGGCGTCGGAATTGTCCGCGGAACGGACCTCCTGACCAACACCGTGTCCTCGTCGATGGACGAGCACGTCAGGTTCGGCGGGGTCATTCCAGAGATCGCATCCCGCGCGCATCTGGACGCCTTCGTGCCCACGCTCCAGGCGGCGCTCGCCGAGGCGAAAGTCACCCTGGCCGATATCGACGCCATCGCCGTCACGGCCGGCCCCGGGCTGGCCGGCGCTCTGATGGTTGGGGTGTGTGCGGCGAAGGCCCTGGCGGTGGCCACGGGCAAGCCGCTGTACGCCATCAACCACCTCGTGGCCCATGTGGGCGTTGGTCTCTTGGACTCACAGTCCGGAACCGCGGGCGGTCCAGGCAACGCGCCGTCGCTCCCCGAGAACCTGGGTGCCCTGCTGGTGTCCGGCGGCCACACGGAAATCCTGCGGATCCGCAGTATCACCGACGACGTTGAACTGCTCGGCTCCACCATCGACGACGCCGCCGGCGAGGCCTACGACAAAGTGGCGCGGATCCTGGGCCTGGGCTATCCCGGCGGTCCCGCCATCGACCGGCTCGCCCGCGAGGGAAACGCCAAGGCCATCCGCTTCCCGCGGGGACTCACGCAACCCAAATACATGGGTACAGCCGAGGAGCCCGGCCGGCACCGCTACGACTGGTCCTTCAGCGGCCTGAAGACCGCGGTGGCCCGCTGCGTGGAGCAGTTCGAAGCCAAGGGTGAGACGGTCCCCGTGGCGGACATAGCAACGGCCTTCCAGGAAGCCGTGGTGGACGTCATCACGTCCAAGGCGGTCCTCGCGTGCCGGGAGCACGGCATCACCAACGTCCTGCTGGGCGGCGGCGTGGCGGCCAACTCGCGGCTGCGCCAGCTCACTGAGCAGCGCTGCTCCGCCGCCGGCATCAGGCTGCATGTTCCGCCGCTGGATCTTTGCACGGACAACGGGGCGATGGTGGCCGCCCTGGGAGCCCAGTTGGTCATGGCAGGCAGCGAGCCGAGCGGCATCGCCTTCGCCCCGGATTCCTCGATGCCGGTGACCACCGTGTCCGCGCCGGCAGTGGAACTGGCCGGGACGGCTGCCGCCTAGGCCCGTCCAGGCCGGACACGAAAAGCTCCAAGTGGTCCTACGCGGTGGGGCCGTTCCGCATCTGCTTTACCAGGTCCAGCACCACAGCCTGCAGGTTACCGCCGCTTTCGGCCGCAACCCGGCGCTGGCGCTGGTAGCCGGCACCGCGGCTGATGATCTTCTCGACGTCGGCCAGTTCGTCCGGGCAGCCCAGCTTCGCGGCGATGGGTTCGAGGCGGTTGAGGGTGTCGAGCAGGTGCTCGGTGACGAGCTGCTCGTTGCCCTGGGCGTCCAGGATGATGATGGCTTCCATCCCGTACCGGGCGGCGCGCCATTTGTTTTCCTGCACATGCCACGGCGGCATAGTAGGTATGGTCCCGCCATTGTCCAGGGTGGTGGAGAACTCGTGGACCAGGCATTGCGTCAGGGCGGCGACGGCGCCCACTTCCTCCAGCGTGGCCAGTCCGTCGCAGATGCGCATCTCGACGGTGCCCAGGTTGGGCACGGGCCGGATGTCCCAGCGGATCTCCGAGAGCGTGTCGATCACGCCGGTGGTGAACATGTCCTGGACGTAGGACTCGTATTCTTCCCAGCTGGGGAACTGGAAGGGCAGTCCGGCGGTCGGCAACTGCTGGAACATGAGGGCGCGCTGGGACGCATAGCCGGTGTCCTCGCCGCCCCAGAACGGGCTGGAGGCGGACAGCGACTGGAAATGCGGGAAGTAGTTGACCAGCCCGTCCAGCACAGGGAGCACCTTGTCCCGCCGGTCCAGCCCCACATGGACGTGGACGCCGTAGATCACCATTTGCCGGCCCCACCACTGGGTGCGGTCGATCAGTTTGGCGTACCTGGCTTTGTCCGTGACCGGCTGCAGCTGGGGCGGGCTGAACGGGTGGCTGCCGGCGGAGAAGACCTCCACGCCCATGGGATCCGTGACTTCGCGGACGGCGGCAAGGGACCGGCTCAGGTCCTCCTTGGCTTCGGCGGCAGTCTCGCAGATCCCGGTGACAAGCTCCACCGTGTTCAGCAGCAGTTCCTGCTTGATGTGCGGGTGTTCGTCGTCTTCGTTCAGCTCGGGGTGCCTGGCAGAGACTCCACGCAGCACCTCGTTTGCCACGGAGGCAAGTTCGCCGGTCTGCGCATCAACGAGTGCGAGCTCCCATTCCACACCAAGAGTTGATTGCCTGGATGAAGCGAAATCAATCTTCATGTGTTCCTCTCGCTGTCTGCTGTCCCGTTTACTGGCCGTTTCTGGCAGAACGGTTGGCAGGGGAACGGTCTTCCAAGTCTAGTGCAGGGGTAGCATCAAGATGATGGCTTGGCTACAGAGAGCGCGTGAGAGTCTTCACATGACTGCTTCCGCCAACCCCGCCAAAAACAAACCCGTCCTGACCGCGGCCGCCCTCGCGTTGCTGCTCGGGGCGGTGGCCTGCACGCCGCAGCCGACGCCGCCGTCGTCGTCCGACGCGGCACCGGTGCCGAGTCCACTCGGTTCCGGTTCGCCCGCATCGTCCGGTTCAGGACAACAGCCGACGACGGCGGCGCCGCCGCCCGCGGCAACCCCGCCGAGGGCGCCCGGCAAGGGAACGGCGCCGCTGGGCTGGGGACCGCAGCAGCGCGACGAGGCGGCGGCGGCCGCGGCGGTGGCCAGCATGACGCTGAGCGAGAAGGCCGGGCAGGTGCTCCTGCCGTTCTATGCCGGCCTCAACCACGAGGCACAGGCCGCCACGGTTGAAAGGCTTCACCTGGCAGGCTCCATGATCATGGGCGACAACGTGCCCCGGGCGGGCGACGGACTCGTCGACGTCAGGAGCATGACGGCCGCCACCGGGCGGCTGGGCGCCGCTTCCCGATCCGGCGGCCGGACGTGGCCCGGACTGATCGGCGTGGACCAGGAAGGGGGACTGGTGGCCCGGCTGGGTGCCCCGCTCACCGGCTGGCCGTCGCCCATGAGCTACGGCGCAGCCGGCAGCGTGCCGCTGGCAACAGAAGCCGGCAAGGGGCTAGCGGCGGAACTCGCAACGCTCGGCTTCACCGTTGACTTCGCGCCGGACGCCGATGTCACCATCGGCCCGGCTGACCCCACCATCGGCGCCCGCTCCATGTCCGCCGATCCCCGTGCCGCAGGAAACCTGAGCGTCGGGTTCTCGCGCGGCATGCTGGCAGCCGGCGTGCTGTCCGCAGTCAAGCATTTTCCGGGGCACGGTTCCGTGACGGTGGACTCACACAAGGACCTGCCCGTCCAGAAGGCCACGGTCGCGCAGCTGAAGGCCAGGGACTGGAAGCCCTTCCAGGCGGCCGTGGCCGCCGGGTCCCCAATGATCATGGCCGGACACATTGCTGTGCCGGCCCTCGAACCGGGCGTCCCGTCGTCGCTCTCGCCGGCCAGTTATGCCGCGCTGCGGGCCATGGGGTTCAAGGGAGTGGCCGTCACGGACGCCCTGAACATGGGGGCCGTGAGCGCGCGGTACCCGCGCGGCTCGGCAGCCCCGGCTGCACTCGCCGCAGGCGCTGACCTGCTGCTGATGCCCGCCGACGTCAATGCGGCCCACGCGGCGATCGTCACTGCTGTTGCTGCCGGCAAGCTGTCGGCAGCACGCCTGGACGAAGCGGTCCGCCGCGTGGTCACCATGATGATCTGGCGCGGACGGACGAAGCCAGCGCAGCTCAACGCTCTTCCGGGCAGCGCCGGGAGCGTGTCGGCAAGAGTGTCCGCCCGGGCCGTCACGGTCCTCGCGGGGCAATGCCGGGGTCCGCTGGTTCCTGGCCGGCTGCGGGTGACGGGCGGGACGGCTCCGGACAGGGCGCTCTTTGCCGCTGCTGCCAGGGACGCGGGCATCGCGCTGGGTGCAGGACCGCTGGTCACCCTGATCGGATACGGCGGCGTTCCTGCGGGCGGAGACATCGCCGTGGCACTCGACGCGCCGTGGCCGCTGGCCGGGTCTTCCGCACCCACCAAAGTGGCACTGTACGGCCGGACGCCCGGCGCCTTCCGGGCCCTGCTGGCGGTGCTGGCCGGCAAGGCGACGGCCCCCGGCAAGCTGCCGGCCGCCGTCGGACCTTACCGCCAGGGTTCCGGCTGTCCCTGACGCCCGCCGTCCCGAAAGGCCGCCGTCTCGAAAGTGCCGCCGAGCGTCACAAACCAGAGATTCCGCGAGCCGTCCGGCCTGCCGGGGGTGGCAGCCGGCAGCATGCCCGTTTAATGGAGGGGTGCCGATTCTGAATAAAGACATGACCCTGTGCATCTCGCTCTCGGCCCGGCCGAGCAACAACGGGACCCGCTTCCATAACTACCTGTACGACCAGCTCGGACTGAACTGGATCTACAAAGCGTTCGCGCCCACCGACCTGGCCCAGGCGATCGCGGGCGTCCGCGGCCTCGGCATCCGGGGCTGCGCCGTCTCCATGCCGTACAAGGAAGACGTGATCGCCCTCGTCGACGCCATGGACCCGTCAGCCAAGGCCATCGATTCGGTGAACACCATCGTCAACGACGGCGGCCGCCTCACCGCCTACAACACCGACTACACCGCGATCGAGCAGCTGCTGGAACGCAACGCGGTGCCCGCGGAATCCTCGGTGCTGCTCAAGGGCGCCGGCGGAATGGCCAAGGCCACCGCGGCGGCACTGCGGGACGCCGGCTTCAAGGACGTCACCATCATCGCCCGGAACGAGACCGCCGGCCGGGCGCTCGCCGGTCTCTACGGATTCCAGTGGAGCGCCGAGCTCGGCGGCGCCACGGCGGACCTGGTCATCAACGTCACGCCGGTCGGCATGGCCGGTGGCCCTGAGGCCGGCTCGCTGTCCTTCCCCGTCGAAGCCGTCGAGGCCGCCAAGGTGGTGTTCGATGTCGTGGCCCTGCCGGCAGAGACGCCTCTTATCAAGGCGGCGCGGGCGGCCGGCAAACAGGTCATCACCGGCGCGGAAGTGGCCACCATCCAGGCGCTGGAACAGTTCGTGCTGTATACCGGCATCCGCCCCACCGACGAGCAGGTGCGGGACGCCGAAGCGTTCGTGCGCGCGCAGTAGCGAACGCTTGGTAGGGCCCTGGAAGGGCTTAGCCCGGCTGGACCGGCTCCACGGAGACGGTCACTCGGTCCTCACCGATCCTGGTGAGGACCAGGGTGGCCGTCTTTTTTCCTGCTTTTTTCCCGCTGCCCTTCCCCGCCGGGAGGAGCTGCTTCCGGAGCTCCTCCGGAGTGACGGACGTGCCGCGCTTCTTGATGTCCAGCACGCCGATGCCGTTCTGCTTCACCCAGGCTTTGAGTCCCTTCACGCTGTACGGCATGACCTCCAGGACTTTGTAGGCGCGGGCGAAGGGGGTGTCCACCAGAGCCGGGGCACAAATGTAGGCAATATGTTCATCCACGAGGTGTCCGCCCAGCTGCAGGGCCAGGTCCGCCACGAGGCCGGCGCGGATCACGGCGCCGTCAGGTTCGTAGAGATAGCCCTCCACGGGCCCCACAGGAGCCGCCGGGCCGCCGCCGAAATCCTCCGCGCTGGTGAGTTCCGCCGCCCCCTGCGGTCCGAGCAGCAGCGCCGCCCGCCGCACCCCGGCCCGGGCCACCGCATTGAACCAGAGCGAGACCTCGGTGACGTCGCCGCCCACCGAGACCCACTGCGCCTCGCAGCCGGCCGGCACGGAGTCGTGCGGCATGCCGGGGCCCATCTTGACACCCACTGCGAGCCCTGATGCGGCGAGCGACTCGACGAAGGACAGCGGAGGCGAAAAGGCCTCAGGGTCCCAGATCCTCTTAGTCCCGGATGTGGATGTAGTGCGCCGCGCCGGATCCAGCCAGACGCCGTCCGCGTCACCGAGGGAAACCGACGTCGCGTCCGAATGCACCACCGTGGCGTGCGGAAACGGGATGAGGTTGATGGTGGCGCACGCGGCGGTGGTCTCATCGACCTCCACGGCAGTCACGGCGATGTCCAGCGACGCCAGCGCCATGGAATCCGCGCCCAGGCCGCAGCCGAGATCGGCAACGTGCCGCACGCCCGCCTGGGCGAAGCGCTGGGCATGCCTGGCCGCCACGTTGAGCCGGGTGGCCTGCTCGAGGCCCGCCTGCGTGAACAGCATCTGGCGGGCGAACTCGCCAAACTTTCCTTCCGCCCTGGTCCGCAGCCGGGACTGGGTGAGTACTGCGGACACGAGGTCGGGGGAGTGCCCCGCCTTGCGGAGGCTTGAGTTGAGCGCAAAGGACTGGTCCTCGCGGTACGGACCCAGCGAGGCCAGCAGCTGCCATCCTTCTTCGGTGAGGAGCTGTGCGATCTGGTCCTGCGGTGCGTCAGACATGCAATCAAGCCTAGTGGAGTGCCCGCCGGCCGCTTGCCGATAGGGTGGTCTGAATGGAACCAAGCGCAACGCCCAGCCCCGATCAGCCTGACCGCAGCCGCACCGGCCTGGCCCGGTTTTCGCATCTGGCCCGGTACGCGCGCACCGCGCTGATCGCCGGCGCCGCCGTCGCCGTCGTCTGCCTCGTGCTCCTGGTGATCATCTTCCTGCTGGACTCCTTCAACGCCACCGTCTATTCGGTGGGCGGCAAGGACATCAACGACGCGACCGACGAGGCGCGCCAGATCCGGGAGCTGTACTCGGGGGTCCGCATCGGCGGCGTTGTCATCCTCATCGTCTCGGCGCTCACGGCCGCCGCCTCCGCCGTCATTCTCGTCCGCCAGCGCAAGAACGCGCCGGACGGCGACGACGACGGCGGCGAAGACGTGGGGTTCGACGCCCTCACCGACCGCTGACGGCAGCGCACCGGCTGTTCACCGCGGACGAAATTCTGGCACTCACCTTGACCGAGTGCTAACCACTTACATAGAGTCGTCATTAGCACTCTCCCTAGGAGGGTGCTAACACATGAAGAACTGCCAGCCTGGCTGCTGCCGGCACCGCGACGACGGTCTGCCGCCAAGGCGCAACAGTTTTACTGTCCATGAATTTGCTGACGAAAAGGAGAGGTCCGAGTGTCGGTCTCTATTAAGCCTCTTGAGGATCGTATTGTTGTCCGCCCGCTCGAAGCCGAGCAGACCACGGCTTCCGGCCTGGTCATCCCGGACTCCGCACAGGAAAAGCCGCAGGAAGGCGAAGTTGTTGCAGTAGGCCCCGGCCGCTTTGACGACAACGGCAACCGCGTTCCGGTCGACGTAGCCATCGGCGACGTCGTTATCTACTCCAAGTACGGCGGAACTGAAGTCAAGACCGGCGGCGAAGAGTACCTCGTGCTGTCTGCCCGCGACGTTCTGGCGATCGTCGTAAAGTAACTCTTTGAATCCCCGTGCCGCTGATCTGGTCTGACCGATCGGCAGCACGGGGTTTCTGTCTTGAAAGGACAAAACCATGGCAAAGCAGCTTGCGTTTAACGACGCTGCCCGCCGGTCGCTTGAAGCCGGCATCGACAAGCTCGCCAACACGGTCAAGGTGACACTTGGTCCCCGCGGCCGCAACGTCGTGCTGGACAAGAAGTGGGGCGCCCCCACGATCACCAATGACGGCGTGACCATCGCCCGGGAAATCGAGCTGGATGACCCGTACGAAAACCTTGGCGCGCAGCTGGCCAAGGAAGTAGCCACCAAGACCAACGACGTCGCCGGCGACGGAACCACCACCGCCACCGTGCTGGCACAGGCCCTGGTCAAGGAAGGCCTGCGCAACGTTGCTGCCGGCGCCGCGCCGGGCCAGATCAAGCGCGGCATCGAGGTCGCGGTTGAAGCCGTTGCCGCACGCCTCCTCGAGAACGCCCGTCCTGTTGAAGGCACCCAGGTTGCCAGCGTGGCAGCCATCTCCGCCCAGAGCGACGAGATCGGCGAGCTCCTGGCCGAGGCATTCGGCAAGGTCGGCAAGGATGGTGTGATCACCATCGAGGAGTCCTCCACCACGCAGACCGAGCTGGTCCTCACCGAGGGCATGCAGTTCGACAAGGGCTACCTGTCCCCGTACTTCGTCACCGACGCTGAACGCCAGGAAGCCGTCCTCGAGGACGCCCTCATCCTCATCAACCAGGGCAAGATCTCCGCCGTCCAGGAATTCCTGCCGCTGCTGGAAAAGGCGCTGGAGAGCTCCAAGCCGCTGTTCATCATTGCTGAGGACATCGACGGCGAGGCCCTCTCCACGCTGATCGTCAACCGCATCCGCGGCACCCTGAACGTCGTTGCCGTCAAGGCACCGGGCTTCGGTGACCGCCGCAAGGCCATGCTGCAGGACATCGCCACGCTCACCGGTGCGCAGGTTGTCTCCCAGGAACTGGGCCTGAGCCTGGATTCCGTCGGCCTCGAGGTGCTGGGTACCGCCCGGCGCATCACGGTCACCAAGGACAACACCACCATCGTTGACGGTGCCGGCTCCGCCGAGGATGTTGCAGCACGCGTTGCCCAGCTGCGCGCCGAGCTGACCCGCACCGACTCCGACTGGGACCGGGAAAAGCTCCAGGAACGCCTGGCCAAGCTTTCCGGCGGCATCGGCGTGATCAAGGTCGGCGCAGCCACCGAGGTCGAGCTGAAGGAGAAGAAGCACCGCATCGAGGACGCAGTGTCCTCCACCCGCGCTGCCCTCGAAGAAGGCATCGTGGCGGGCGGCGGTTCGGCTCTCATCCACGCACTGAAGGCACTCGATGAGGACCCGTCTGTTACGGCCCTCCAGGGCGACGCAGCTGCAGCTGTGGGCATCGTCCGCCGCGCACTGGTCCAGCCGCTGCGCTGGATTGCCCAGAACGCCGGTTTCGACGGATACGTCGTCACGGCCAAGGTTGCCGAGCTGGAGAACAACAACGGCTTCAACGCCAAGTCCGGCGAGTACGAGGACCTGATCGCGGCGGGCGTCATCGACCCCGTCAAGGTCACCCGTGCAGCCCTGCGCAACGCGGCTTCCATTGCCGCGCTGGTTCTCACCACCGAGACCCTCGTGGTGGAGAAGCCGGCCGACGAAGACCAGCACGCAGGCCACAGCCACTAGGCTGCAGCCCCGCGAACAGCGGTCCCGCTCACCGCGGTAGTGCCAAGAAAGGGCCGGTCCAGCAGCAGCTGGGCCGGCCCTTGTCGATGGCGAACATTGCACCATCGACAACCCCCTTTCGCCGACCTGGGGACGCGCTCGGACGGAAGCTTCACAGTCACGGTTCAGGAGAACCCAGCCCTAGTGCAGTCTTGCCCGGAGTTGTAGGCTCTGATCAATCGCGCCGGCCGGGGCGAATTGAGGAATCGATCACCACATCCGCGCTCGTCATGGCAGCCGCGATAAGCCTGAGTGGCTGCGGCGGCTCCAACCAGGCAGGCACCTCCGCACCGCCCGCGAACACGTCCTCGTCAGGCCCGGCCCTGACTCCGGCGGCCAAGGCCTACACCAACGACGAACTCACCTCAATCGTCGCCGGGCTCAAGGATGCTCAGGGGCAGCCCCTGACTGTTGTCCCGGCAGCGCAAATCGATCAGCGGCTGATAGCAGCCCGGGAACTGCTCAAAACCGCGGTCATCACCCCAAAGGTTTGCGGCGTGCTGGCCGACAACAACAGCCAGGTACCCGACGGCAGCACCTACGCGGCAGGCGCAAGCCTGGCAGCGAAGGCCAAAACGGCAACGGTCGTGACCGTTTTCGCTGTCAAGGACCCTGCGGTGATGACGACGCAGTTTGAGAAGAGCGCGGTGGCGCTCCAAGAGTGCTCCAAGTTCACGATCGAATTGAAGGGGCAGAAAATCACCAGTGACATGAAGCCGCTTGAGGCGGCTGTGAAGGTCGATAAGTCCACCAGCGCTCTGACCATCCAGACCCTTCCCAACGGACAGAAACAGGCCTTGGTCACCGTCACCGGAATCAAGGGAACCCTGGCTGCCACGGTGGCGAAAACCGGTCCCGTCGGAGCGGTCACTGCCGCGTCCGCACCCGAACTGGCCAAGCTCGTGAACGCTGCCCTCGACGCAGGCTGACGATCGGATCGTGCCTAGCGTTGTGACCGCAGGGCCTGGCGCCGCAGCCGTGCCGCCGTGCCGTCGGGCAGCCGCTTCGTGGCCAGGCGGTAGAAATACAGGACGGCGACGGCGGCTGCCACGATGCCGCCCGGGTTTACCAGGAGCTGCAGGGCAGAGCCCGCCGCCTTGGGGAATTCACCGAGGACGAGGGCGACGGCAACATACCCTGCGGCCGGAACCGTTGTGACTGAAATGAAGACGCCGATTAAGGCGGCTGAACGCCGGCTGATCACCGACAGCATTCCGGCCGCGCCCGCAAGTACTGCCACGATCAGGGAGAACGGCCCCGGATGATAGATGAACTCGGCGGCCGAAGCGTTGTCCAGAGCATCCCGGGAAAACAGCCCGAGAGGCAGGGCCAGCCACGTGACCAGAGCCGTGGTGAGCATGGCCGCCGGGAACCCGACGGCCAGGGCAAGGGCAGCCCGCCGGCCCAGCCGCCACTTGCGCCGGACCAGTGCAACGGCCAGGGCGGCAAGCGGGCCGAACTCCGGCCCCACGGCCATAGCGCCCACAATCGCGATGGTGGAGTCCGTCACAATACCAATCGCCGCGAGCAGCGTGGCGAGCACCAGAAACGCAAGATAGCTCCAGCTGAGCCGGGAGTCTTCGCCGGTCTGTCTGGCGACTTCGTCCCAGACCACGGAATCGGCGCCTTCGCCGGGGGCGGTTTCCTCGGCCTTGTCTGCCCGGTCCGAAAGGACCAGTTCCGGGGTTGAAACAGCGATGGACCCTGCTTCCTGGACATTCAGGGCCTGGAGTTTCTCCATCAGCTCCTCGACCGCCTCCCTTGCAATGTGGACCACGATGACATCCCCGGGCGGGAGCAAGGAGGCGCCGCGGTGCAGGGCAACTTCGGCCGCACCGGGCTGCTGCCTGCAACTGTCGGCCACGAGCTTCGACAGCCCGGCCGGCACGCAAACACGCATCTGTACGATCACCGCGCACTCCTTTCGCCTGCTGCAAGACTAGCCACGCCGGGGCCGTCGTTTGGCCCAGAAGATCACGAAACGGTAACATGGATGTTTTTGTGCCGCGGCTTTGAGGGGTTGTTTGTGTCAGTAGCGAGAACGACGGACCAGCAGGGCCAGGATTCGGGCCAGCTGCCGAGGGCTGCCCAGGTCAAGGCAAAACCGGGCTACCGCCCCGAGGTCCAGGGGCTCCGAGCCCTCGCCGTGCTCATGGTGGTCACCTACCATGTCTGGCTTGGACGTGTCTCCGGCGGCGTGGACATCTTCCTGCTGATCTCCGCCTTCCTGCTCACGCTGTCCTTCGTGCGAAAAGTGGAAAGCGGCAAACCGCTGCGGCTGGTGAGCCACTGGCTGCACCTCTTTAAGCGTTTGATTCCCGCCGCCGTCGTGGTGATCCTCGGCGTCCTTGCGGGCACTTGGCTGGTCATCCCGCAGAGCCGCTGGCCCGACGTCCTCAATGAAGCTTGGGCGTCCCTGCTGTACCGGCAGAACTGGCTGCTGGCGGATACCGCGGTGGACTACTACGCCCAGAACCACGCAGGCGCCAGCCCGCTGCAGCACTTCTGGTCCCTGTCCATCCAGGGCCAGGTGTTCATCCTGTGGCCGCTCATCTTCGCCGCCTCCGCCCTCGTGTGGCGGCTCCTCAAGAGCCGGCGGAACGTCAGCTACCGGCTCGTCGTGCTGGTGGCTTTCACCGGCATCTTCATTGCCTCCCTCATCTTCTCGATCGACCAGACAGCCACAAACCAGGCCTACGCCTACTTCGACACGAGGACCAGGCTCTGGGAGTTCGCGCTGGGCTCCCTGCTGGCTCTGTCCCTGCCCTACCTGAAACCCGGAAAGATCCTCCGCGTCGTGCTTGGCTGGGGCGGTCTCGTGGGGATGATCTCCTGCGGCCTGATCCTGACGGTGGACAGGTCCTTTCCGGGCTTCATCGCGCTGTGGCCCACCCTGTCCGCCGCTGCCATCATCGTGGCCGGCCAGAGCGGCAGCCGGTTTGGCGTGGACCGGGTCCTGAGCTCAAAGCCCCTCGTTGCCCTCGGGGACAACTCCTACGCCCTGTACCTCTGGCACTGGCCCGTCCTGGTACTTGCCCTGGCCGGCACCGGCATCGAAAAGCCCAACCTCGTCCAGGGCCTCGCCGTCGTCGGCGCCTCCGTTGTGCTGGCTGTGCTGACTACCCGTTTCGTGGAAAAGCCGCTGCGGGAATGGCACTGGCCGCAACTGCGGGCCTGGCGCACCGCCGTCGTCATCGTTGCCTGCGGTGCCCTGCTGGCCGGACCGGTGGCCCTCTGGCAGACGAGGCTGACGGCGGACGAGGCGGCCGCCGCCGCCCAGCCCCGCGAACTGACCCCCGGCGCTGCGGCGCTGGCACCGGAAAACGCCGGCAAGCCCACGCCGGAAGCCACCGTCATTCCGGCGCCCGCGGCCATGAAGAACGAATGGGCGGACATCGACGGCCTGTGCACGGACCAGAATGTTCCCAGCGATCCGCTGCTGGCGGGATGCCTGCAGAACAGCAGGCCGGACGTGGTGAAGAAACGGATCGTCGTGCTGGGTGATTCGCACGCCCAGCAGTACATGGCCGCGCTGGGACCCATCGCCAAGGAGCACGGCTGGGAGGTCGTTACCCTCCTGAAAGGCAACTGCCGCTTCGGAGCCGAAACGCCCGACCGTGACGCCGAGTGCAACGCCTTCAACAAGGCCAGCGCTGCCTACGTGATGGAACACAAGCCGGATGCCGTGTTCACCGTGGCCTCCCTGACCCACAAGGAAGCGCCCTTCGAAACCGAAGTGCCGGGATACCTGGCCGGCATCAAGCCTTTCACGGACGCCGGCATGGACGTGGTGGGCATCCGCGACAACCCCCGTTTCGCCGTCAACATGCCCGAATGCGTGCAGAAGTACGGTGCCGAGGCGCCAGAGTGCAACGCCCCGCTGGGCGAGTCGCTCGCCGCGTCATCGCCGCTGGACGCCTACCGCGGCAAGGTGAAGGGCCTGCACCTGATGGACATGAGCGACTTCATCTGCGCCGACGGCATCTGCCCGGCCGTCGTCGGCAACGTGTACGTCTACAAGGACGACAACCACCTCACTAAAACGTACGTGCAGTCAATGATTCCCATGTTTGAAAAGCGGCTGCTCGCCACCACCGGCTGGAGATAGCGGCACTGTGGCACCGGCGGCCGCCGCCGCCGAGTGCCATTGCTCACAATGCCGTCCCGGAATATGGGGATCGCCGCCGAGGTTCTAGAATTTATTCAACACTTCTGCACAGGCCAGTCCCGTAATGACGGGCTGGTCATTAGCTGCAACCCCTACCCGTGAACCCATAACCAAGGTAAGAGGCGCACTCATGACCCAGCCCGAACACAACCCCTTCGGCTTCATTGGCCTGACGTATGACGACGTCCTGCTGCTTCCCGGCCACACGGACGTCATCCCGTCCGACGCCGACACCTCCTCCCGGATCTCCAAGCGGATCACGGTCCAGACCCCGCTGCTGTCCGCCGCGATGGACACCGTCACGGAATCCCGGATGGCCATCGCCATGGCACGCCAGGGCGGCCTCGGCGTGGTGCACCGCAACCTCTCCATCGATGACCAGGCCGACCAGGTGGACCGCGTGAAGCGCAGCGAGTCCGGGATGATCACCAACCCGCTGACCATCCGCCCCGAGGCCACGCTGGAGGAACTCGACGAGCTGTGTGCGCAGTACCGGGTTTCCGGGCTTCCGGTGGTCGACGACGGCAACCGCCTCCTCGGCATTGTCACCAACCGCGACACCCGCTTCGTGCCGGAATCGGACTTCCCGATCCGCCTGGTCAGCGACGTCATGACCAAGATGCCGCTGGTCACCGGCCACGTCGGAATCAGCCGCGACGAGGCCTCGCACAAGCTGGCCACCAACAAGATCGAGAAGCTGCCGCTCGTGGACGAGCAGGGCCGGCTCAGGGGGCTCATCACCACCAAGGACTTCACCAAGGCCGAGCAGTACCCGCTCGCCACGAAGGACGACGAAGGCCGGCTTCGCGTCGGCGCCGCCATCGGCTTCTTCGGTGACGGCTGGGAACGCGCCATGAAGCTCGTGGACGCGGGCGTGGACGCCCTCTTCGTGGACACCGCCAACGGGCACTCCCAAGGCGTGCTGGACATGATCCGCCGCCTGAAGTCGGACCCCGTGGCCGCGCACGTGGACATCATTGGCGGCCAGGCGGCCACCCGTGAAGGCGCGCAGGCCCTCATCGACGCCGGCGCAGACGGCATCAAGGTGGGCGTGGGCCCGGGCTCCATCTGCACCACCCGCGTGGTGGCCGGCGTGGGCGTTCCCCAGATCACCGCCATCTACGAGTCCGCCAAGGCAGCCATCCCGGCCGGCGTTCCGCTGATCGCCGACGGCGGCCTCCAGTACTCGGGCGACATCGGCAAGGCGCTGGTCGCCGGCGCCGACACGGTGATGCTCGGCTCGCTGCTGGCCGGCTGCGACGAGTCCCCGGGCGAGCTGATCTTCGTCAACGGCAAGCAGTTCAAGAGCTACCGCGGCATGGGCTCCCTGGGCGCAATGCAGTCGCGCGGCAAGAACACGTCCTATTCCAAGGACCGCTACTTCCAGGCCGATGTTTCCGGTGACGACAAGCTCATCCCGGAGGGCATCGAAGGCCGCGTGGCCTACCGCGGCCCGCTGGCTTCCGTGGCCTACCAGCTTGTGGGCGGCCTCCGCCAGACCATGTTCTACGTGGGCTCCCCGACCATTCCCGAGCTGAAGTCCCGCGGCAAGTTCGTGCGGATCACCCCGGCCGGCCTGAAGGAATCCCACCCGCACGACATCCAGATGACGGTCGAGGCGCCCAACTACGGTTCCCGCTGACCTACCGCCGCCGGTTGGGCCCCCAGCTCAACCGGCGGAGCTCTGCCGGACTAGGCTGAAGCTATGTCCGAGCTCCTCCCCGCCCGCCAGCCCCGGCGCAAGCTCGCGCTAAGGCCCTATGCCCGCGCCGTGGCGCAGGTGCTGCGGGTCAGTTTCCGGGCCTCGCCGGCGGCCGTGGTCATGAAGGTCGCGGGCTCGCTGATCTCGGCGCTGCTGCCCCTCGTAACCACCTACTTCGCGGCATTGACCACCACGGCATTGGCGGCGGCCTACTCCGGGGATACCGCGGCGGGCCAGCAGGCGATCGTCTACGTCATTGTCACCGCCGCACTGGGACTCTTCTGGGGCGGCTTCAGCAGCGTGGACCGCTACATCCAGCAGCTCATGAGCTTCAAGGTGGGCGCCATCGTGGGTGACCTCATGTACGAGCGGTTCCTCGCCCTGGAATTCTGGCGGTACGACGACAAAGAAACGGTGGACCTCTACGACCGGGCCAAGAGGTTCTCCGATTCCTATGCCAGGGTGCTGGACCGGATTGCCGCAATCTTCACGCAGCTGGTCTCCGTGCTCCTGGCCATTGGTGCCCTCCTGCTGGTCAGCTGGTGGATCGCCGTGATCGTCCTGGTCGCCATCGTGCCCAGCGTGTACCTGCAGTTTAAACTCTCCCGTGAACAGATTGCGCACTGGAATACCCAGGTGGACTCCCGCCGGCAGCGCCGGATGATCGAGACCAACCTCCTGCGCCCGCAGCACATCGCCGAAATGCGCCTGTACGGGATCGTGGGCTACCTCATGGGCCTCCGCTCGCGTCTGCGCGACGCGGACGAGCGCCGCAGGCTCGACTTCCAGAAGCGCTACATCCCCAAGCAGCTCGCAGCGGACGCCCTGCAGTACGGTGCGGAAGTTGTGTCCCTGATCTGGGTGGTGGGCCAGATCATCGCGCGCGCCCAGCCCGTGGGCCAGTTCCTGTATGTGCAGCAGATCGTCAGCCGTGCGCTGTCGACCGCCAACAACCTCGTGTCCTCCCTGAGCTCCATCGACGAGGACCTCGCCAACCTCAAGGACTACGAACTGTTCATGGCGCTGCCGGTGCACTCCGACCATTCGCCGCCGGTGCTGTCCGCACCGAAAATGGTTGAACTGCGCGATCTCCGGTTCACCTACACCGGAAGCGACCTCGAAGTTATCAAGGGCATCTCGATGACCATCCGGGAGGGGCAGCACGTGGCCATCGTGGGGGAGAACGGCGCGGGCAAGTCCACCCTGATCCGCATCCTCGCCGGACTCTACCGCCCCGATTCGGGGCAGGTACTGCTCGACGGCGTCGACCTCGCCGCGGTCGACGTCACCTCCTGGCACCGCCACCTGGCAGTGCTCAGCCAGGAATTCCTGAAATACGAGTTCGCCACGGCGGCGGAAAACATCTTCTTCGGAGACGTCGATTCGGCCCGCGACGACCGCAGGATCAGCCGGGCTGCGGGGGACGCCGAAGCGCTGGACTTCATCAACCGGCTTCCCAACGGCCTGGACAACCACGTCAGCAACTGGATGGAGGATCCGCGGGGACGGAAGGGCAGCGGCCTCTCCGGCGGCCAGTGGCAGCGGCTGGCCATGGCCCGGAACTTCTACCGGAACGCATCCTTCATGGTGATGGACGAGCCCACGTCGGCCATCGACGCCCTTGCCGAACACCGCATCTTCACCCGGCTCTTCGCCGACCGCAGCAGCACCATCATCGCCATCAGCCACCGGCTGGCCACCATCGAGAAGGCGGACGTCGTCTACATGCTGGAGGACGGCCGGATCGTGGAACAGGGAACCCACAAGGAGCTCGTGGCCCTGCGCGGCCGCTACTTCAGGATGTTCGAGTCCCAGCTGAGCGTAGATGAAGGAGTCTGACGGCTTCGGGCACAGAGGTAGCCCGAAGTCGGGTGGGGTGACAGGCGGCTTTTCCGCTTACCAGCGGGTAACCGAGCGCAAACCTAAAGCTATTTTCACATCATGTAAATGGTTGACAGTATGTGTCAAAAGCGTGTGAATTGTCGGTTATTCTTTGTCTTGGATTCGCCCTCGACGGGCGTCATCCGTCACTACCTGCAGGGTCAAGTAAAGTGGTCACGTGACTTACGAGATTGAGATTGGCCGTGGCAAGCGTGGGCGTCGTGCCTACTCCCTGGATGACATCGCGATCGTCCCCAACCGTCGCACGCGTGACCCCAAGGACGTTTCCGTCTCGTGGCAGATCGATGCCTACCAGTTCGACATGCCGGTCATCGCGGCGCCGATGGACTCCGCCATGTCGCCGGCGACGGCAATCTCGCTGGGGCGGCTCGGCGGTCTCGGCGTCCTTGACCTGGAAGGCCTCTGGACCCGTTATGAGGACCCCCAGTCGGTCCTGGACCAGATCGCTGCCCTCGAAGACGAAACCAACAGCCCCGCCGTCACCCGCAGGATGCAGGAGCTCTACCAGGCACCCATTCAGCCCGAGCTGAT
Organism: Arthrobacter sp. P1_B11; assembly: GCF_056406715.1. Classification (NCBI taxonomy): domain Bacteria; kingdom Bacillati; phylum Actinomycetota; class Actinomycetes; order Micrococcales; family Micrococcaceae; genus Arthrobacter; species Arthrobacter sp. P1_B11. Next base: position 35,354 of record NZ_JBFTZQ010000001.1, read on the forward strand.
CACCTCCCGGCTGGCCGAAATCCGGGCTGCCGGCGTCACAGTGGCCGGCTCCCTGACGCCCCAGCGCACGCAGGAACACTACAAAACCGTGGTGGCTGCCGGCGTCGACATCTTTATCATCCGCGGAACTACCGTGTCCGCCGAGCATGTCTCAAAAGACCACGAGCCGCTGAACCTCAAGCAGTTCATCTATGAACTCGACGTGCCGGTGATCGTGGGCGGCGCTGCCGGCTACACCCCCGCACTGCACCTGATGCGGACAGGCGCTGCCGGCGTCCTGGTCGGGTTTGGCGGCGGGGCCACCACCACCACGCGCCGCGCGCTGGGCATCCATTCGCCCATGGCGTCGGCCATTTCCGACGTCGCCGCCGCCCGCCGGGACTACATGGACGAGTCCGGCGGACGGTACGCCCATGTCATTGCCGACGGCGGCATGGGCGCCTCGGGCGACATCGTCAAGGCGATCGCCATGGGCGCTGACGCCGTCATGCTTGGCAGTGCGCTGGCCCGGGCGGAAGAGGCACCGGGCAAGGGCTGGCACTGGGGCCAGGAGGCCCACCACCTGGAGTCCCCCCGCGGCGACAGGGTCAACGTCGGCACGGTGGGACCGCTCAAGGAGGTCCTCTTCGGGCCGGGCCACCACACCAACGGCACCTCCAACCTGATTGGCGCACTGCGCCGCTCCATGGCCACCACCGGCTATTCGGACCTTAAGGAGTTCCAGCGGGTCGACGTCGTGGTGTCGCCGTACGCCGGCAACTGACGCTTCCGCCTTCCTCCCGTGCCCTGCCCATCGGCAGAGGTAAGAAGTACTCTTTGAACTACGACGTTCGATGAGGATGGAGGCGTATCATGATCAGTTTTGCTGGTGGTTCGGCCGTGCCCAAGGGCGCCCTGGGACCGGAGGCGAGGGAAGCCTCCCTCGCCGCGCTCAAGGCCACCACGGAGCCGGGCAAGGAGCTTGACATCCTCATCGTCGGCGGCGGAATCGTGGGCTGTGGTGCTGCGCTCGACGCCATCACCAGGGGACTGAGTGTCGGCATAGTGGAAGCAAGCGACTGGGCGGCCGGCACCTCTTCCCGTTCCTCCAAGCTCATCCACGGCGGACTCCGCTACCTGGAGATGCTGGACTTCGGGCTGGTCAAGGAGGCGCTGCAGGAACGCGGCCTGCTTCTCTCGGAGCTGGCGCCGCACCTCGCGCGGCCGGTCCCGTTTCTCTATCCGCTGCACAAGCCGTTTTTTGAGCGGCCCTACATCGGGGCGGGCATCGCGCTGTACGACCTCATGTCCATCTCCGGCGGCCACAAGCGCGGGGTTCCGTTCCATAAGCACCTGACGCGGCGCGGCACCCTGCGGGCGGCGCCCAGCCTGAAGGACGATGCCTTCGTTGGATCCATCCGGTACTACGACGGGCAGGTGGACGATGCCAAGTACGTGGCCAACCTCGTCCGTACCGCCGCCCACTACGGGGCCCACGCCGTCAACCAGATGGCGGTGGTGGATTTCCTCCGGGAGGGGGAACGCGTGGTGGGTGCCAAGGTGGTCAACCACGAGGACGGGTCCGCCTTCAAAATCAGGGCCAAGCAGGTCATCAATGCCACCGGGGTCTGGACGGACGAGACACAGGCCATGGTCACGGACCGCGGCCAGCTCAAGGTCCGCGCCTCCAAAGGCATCCACCTCGTGGTGCCCAGGGACCGGTTCCAATCAACCGTCGGCCTCATTTTGCGGACCGAGAAGTCCGTACTGTTCGTCATTCCCTGGGGCCGGCACTGGATCATTGGAACCACTGACACTGACTGGCACCTGGACAAGGCCCATCCGGCGGCATCCAGCAAGGACATCGACTACCTGCTGGAACACGTGAACAAGGTCCTCAAGAGGCCCCTTACCCGGGAGGACGTCGAGGGCGTGTACGCCGGTCTCCGCCCGCTGCTGGCGGGGGAGAATGACTCCACCGCCAAGCTGTCCCGCGAGCACGTGGTGGCCCATCCGGTGCCTGGGCTCGTCGTGGTGGCCGGGGGCAAGTGGACCACGTACCGGGTCATGGCCAAGGACGCCGTGGACGAAGCCACCCGGAGCATGGACGAACGCGTGCCCCCGAGCTGCACGGAAACAATCCCGCTCCTGGGCGCCAGCGGATTCAAAGCAGCCTGGAACCGCCGCAACCGGACGGCGGAGGAGAGCGGCGTGCACGTGGCCCGCGTGGAGCACCTGCTCAACCGCTACGGGTCCATGACGTCCGAAGTGCTGGCCCTTATCCGCGAGAACCCTGAGCTTGCAGAGCCCCTGCCCGGGGCAGACGACTACCTGCAGGCCGAGGCCGTCTACGCGGCAACCCACGAAGGCGCCCGTCATGTGCACGACGTCCTGACCCGTCGAACCCGCATTTCCATCGAATCGTGGGACCGCGGTGTGTCGGCCGTACCGGTAGTCGCTAAGCTTATGGGAGAAATTCTTGGCTGGAGCGATGCGCAGCGGGAAAGCGAAATCAAGCATTACCTGGCGCGGGTGGAGGCCGAAAGGCTCAGTCAGCAGCAGCCGGACGACGAGTCCGCAGACGCTGCTCGCCTGGGCGTGGAGGACATCGTCCCGCTGCGCTGAGATCGCAATCCGCCGCGGAAGAGGCGCTCGGCCTCACTGAAGGGACACCACTTTGGCGGAACCACTGGACCGTTACGATGCGGAGCTCACCACACCGGAAATGGTGATTCTGGAGATGGACGCAACGGACAAACTGGATGCATCGATGCAGCTTGCCCGCAAGCTGTACGACGCCGGCCGCATCTCCGACCTCGACGGCTTCCTGAAGCACGTCAACGCGCGGGAGCACCAGCTGGCTACCGGGTTGCCCGGGGGAGTGGGACTGCCTCACGCCCGCAGCGAATTTGTGTCACGGACCTCCATCGCCGTGGGCATCACCAAGTACGGGAAAGCCCTCGACTTCGGCGCTGCCGACGGCCCGGCAACCGTGGTGCTCCTGATCGCCACTCCCGCGAGCTCCTTCTCGGACCACCTCGAGGTGCTGGCCACCCTCGCCAGGTCCTTGTCCAAGGAATCCTTCCGTGAGTCCCTGCGCCGGGCGTATGACGCCGAAGTGATCGCGGAACTGATCAACTCGAGCCTGGTCTTCTTCGACCACTGAAACCTGTGGAACCACCAGCCGTTTCGTTGTTCTACACGCGGACGAAGTACGGTTAAGGGGTGTGGAAAACAGCCCTCAAGCCCCGGTGGATCGCAGGCCTCGTTTTTGCGATCGTCCTTTCCGGTGTGTTTGTGCTGCTCAGCCAGTGGCAGTTCGGCAGGTCCACGACGCCCGAGGTGCCGGTCAATCCGACCACCGAGGAAGTCAAGGACCTCACCGGCACGCTGAAACCCGGCGAATTCTTCCGCGGTTCGGTGGCCGACCAGATGGTCACCGCCACCGGCACCTATGATCCCGCCAAGCAGGTCCTCGTTCCGGGCCGACTTAAGGGCGGCAAGACCGGATACTGGGTGGTTGCGGCCTTCGCCGTCACCGACGCCCCGGTGCTCAAGGGCACGGCAGCGTCCCCGAAAACCTGGATACCGGTGGCGCGCGGATGGATTGCCGATCCCGCGGAAGCGGGCGCCCCGCCGTCGGGCACCATCCGGCTGACCGGGCGGCTCCTGCCGTCCGAGGCGCCGGTGCCCAATATTGCCCCCGCACCGGGTCAGGCCTCCGCGGTGTCGGTCGCGGAACTGATCAACGTCTGGAACGTCAGCAGCTACCCGGCTTTCGTTTCCGCCACTGCCGAGCTTTCCGGAACGTCCGACGTCGGTGCTGCCGGCGCCGCCGGCGGCCTCGAGCCGCTCAGCATTGGCGCCCAGCCCCCGCCGGCAAAGATCAATTGGCTCAATCTTTTTTATTCCGTGGAATGGATTGTCTTCGCCGGTTTCGCCCTCTTCATCTGGTGGCGGCTGGTCAAGGACGACCACCAGCGGCGCCTTGAGGACGAGCTTGATGACCAGCACGAACAGTCCCAAGGCGGACAGACCCATCACGACCAGACCCAACAAAAGGTACAGCCATGATTGAACCCAAGCCTGCCATCCAGCCGCAGCCATCGAATTCAGCGGGCGCGGGGGCGAAGAAGCGACGTTTCGGCGGCACGCAGGCGCAGATCCGTTCTGCCCTGAAGTTCTACAAGGTCATGGCCTACCTCACCGGTGCCATGCTGCTGCTGCTCTGCTCGGAACTGGTGGCCCGCTACGCCTTCGGCCAGTACCTGTTCGCGGGCGGAACGGACGCAGTGACCGGCGAGCCGTTCGGGTTCGGGTTTGCGGACGCGGAGCCCAAGGGTGTGCTCGGCGGCGTCAACGTATCGGTGACGGTGCTGATTGTTCACGGCTGGATGTACGTGGTGTACCTCATGTCCAACTTCCGGCTCTGGACGCTCATGCGCTGGCCGTTCGCCAAGATGGTCCTGCTGGCGCTCGGCGGGGTGGTCCCTTTCCTGTCCTTCATCGTGGAGAAGAAGTTCCACGCCGAGGTGGAGGCCGAACTCGCCGCCAACCCGGAGGCGGCAAGCCGCTACTAGGCTGCCGTTGACGTTTCGTGCGTCACAGCAGGGCCCCTTAAGGTGCGTGCGGGTGACCGTGCAAAGTAGTCTAGGACGGTGACTACTCCCACTGCATCCCAGACTTCCCAGAAGCCGGTGCTGGTTGTTGACTACGGTGCCCAGTACGCGCAGCTGATTGCCCGCCGCGTCCGGGAAGCGAATGTGTATTCGGAAGTGGTTCCGCATACCTACACCACCGAGCAGCTCCTGGCCAAGAACCCTGCCGCCATCATCCTTTCCGGCGGGCCTTCCAGCGTCTACGCCGACGGCGCGCCGAGTGTCGGCGCCGACCTCTTCGAGGCAGGCGTCCCGGTCTTCGGCATCTGCTACGGCTTCCAGGCCATGGCCAACGCGCTGGGCGGGAAGGTCGACAAGACCGGTCTGCGCGAGTACGGCTCCACCCAGACCACCATCCTTGGCGAGGGCCGCTCCGTGCTTGAGGGGATGCCGCAGCACCAGAACACGTGGATGAGCCACGGCGACTCTGTGCACGAGGCACCGGAAGGCTTCGAAGTGCTGGCCACCACCGCCGGCGCCGAGGTTGCAGCCTTCGCGAACGAGGAAAAGTGCCTCTACGGCGTGCAGTGGCACCCGGAGGTCAAGCACTCCGCCTACGGCCAGCAGGTCCTCGAGAACTTCCTGTTCAAGGGCGCCAAGCTGGAACCGAACTGGACCACGGGCAACATCCTCGAGGAACAGGTGGACCGGATCCGCAAGCAGATCGGCGACGCCCGGGTCATCTGCGGCCTCTCCGGCGGCGTGGACTCGGCAGTCGCTGCCGCCCTCGTCCAGCGCGCCGTCGGCGACCAGCTGACCTGCGTGTTCGTGGACCATGGGCTGCTGCGCGAAGGCGAAGCCGAACAGGTGGAACGCGACTTCGTGGCCGCCACCGGCGTCAAGCTCTACGTGGCCAACGAGCAGGAGCGCTTCCAGTCGGCCCTGGCCGGCGTCAGCGATCCGGAGACCAAGCGCAAGATCATCGGCCGCGAATTCATCCGCGCGTTCGAAGAAGCCGAGCTTGCCATCATCGCCGAAGCTGCCGCGCACGGCGAAAAGATCAAGTTCCTCGTGCAGGGAACCCTGTACCCGGACGTCGTCGAATCCGGTGGCGGCGAGGGTGCGGCGAACATCAAGAGCCACCACAACGTGGGCGGGCTGCCTGAGGACCTGCAGTTCGAGCTGGTCGAGCCGCTGCGCGCCCTGTTCAAGGACGAGGTCCGCGCCGTTGGTGCACAGCTGGGCCTGCCGCAGGAAATCGTGGGCCGCCAGCCCTTCCCCGGCCCCGGCCTCGGGATCCGGATCGTCGGCGAGGTCACCAAGGAACGCCTCGACCTGCTGCGCAAGGCGGACGCCATTGCCCGCGCCGAGCTGACCGCTGCCGGCCTCGACAACGACGTCTGGCAGATGCCCGTCGTGCTGCTCGCGGACGTCCGCAGCGTGGGAGTCCAGGGCGACGGCCGGACCTACGGGCACCCCATCGTGCTGCGTCCCGTCTCCTCCGAGGACGCCATGACGGCCGACTGGTCACGCCTGCCGTACGATCTGCTGGCCCGGATTTCGAACCGGATCACGAACGAAGTCGACGGTGTCAACCGGGTGGTGCTGGACGTCACCAGCAAGCCGCCGGGAACCATCGAGTGGGAATAGCGTTTTGAGTGGCCGGTCTCCGCGAGGAGGCCGGCCATTTGGCTTTCTGCCAAGCATGGTTTGGGACTGCCGTTTGTCCCGCGCAACCGGCGCAGGGTGAAATGCGCCGCAACTTAGCCCGTTCCAGTGTTGCGGTCTCTCACCAGCGGCCGTTTCCGGCTACGCTCGAAAGTATGCCCGTATGGTCCAAGGCGTCACGTGCAAGCGCAGAAAAGAAGGCAGTAGTGTCAGTTGGTCAGGTCGACTCAGAGGGTTCGGAGGAGCTCAGGAAGTGGCTGTCCGGGCTTAAGCCCGTCACCGGAGCGGACACCATGCTGCGCTTCACCAAAACGCCTGAAGGTTCCATAGACCTGACGCATGCCCACCCATCCGGCCTTGCCCAGCTCATGGCCGGACGCCGCACCAGGCTGTCCACGCTGATCCGCGACCACCAGCAGTATGTTGTGGCTGCCCGCGCCTCCCGGAACCTTCGCTCCAAGATTTTCGAGCTGGCCAACGACCGCGGCATCGAAGCCGGTTACCTGTCCGCCGGGACCGTGGTGTGGACATCCGCCGTCGGGGGCAAGCCCCAGCGAGTATCGGCGCCGGTCATGCTGACCGCCATCTCCCTTACCATCAGGCCCGGGGAAGACGACTACGAGCTTCAGCTCACGGAACAGGCCCGCATCAATCCGGCACTGATCCGCCACCTGAAGACCATCCACGGCATCGTTTTCGACGTCAACGCCGTCACCAGGATGGCCTACAGCACCGCACGCTTCGACCCGCAGCCCGTGCTGGACAGACTCAGCACCCTCGTCAAACCCATCCACGGCGCCGAGGTGGAGCACAACCTGCTCGTTTCGACGTTCGCGGACCTTGCGGGCAACCTCGACGACCCCTGGATCAACCAGCAAAACCCCCTCGTGGCCGCCCTGTCCCGTGCCGCGGCCGGGGAAGCCGGTGACCTCCCGGTGCTGCAGCCCGGACGCTTCCCGAGCGTGGACGAACGTGATCCAGCCAGCGAACTGCTCCTGCTCGACGCCGACGCGGACCAGCAGTATGTGATCGACGCCGTGCGGGCAGGGGACTCGCTCCTGGTCAGCAGCCCGCCCGGCACCGGACAGACCCAGACGGCGATCAATACCGTTGGTGCGCTGGTGGATGAAGGCAAGACTGTCCTCGTGGTGGGGGACCGGCGCGCCAGCCTCAATGAAGTGGCTGCCCGCTTCGAGGGCCTGGGGCTGGAGTCCATCCTGTTCCAGCTGTCCGGCAGCGCGACGCCCCAGCAGCTCAAGGGGCAGCTGGTCAGGGCAATCGTGCGGAACGAAAAATCAGCCGAGCCGCGGCTGGGCAGCCTGCACAAGACACTCATCGAGCACCGGCACGCCCTGATGGACCACGTGGCGTCGCTGCACAACGTCCGCAAGCGATGGGGCTGCTCGCCCTACCAAGCAATGCAGTCGCTGGCGGAACTGACCTCAATTCAGCCCGCCCCGGCCACCACCGTGCGGCTGAAGCGCAGCGTGCTGGACAACATCCGGGACCGGGAAGAACTCGCGGGCCGGCTGAAGCGCGCCGCGGAACTCGGGAGCTTCAGCAGCGCTTCCACGTCCAGCCCGTGGCACGGCGCCCGCCTCGTGACGCGCAAGGAGACAGAAGAAGCGCAGGAGCTCGCGCGCTCGGTGGAGAAAAAGCTGCCGGTGCTGCACAGCCGCATGAAGGACGTCGCGGACCATGCCGAGATCCGGCTCGGTGGGAACTTTGCGGAGTGGGGTGCCCAGCTCCGGTTGCTGGTGGCAGTCCGGGAGAGCCTGGATAAGTTCACCCCGGACATTTTCGACCGGCCGGTCCACGACCTGATCTCCGCGACCGCGTCGTCGGCCTGGCGGCGTGAGCACGGCATCGACATGCCGTCCATGCAGCGGTCGCGCCTGCGCCGCGTAGCGAAGGAATACGTCCGCCCGGGCGTGCACATCGCCGACCTTCACAGTTCGCTGGCGCTGGTCCAGGAGCAGCGTGCCCTGTGGTCGGACTATGCCACCACGCAGCGGCATCCGGCGGTTCCATCCGGCCTCGCCGAGATCAGCATCATGTACCGCGGGCTCACCCGCGAACTGAAGATGCTCGGAGACGCGCTGCGGCATACGGCGGCCGGTGGAGCACTCGAAAAAACGGCCTACCCGGAACTGATGGAGCGGCTGGAGCGGCTGGTGGCGGACACCCAGACCCTCCAGACGTTGCCTGAACGCACACTCCTCATCGAGAACATGCGCGAGCACGGCCTCGGCGAACTGCTTGCCGACCTCTCGGAGCGGGAGGTCCCGGCGGAGTCCGTCGCGGCGGAGCTTGACCTGGCCTGGTGGCAGTCCGCGCTCGAAGCAATGATCAGCGGCGACGACTACCTCGCCATGTCCGACGGCGGCGCCCTGCGCCAGCTCGAAGCCGAGTACAGACTTGCCGACAACGCCCACATCGCCAGCGGTGCCGGGCGGCTGCGGTGGCAGCTCGCCGAGCGCTGGAGTGCCGGCATCGCGGAGAACCCGCGCCAGGCGGACCTCCTCCGGAGCCTCCTCAAGGACGGGCGGGTCACCCTTGCGGCGCTCACGGCCCAGGCTCCCGCGCTGGTTCCCATGCTGGTACCTGTCTGGTCGGTCAGCCCGTACCTTATGACCGGTCTCCTGCCGGCCGAGCAGAAGTTTGACGCCGTGGTGATTCTCGACGCCGAAGCGACCTCGCTCCAGGCGGTCCTGCCCGCCGTGGCCCGGGCCAAGCAGGTTATTGCCTTTGGCGACGACAAGATTGCGAGCCCCCGTTCCTTCACGGTGGCGGTGGAGCGGCTCGCTGCCGGGGAACCGACGCACCAGAGTGTGGGGAGCGCCTTCAGCGCCCTTGCCGAGGTCTTGCCGATGTGGCGGCTGCGGTCCGTCTACCGCGCGGTGGACGAGGACCTCGTCCTGCAGCTCAGCAAGGGTTTTTACGACGGCGGCCTCCGCCGGCTGCCCGAAGGCCAGTCCGCGACTGGGCTGGACCGTGCCCTGCTGGTGGAGTACCTGCCCGACGGCACGGGACTGCCGAGCGCGGACCACGAGGGCGTGGAGTCGGTAGTGGCCGAAGTGAACCGGGTGGTGGAGCTGGTGTTCGAACACGCCCGCTTCCGTCCCCGCACGTCCCTTGCAGTCGTCACCGCCAGCTTGCGGCACGCCGCGAGGATCGGCGAGGCGATCCGAACGCAACTGCCCAACTATCCGATGCTCGCCGAATTCTTCACCGCGGGCGAGGAATCGTTCCGCGTCGTGGATCTGGAGCGTGCCCAGGGTCTGGTCCGCGACCATGTGATTTTCTCCCCCGGCTATGGCCGGACGCCCCACGGCCGGGCACTCCATAACTTTGGTCCGCTCTCTGCCGAGGGCGGCCGTGCCAAGTTTGCCCTGGCAATGACCCGCGCCCGCCAGTCCCTGCATGTCCTGACGTGCTTCAAGCCGGAAGACCTTGACCGGACCCGGCTGGCACACGGAGCCGTGGACCTCTATGAGTTGCTTGACCGGGAAATCGCCGGCAACACCGACCTCGGGACTCCGGCTTCCCGCGCCGCGGCCAGCGAGCAGGCGCTCGGGGCAGATCCTCTCGTGGCCGACCTGGGCGACCGGCTCCGGGCACGCGGGGCTCGCGTCTGGCACCAGTACGACGGTGTCATCGACGTCGTGGCCGCTGCCGACCCCCTGAGCACGATGGGCCAGGACGAGGCCGAGATTCCGCGCCCGGTAGCCATCGAGTCTGACGGCACCGAGCAGTACCGGCAGATGACGGTCCGTGAACGCAGCAGGCTGCGCCCGCAGCTTCTGGAGCGCCTCGGCTGGCGGTATATGCCGCTGTGGACGATTGAGGTGTTCACGGATCCATCGGCGTGCGCTGACCGGATCGGCGGCTACCTCGGACTCGAGAAGCCGGCTCGTCCCGTCAGGTCCGCGGCGGGGCCGGGCTTCCTCGATGACGACGTCACAAGCCTGGCGGGATCCTATGAGCCGTCGGCGGATCAGGAGCCGTACCGGCAAGACCCGGACCAGGACTACGTCGACGATGAGGACCGGGACGACGACGATAGGGGCGGCGTGGACACCCCGGATCAGGACGAGGTAGAAAACGGCGCCGAGAACGATTACGACGGTGATACCGAGGACAGGCAGGAGAGAGCGCAGTGAATCGTGATGCAGTGAACAATGAATCCAGCCCGGGTTCAACGCCTCCCACTCACACTGCGGCTCCCACTCCGGCGAAGCCATCGGGTCCGCTGGAACCGGGCAGCGCGGTGCCCAACAAAGCGTCTGAGGACGATCCCAGGGCCTGGGGCGACTCTGAATCCGACAACGACCATGATGCCTGGCTCAAGGAGCAGAAGCCGCCGCACTGGGGCTAGCCGTAGCTGAGTTCATGCGGTGTCACGGGCCTGGGCCCACGAGTACGAAAAAGAGTTTTCCTTGCGTTGACGCCCCCGCCAGGGCGCTTGCCTCGGCCGGGGTGGCGGCCACCACCATCAAACCGTCGGAGTCCCCGGAGCTGAGCCACTGTCCGTCCTGGCCCTCCTCGGCCGAGGTCCACAGTACGGGCACCGCCGTGGCGAGAACTTTGGAAGCCGCCTTCTGCTCATAACCACTGCCGCTGGTGAGTACGACGTTGACGAGCTGGCCGGGGGAGACGAGCCGGATTGACGAGGGGTCCGCCATCCGCAGCGGCACGGCGGCTGAGCCGGGTGGAGCGCCGGTAAGCAGGCCGGGCCCCACCAGCTGGGCGTCTGTGAAGAGTTGCCCCATCCGGAGCGGTGCGGCCAGTTGCTTGCCATTCAGTCCCGTTGCTTCCGTAAATGTTCCAGCGGAGAGCATGGAGGGCAGAACATTGATGGCGGCCAGGTCTGTGCTGCCAAGCGTAGCCCCGGCCGGCAGGTCCCGTGCGGCGGCGAGAGCCGAGACTGTGTGTGCGGGGGCCGGGGTCAGCTGGTGGACGGCGATTCCGGCCGCCCCACAGAGCAGTAGCGCCACAGCCAGGCGGCGGTTGCGGTTCAGCCAGGCTGTCAGGCGGCCGGTCCCGGACCGCCCGGTCCGGGGCACGGCATTGCGCTGGTTGCTGCGGGCGGCGGGACGGGAGGCCCTGAGGGGAAACAATCCGATGGCTGGCATGCTGCCACGCTACGGAGCCGCCGCTCGTCAGCAACAGGTGACTGCCGCTCTATGTGGAAAACGTAAATGTGGTGGAAAACGTCCACAGGCAGGCAAGCCCCTACGCGGGAAATTGCGCTTTACTCAAAACTGCGTCTTGCACAAGACTGCGTTCTGCAAAAAACTGGGCGCTACGAAGTACGCGGTCAGCTCAGCTGGCGGCAGCGGCAGGCGCGCTCGAGGGAGCGGCGGCCGCCGGCGATGACGTGGCGGGCGACGGTGAGACCGTGCTGCCCTTGGCGTCGCGCGAGTCCGTCCGGTAAAAACCGGAGCCCTTGAAGACGACGCCGACGCTGTTGAACTTCTTGCGCAGGGTCCCCTGGCATTCGGGGCAGGACGTCAGAGTGCTGTCGGTGAATGACTGCACGATGTCAAAGGCATGGCTGCAATCCTTGCAGGCATAGGCATACGTGGGCACTGTAGATCCTCCTCTTGGACAAACGACAGGTCCAGTGCTGCCAAGTCGCCATCTCCGGGAAGATACTGGACGGAATTCCGTGCCGGAAATGGCTCCATTAGCAGTCGCAGGGCCTGAGTGCCAATTCTATCACCTTGCTGCGGTAACCATCATGTCAGTTGGACCACACCGGAGGGTGTGAGCACCGCGTCGACGGGGCGGTCAAAGCTTTCAACAGGAATGCTCGAGGCGGGCAGGAGCTCGGAATCATAGATGACCGCGGCCCTTGGTGCGTGCACGCCGGTTGCGTCCATGGCTGCCAGGAACTTGTCGTAGTATCCGCCGCCCTGACCGATCCTGTTGCCGCTTCCGTCCACGGCTGTGGCAGGCAGGAACATCCCTGCCACATCCCCGACGGCCTCCAGCCCGTGCCGTTCCCCTGCCGGTTCCTCGATGGGGGCGTACCTGCTGCGGACAAATTCGGTGGCAGGATTCCAGAGGACCCAGCTGAGAGCACGGTCAGGTTCGCAGACTGGCAGCAGCACCTTGTAGCCAGCCTGGAAGAGCGCCGTTATGAGCGGGAGCGTAGGCGGCTCGAAGGCCACGCCCAGGTAGGCAGTGAATGTCGCCGGTCTGCCGGCTGCGATGCTGTCCGCCCAGGACAGCCCATGAACGGCGATTCCGGCTCCCGCGGCGGACAGGACGCCGGGCTGCATTCCCACCCGGATCTTCCGGTGCCGGGAGCGGATCTCATCCTTTGATGGCGGGGTCTCTGGTGACATGGTGCCTCATTCCTTGTCGCGCGGAATCCCACCGGGCCACTGCCGGAAGCATTTACCGTATGAATGTTCCCTCCGATACATTAGTCCAGTGACTTCCACTAAGCCTTCAGTCCGCAAGGCCGTCATCCCCGCTGCGGGACTCGGCACCAGGTTCCTGCCTGCCACCAAGGCCATGCCCAAGGAGATGCTGCCGGTGGTGGACAAGCCCGCCATCCAGTACGTCGTCGAAGAGGCCGTCAAGGTGGGCCTCAATGACATCCTCATGATCACCGGCCGGAACAAGCGCGCCCTGGAAGACCACTTCGACAGGGTTCCCTCGCTGGAGTCAATGCTGGAAGCCAAGGGCGACACCACCAAGCTCGAATCCATCCAGGCGGCCAGCAACCTCGGCGACATCCACTACGTCCGCCAGGGCGACCCCATGGGCCTTGGCCACGCCGTACTGCGTGCAAAGCAGCACGTCGGCTACGAGCCGTTCGCGGTCCTTCTTGGGGATGACCTCATCGATGCACGGGACGAGCTGCTCAGCACCATGATCGAGGTTCAGGCCAAGACCGGCGGCTCCGTCGTCGCCCTGATCGAGGTGGAACCTTCCCAGATCAGTGCCTACGGCTGCGCCGACATCGACGAAACCGACATGAACGGTTACGTGCGGATCCGCAAGCTTGTGGAGAAGCCCGACGTCGACGAAGCGCCGTCAAACCTGGCCGTGATTGGCCGCTACGTGCTCCACCCTGCCGTCTTCGACGTCCTCGAAAAGACGGAACCGGGCAGGGGCGGGGAAATCCAGCTCACTGATGCACTTCAGGAACTTGCCGCGGGGACCGGCGAGGGCTACGGCGTGTACGGCGTGGTGTTCCGCGGCCGCCGGTACGACACCGGGGACAAGCTCAGCTACCTCAAGGCCTGTGTCCAGCTGGCCATCGACAGCGACGACCTGGGCCCCGGCCTGCGCGAGTGGCTGCCCGAGTTCGCCGCCAGCCTGACCAAGTAACTCCCCATGAGGGGCAGCCACATCTGGCCGGTCACCCTGGAGTGCGGGGACCTTGTCCTGCGCCCTATCAGATACCGGGACCGCAGGGAATGGACAGAGGTCCGTTCACGCAACACTGAGTGGCTGGCACCCTGGGAGGCTTCCAACCCCGCGCCGGGCGGTGCTCTCCCTGATTACCGGCAGATGGTGCGGTCCCTGAATGCCCAGGCCACCCAGGGGACGGCACTGCCATTCGTGATCACGGCATGGACTCCAGGCTTCCGCGATCCCGTCATCGTTGGGCAACTGACGGTCTCCTCCATCGTGTGGGGCTCTGCCATGATGGCCACGCTCGGCTACTGGGTGGATGAGTCGCGGGCGGGGCAGGGAATCGCTCCGACCGCGGTGGCCATGGCCACGGACCATTGCTTCCGCGCTCTGGGGCTGCACCGCATGGAAATCAACATCCGCCCCGAAAACGGGCCGAGCCTGCGTGTCGTGGAAAAGCTTGGCTTCCGCGACGAAGGCTACAGGCCGCGGTTCCTGCACATCAACGGCGAATGGGCGGACCACCGCACGTTTGCCTTGACTTCGGAGGAAGTTCCGGAGGGCCTTCTCAGCAGATGGCTGCGCACGAGGCCCGCCTGACAGGGACATGCCGCGACTTTTTCGTCATAAGTCCAATGATTTGAGAGCCCGGGAGCGACACACCGAGACGAATGCCACAAGAGGTCACCTATTCCTCATACGGTTTTGTGTGTGGACTTCCCTCTTAGCAGCTCAGTCATCCTTGTGGTCGCTGTCGCGCTCTGGATTGTGTGGGTTGCCCCTTACGTGCTCCGAAATGGCCGGCATCAGTTCCAGGCTGCCGGCGATCTGACGCTGGAGCCCGTCGACCACGAAACTGCAAACCCGCAAGCCGGAACGGTCCTTCATATGGCCGCCCAGCAGGAGAACCCCATGGACACCAGGAAGAGCAGCGAATCCGCAGCAGGCGTTGCGCCGGGCAAACCCGGCCGCGAGCCTGCCGTCAAGGACGGAGGCGCCTTCCGGATCCGGTATGGGCGGACCGCCATCGCCCTGGCCGGGCTCCTGTTCTTCGCTACGGCCGTCGTGTCGGGAGTGCTGCGGATCTTTGGGCTCGGAAACGGCTGGCTTCCAGCAGTGTCGTTCCTGGCGGGCATCGCCGCCGTCGTTCTTCTCCGCAGGCTCGCTGTGCGGGATCGCCGCAAGAAGGTGAACGCCGCGTTTACTGCAGCCATGGGTGCCCCTGCCGAACGCGTGGACCGCGCCGCGCGCGTTGACGTCCCGGCAGCCGCCGGCGAGGCCGTTCTTCGCGAAAGCAAACTGTTCGACGCTGAAGCCGCAGCCCCCCAGCCCAAGCCCTTGACCGCCGTCGAACTCCGCGAGGCCGCCCTGGCGGTAGCCCTCGCCGCCGGCGACAACAGCGGCCAGGCTGCCAAGGCGCAGGAAGCTGCCGAGCCGGCGGCCGCTAAAGCCACCAGCTGGGAGCCCGTCGAGGTCCCGAAGCCCACTTACGTGGAGGCCGCAAAGGCGGAACGGCCCGCGCCCGAACCCCTTGACCTGCCGGAGGCCCCTAAGTCAGCCGGCAAGCCGTCCCTCAAGCAGGGCCCCGCCGCAGCGCCCGCCGTCGCCTCCCCGAATGCCGGGCCAGCCCGGCCGCTGACTAAGGCGCAGAGCGCGCTGAGCAACCTGGACGACGTCCTGCAGCGCCGCCGCGCGTAGCCTCCTTTCGTGTAGCGTCGGATCATGACCCGCATCTGTGTGGCCGGGGGTACCGGCCAGGTTGGCCGCGAAGTGGTGCGCCAGGCCCTTGCCCAGGGTCACGCCGTCGCCGTCCTCAGCCGTAACCCGCCGTTGGAGGGTAGTGCCGGGCACCACGGCGGCGTCACCTACTTTCGGGCTGACGTCACCACCGGTGAGGGGCTGTCCGAGGCGGTGGCGGGTGCCGACGTCGTCATTGACTGCCTGGAGGGCATGGCCGGCAAGGCGCTCAAACAGTTCGCCGCCGGCGGCGCACTTCTGCTGGCGGCGGCGGTGGACGGCGGGGTGGCCAGGGCTGTCCTCCTCTCCATCATCAACTGCGACCAAAGCACCTACAGCTACTACCGGGCCAGGGCGGACAAGGAACGCCTGTATAAACGTTCGGAGCTGGAAACCGTGACCGTCCGGGCAACGCAATTCCACAGCCTGGTGGTTCGACTCTTCACTGCCGGGGCCCGGATCGGCATCATTCCTGCAATCAGGGGCGCGCGCGTCCAAACGATTGCGCCTGCCGACGTGGCGGCCGCGCTGCTGGAGGCGGCCGTTGAGCCGCCTTCGGAGGAGCTGCACCGGTTTCGGACGGTTGGCGGCCCGGAGACGGTTGACATGAAGGCGATGGCGGAAACATGGAAGCGCGTCACGGGTGCCAAGGGAGTGATCGTCGGGCTGCCGCTGCCGGGCGCCATGGGAAATTTCCTGCGCGAGGGCAGGAATTTGGCCCCCGGAGAACCCTACGGCCGGGAGACATTCGAGGCTTGGTTGGCAAAGCGGCCGGAAAATTTGTAGCCTAGGGAAACCGGCGTTGCGGTTCCTCTTCCAGAGGCAGCGTCCCCGGGGTTATAGCTCAGTTGGTAGAGCGCTTCGTTCGCATCGAAGAGGTCAGGGGTTCGAATCCCCTTAGCTCCACAGTTTTCATGACGTGACGGTTCAGATGTCACATCCGTTGCCGTCCTGGCGGGCCCATAGCAACCCGCTCAACCTCACCCGCGCGGTGCCAGCGGCAGGGGCACCCTTTCCACCACGCGGGGCGCAAGCAGCAGGTGCTCCTCCGGGGCGGCCCCGGCTCCAGCGTTGCCGGCAAGTTCGCAGGTCAGCAGGCGCACTATGTGCCGGGCGGCATCCTCCACCGGCTGGGCCACACTGGAGAGCCCCAAGGCCGCGGCCACGGGCGTGTCATCGAACCCGACCACGGCGGCCCTGAGGCCGGGACCGGCGGGCTGCCCGGGCGCGAAAAGTCCCGGTCGCAGTTCACGCAGGCATTCCAGCGCGCCGATGGCCAGCGAGTCGCTCGCGCAGACAATGGCCGTGGCGTCCCTTGCGATGAGCTCCCGGCCGCCGGAGACCCCTCCGGAGATGGTGTCGGGCGCGGCCATGCTGAGCCCGGGAACGTGCTGCCCCAGGCCGGAGGCGCGCATCGCCCGTTCCCAGCCGGCGCGGCGAGCGTCTCCCACCGGGGCGCCGTCCTGCCAGCCCAGGAAGCCGATGCGGCTGTGGCCCTGACGGGCAAGCATGGTCACCGCTTCCGCGGTTCCGGCGGCCCCGTCAACGTCCACCCACGCATGGCTCGCCGATTCGCTCGGCAGGCCCGCGTCCCACGGGCGTCCGAACACGGCGAAAGGAGTTCCGTGTTCCTGCAGCCAGCGGGTTCGGACGTCGTCCGGTCTGCTGGAGGTGAGGATGAACCCGTCGAGGCCGGCGATGTGGAGCAGCTGTTCGTACTGGAGGACTTCGTCGTCATCGGAATCGGCGCAGAACAGGGTCAGCCGGTACCCGGCTGCCTGGGCGGATTCGGTGAGTGCATGCAGGAAGCGGTCAAGGACGGAGCCGTTGATGCCGTCAGTGGCAGGCAGCAGCCTCATGCCCAGATTCATGGACCGCCGCGTCCGCAACTGGCGTGCGGCTGCGCTGGGCCGGTAGCCCGCAGCTTCGATGACTGCGAGGACGCGCTCCCGTGTGGCCGGCTTCACCCGGGCCGGTGCATTGAGCACGTTGGAGATGGTCTGCCTGGACACCCCCAGCTCGGCGGCCAGACTTGCGAGGGTGGGTCTGGCCACGAATGCTCCTTGGGTCTTTTTCCGTCTCACAGTAACGTGTGAGACGATTTTAACGCGGAAATTTGATCGATCAAATTTTGATCGACCTCCTTCGCTTGTTCACCAGCACCGTTCCGCAGCCTTCTTCCGGTTTCCCCCAGTCTTGACTTCCAGGAGTATTTTCGTGGCCTCTGAGCAGCCATACCTGCACAACCTTTCCGGTGTCTTCAGCGCCCCCATCCAGGCGTGGTCGGACGCCCACGGACAGATCCGCAGGGCCGGTGCCCAGGGGATCTACTGCGGCGACGACCGCGTGCTGAACAGTGCCGTCCTGACTGTTGACGGCCGGGAACCTGACTGGGTTTCAACCCAGCTCCGCTCATCCAAGGAGACTGACTACATCTACTTTGTGCGTGCGGAGGCCGAGGTTGCAGACCCGCTGCTTTCCCTGGTCAGGACCCGCACCGCCGCTTCGGGCAGGCTGCGGCCGGGCAAAGACGCTGAATCGCTCTCCGGGTGCTCCGGACGGGTGGCGGAAACTCTGAGGCTTGAGTCGGCGTTCCGCCAGTCCGTGACACTGAACGTCCGGCTGACCATGACGGCTGACAACACCACCATGGAACAGATCAAGCAGGGGGAGCGGTCCAGCCGGCCCGTTGAACCGGCCGCCGACGGCTGGTCCTGGCGCGACGCCGACACAGTGTTGGCCCTTACCACCGGCTCAAGCGACGGAGCGGGGCCAGCCGCCGTCGGCTTCGCCGGAAGCACGGTGACCATCGACTGGTCCGTGGTGATCAAACCGGGAGCTGCCGTCGAACTTGAGTGGGCAGTGGACCTGACCGACGCCGATTCCCCGATGCTTGCCGGCGGCGGCCCGCCCATCGTCGCCCCTCGTTCCGCCGATCCGCGGATCAACAGCCTCCTGCAACGGTCGGTCAGCGATCTCAACAGCCTGCGGCTGGCGCATTCCTCCCATCCGAACGACACCTTCCTCGCGGCGGGCGCCCCGTGGTTCTTCACCATGTTTGGCCGGGACTCCATCATTGCCGCCCGAATGCTGCTGCCCATCAACACGGTCATCGCCGCCGGCACCCTGCGCGCCCTGGCCGGACGGCAGGGAACGGAAACGGACCACACGTCTGCGGTCCAGCCCGGGAAAATCCTGCACGAAGTCCGGCGGACGGTCCTGTCCATGGCCGAGGGCGGCCAGGCCCTGCGGCTGCCGCCTGTGTACTACGGCACCATCGACGCCACTCCGCTCTGGATCTGCCTCCTGCACGACGCCTGGAAAGCCGGCATGCCCGATGCGGAAGTGGCGGAGCTTCTTCCCAACCTCCAGGATGCCCTGGAGTGGCTCCGGGACCATGGTGACCTGGACGGGGACGGGTTCCTCGAATACCTCGACACCTCCGGGCACGGACTCGTTAACCAGGGCTGGAAAGACTCGGTTGACGCCATCCGCTGGCACGACGGTTCCCTGGCAGCCGGGCCCATCGCCCTGGCTGAGGTCCAGGCCTATGCCTATGAGGCAGCAGTGGTCGGGGCCGAGTTGCTGGAGGCCTTCGCCCGGCCCGGCGCCCAGGAGTGGCGGGATTACGCAGCCGGCATGGCTGAGCGGTTCCGTGCCCAGTTCTGGTGCGAGGACGATTTGGGTCCCTATCCAGCCCTGGCCCTCGATGCGGACAAGAAGGCCGTTGACGGCGTCACGTCCAACATGGGCCACCTGCTCGGTACGGGCATCCTGAACGACGTGGAGAAGGAGATCGTGGTCCGGCGCATCATGGACCCGACCATGTTTTCCGGGTACGGCGTCCGCACCCTGTCCAGCACCAACGGCGGCTACTGGCCGACTCGGTACCACGCCGGAGCGGTGTGGAGCCACGACACCGCCCTGATCATCAGCGGCATGCTGGCCGACGGCTTTTCGGCCGAAGCCGCCCAGCTTGCGTCGGGGCTGCTGCACGTGGCCGAGGCCAATGACTGGCGGCTGCCTGAACTGTTTGGCGGCCACGGCTCGGACGCGGTGCGTACTCCCGTACCGTTCCCCGCAAGCTGCCGCCCGCAGGCCTGGGCATCGGCCAGCTCAGTAGTGATCGCCGCGGCCCTCGGCCAGAAAGCAGAGGATCCGGGCGCGCGCAGCCAGGACCAGTTGCTGGTTTCCACCGGGCCGAAGTAGCCTCGCCCACGCAGTCCGGCCAGACCGCAGGTGCGGTGCGTCCGCACCGGCCGGCTGGGGAGGCGGCTAGCAGCCGCTGGATTGTTCGTCTTCCAGCTGTTCGTCGGATTCGACCCTGCGCAGTACGGCCAACCTGTCCGCAATCCTGACCAGGGCGGAGGGGTCCTGCGACGGCGGTCCGGCGGTCCGGGCAGCGGCGGCCTCCCAGTCGAGGGGCCCTGGACCGATGAGGAAGGGCGTGACGTCCCGCTCGTGGAGCAGGTCCAGCACCTCCAGGAAGCGGTGCCAGGCGGCGGCGGAACCCGCGGCGGACTCCACGGCGGGGGACGGGACGCCGTCGATCACCCAGGCGGTGAACCCGCTCGCCAGTGACAGGTAGTCCCCAGCTCCCAGCGGGCTGCCGCACAGCGCGGCGAAGCTGACCCAGATCATGTCCGGATCTGCGTTCTTGACCGCGATGGCCTGCGAGGGGAGTGCCACGACCCGCTGCTGGGACGGCGCCGGCCGGAACAGCCCGCAGGCGCCCAGTTGCCGGTCGGTTCCCGGGGTGATGATGAGCCCGCGGCTGTACCCGGACATGTCGCTAGAGCCAGCCCTTCCGCTTGAAGATGGCGTACATCAGCCCGGCGGTGCCCGCCATCAGCCCGATCGCCATGGGATACCCGAAGACCCAGTGCAACTCGGGCATGTGGTCGAAGTTCATGCCGTACACACCCGCCACGAACGACGGCGCGAAGAAGATCGCGGCCCAGGACGAGATCTTCTTTACTTGCTCGTTCTGCTCAGCGCTCGCCTCATTTTGCCGGTTGGCCGTCAGCGTCCCGTCAAGCGTGAGGGCGTTCTGCAGGAGGTCCCGGAAAGAGTTGGCCCGGGAAATCACCCGCTCCACATGGTCCTCCACATCCCGCAGGCTGTGCTGGAGGTCCGTGTCCACCACATACTTTTCGAATCCCCGTTTCAGCTGCTGCATCATCTCGGGCAGGGGATGGATGGCGCGCTGGAACTGGATGACCTCGCGGGCCAGCTCATAAATGCGCCGCGACACCGTGGAGTCGCCGGCGAACAGCTGGTCCTCAATCTCGTCGATGTCGTTTTCCAGACCGGCCACCACCGGAGCGTAGTCGTCCACCACCTTGTCCAGGAGCGCGTACAGCACAGCTTCCGGACCGTGGCGGAGGAGATCAGGCCTCGCCTCCAGCCGGCGCCGGACCTGCCCAACGCCGGACATCTCCGCGTGCCGGATGGTCACCACGAAGTTCTTGCCCGTGAAGATGTGCAGTTCGCCGAACTCCACGGTCTCCGTGTCGTCGATGTAGCGCGCAGGCCTCAGTACCGTGAAAAGGTTGTCGCCGTAACGCTCCAGCTTCGGCCGCTGGTGGGCCGAGATGGCATCTTCGACCGCGAGCTCATGGAGGCCGAATTCCGCGGCGACGGCAGCCATTTCGGGTTCTGTCGGCCGATAGAGCCCGATCCAGGCCAGGCCGCCGTGGGCTGACAGCGTCTCAAAGGTCTGCTCAAGGCTTTCGGGTTCTGCCCTGCGGATCCCGTCAACGTAGACGGCGTTGTCGATGATGGTCACGGTGTGCGGCTTCCTGTCCGGCCGTTCAGGACATCGCGCCGATGATGACACCGGCGGCAGTCACGGCTAGCACATCATGGCCGGAATCGATGAGGGTCACGGCCGCAGGGCGTCCGGCGAAGCCGTTGTGGACGACGTGGCCTCCAGCGCGGAAAACAACAGCCAGCACGAAGGCAAACAGGCCGCCCGCCAGGGCGTTGTGCAGCCCCAGCTTGCTGATCAGCATAGCGAGCAGGACGGCCGTCAGGGCGGCAGCCACCATCATGGGCACCCAGATGCCGGCGCCGCCCTCGGCGTTCTTCAGGTCGTCTTCGGTCTTGCCGAGCGCCGCCATCCACCTGTTGCCCAGCACTGCGGGAAGGTACCAGACAAAGCCGATGGCCATGCTGGCGACGAAGGCAAGCAGCACGGCGAGCCAGTTGATCTGGGAAACATACGAGAGCCAATCCATCTTCGAATCCTATTCCCCAAGGCGGCGGTCGGCCGCGCGGCCAGCCGCCGGCCGCGCCGGCGGGCCTGGAGTGCCCGGAACTGCAGCTCCCTGGGCACCGGCTCCCTGGGCCAGACGGCTGATCAGCGGTTCCGTCCGGTACGGGATGTGCGTGTGAAGCGCCAGGACGGTTTCCGTCCGGATGACCCCTTTGATCCGGAGGATCGAACGGAGGGCGGCCTGCAGGTTATGCGTATCCGTGGCCACCACCCGGCACCAGACGTCGCCCCGGCCGGAAATTTCGTGCACCTCCAGGACCTGGGGAAGGAGGCGCAGGGCGCCCACAACGCCGTCGAGTTCGCGGTGGGTCACCTCGATCGTCACGAAAGCGACGACGTCGTACCCCACCGACTCGAGGTCGATTTCCCGGCCGCCGTCGTGAAGTATGCCGGAGCGCAGCATCCGGCGCACGCGCGACTGTGCTGTGTTCCGCGCAATGCCCAGTTTGTCGCTCAGTTCGCCGATCTGGACCCGCGGATCACGGACCAGTTCCAGCAGAATCCTGAGGTCGGTAGGGTCCAGGCTGTTCAAATCATCACTCCGGTTCACTTCTGCGTTAGAAAATTGACTGTTTTGCTCAATTTTCCCACGAAAGAGGGTTCCGGTACGCACTCCTGCCTCATTCTTTAGGTATCCATTCTCATTCGCGGCGGACGCTCCCACAAGGAGCCGGAGCCGCGGGACACAGGCAAGGGCACGGGTATGACCGTCTTCAGCGAACTTCGAATGCGACCGGCCGCCGCCAGCCGGTGGGGTTGGGATGCTTCCAACACCGCACGGCTTGCGATGGCCGGCGTGGTGATTTTCACGCTGCTGGTGGGGGCCAATCTGGCAACGCCGCTGTACCCTCTGCTGCAGGCAACGCTCGGTCTCAGCTCCTTCGACATCACGGTGGCATTTTCCGTCTACGTCCTCGCCCTCGTGTCCACCCTTATGCTGGCGGGACACTGGTCGGACCACATCGGACGCCGCGCAGCACTGCTGCTCGCTGTGCTGACGGGGCTGGCGGGTGGCTTCGTCTTCGCCCACGCGGACAGCCTTGCGGCGCTTTCGGCGGGGCGGGCCCTCCAGGGCGTGGCCGTGGCCCTGGCCACGGGCGCCAGCTCCGCCGCGCTGCGCGAACTGCTCCCGGCGCGGCCCGAGTGGGCCTCACGCTTCACCCTTCTGGCCTCTGCCGGGGGAGTCGCGGCCGGTCCGGCCATCGGGGGAGTCCTGTCGCTCCTCCCCGGCCCCACCTCCACGCCCTACTTCATTCACTCCCTGGTCCTGCTGGCACTCTTGGTCCCGCTGTACCTGCTCCGCGCCCGTCCCGCCATCAAGCCGGCTGAGGGACCGAGGCCGCTTCGGGCCCTCGCGCCCCGACGCCCCTCGGTGTCGGAGGAGGCGCGCGGCGCGTTCTGGCTGGCCGCCGCCGTCGGGTTCCTGAGCTTCACCGTCTTTGGCTTCTGCCTCTCACTGGCGCCCGGCTACTTCGCCCGGATCCTCAGCATTGATTCCCGGCCGCTCATCGGCGTCCTGTCCGGACTCACCCTCGGCGCATCAGCCTTGAGCCAGCTGCTCAGTGTCCGCGGCCGGTTCGCGGTTCCGGCAGGGCTGGCCCTGCTTGGAGGGTCGGTAATGTTCATCGCCGCCGCGGCGTCCTGGAGCAACCCCTGGCTGCTGGTCGGTGCCAGCCTGGCCGCCGGCGTCGGCCAGGGCATCGCCTTCCGCACCGTGTTCAACGACGTGGCAGGCAAGGTGGAAGCCTCCCGTCACGCCCAGATCATCAGCACGGTGTACGTGATCACGTACCTCGGCAGTGCAGTCCCGGTGGTCGGGCTGGGAATCGCGACGGCGGCCTACGGGCTTGAGGGGGCCGTCGCCGGATTCGTCGTGCTCTGCGGCATTGCGGCCGGGACGCTTGCTGCGGTCACGCTGCGCCAGTCCCTTCGGGACGCCTGACGGGGACGCCTGACGGGGCGGCGTTTTGCTGCCTGCGGCGGTAACGCCTAGTCCTGCTCCGGAAGCGGCCCGTGGTTGCCCTGCATGTGGTCGAACACCAGCGTGGTTTCGGTATGTCCCACCACAGGATCTGTGGCGAGGTTGTCCAGGACCCAGTCGCGGAGGTCCTCGGTGGTGGCGACGGCGATGTGCAGCAAGTAGTCCACCGAGCCGGAGGTGTGGAACGTCGACAGCACTGCCGGCAGCCTGGGGACGCGGGCCGTAAAACGGTCGATCTGCTCGCGGTCGTGGGCGCGGAGCCGGACGGCGATCAGGGCCTGGACGGAGCGGCCGATTGCGGACAGGCTCAGTTTGGCCTCAAACCCCTGGATGATGCCGCGCTCGGAGAGTGCCCTGGTGCGCATCAGTGCCGTCGACGGGGCGATACCCACCAGTTCGGCAAGCTGCTTGTTGGAGATCCGGGCGTCGTCAACCAACGCGGCCAGCAACCGTTCGTCGATGGCGTCCAGCGGCTCGGCATTTCCCGATCCAGACCGAATATTCTTCGCGTTCGTGGTCACGGATCCTCCTCGAAGTGTTCTCCGTTCATCATAGTCGCGGCTTTCCGGCCGATCCATTCACAAGGACTGTATATCTCCGAATATTTGCCAGATACTCGCGGCGTTCAATGGCGAATAATTCACAAGGAGCAGAATGCGTTCTCTCGACTCACTGGCAGTCCACGCCGGCCGCGACGGGCTCACAGGCCAGGGTATCCATGCGGTGCCCATCGACCTTTCCACCACGGCTCCGCTGCCCTCGGTCGCGGACGCCGGCCTCGCCTACGAGCAGATGGGGTGCCGCCCTGGTGCTGCACAGTGCAACCAAGTTCATGGGAGGCCATGGTGATGCCATGGGCGGTGTAGTGGCGTCTTCGCCGGAGTGGGCCACCCGCCTCCGTCAAGTCAGGGCCGTCACCGGCGGCATCCTCACACCGTGGCCGGCCTACCTCCTTCACCGCGGACTTGCTACGCTGCCCGTCCGGGTGCGGGCGCAGCAGTCCACCGCCCACAAGGTGGCCGCCGGGTTGGCGGAACATGAGCTGGTGCGCACGGTCCGCTACCCGGGCCTTCCCGAAGGCGATCCCCACGGGCTGGTGGGAACGCAGATGTCCGGGCCCGGTTCCCTGCTCGCCTTTGAACTGCGCAGCGCCGAACATGCCGGGCGGGTCCCTGCCGCCGTCCGGATGATCACCCACGCGGTGTCCCTTGGCGGCGTCGACACGCTCATCCAGCACCCGGCAGGCCTCACGCACCGCCCGGTGGCCCCGGAGGCCAAGCCGCACGCCAGCCTCCTCCGGGTCTCGGTGGGGCTCGAAGACGCCACGGACATTCTCGGAGACCTGGTCCAGGCCATCGAAGGGACCCGCTAGCCGCCGGCTGCCGGGTTCTCCTGTCCGGCCGCCTGCCGCCCGCGCTCCCTGTGGTGCGGGCGGCGGCCGGTACCGCCCGCCGCGGCGGGATGCACGACGGCGGTGATCACCGCCGTCGTGCATCCCAGCACAATCACGGTGACGGCGAGGGCCGTCCAGCCGAGGGACTGGTAGACCAGGCCGCCGGCCCAGCCGATGATGCTGGACCCCAGGTAGTAGGCGAGGTTGTATAGCGACGCGGCCTGCGCCCGGCCGGTGACGGCGATGGCACCCGTCCAGCCCGCTCCGATGCTGTGGGCGGCGAAGAAGCCTCCGGTGAAAATGAGCAGCCCTGCCAGGATGAGGACGAGCACCTGGGTGAGGGTGAGGGCCATGCCCGCCGCCATCAGGACGATGCCCGCCAGCAGCACGGAGCGCCGGCCGAAGCGCAGTGTCAGCCCGCCCGCCCAGCGCGACGTCACGGTCCCGGACAGGTAGGCGAGGAAGATCAGGCTGATGACGGTGGCCGGAAGGCTGAAGGGTTCCCCGGAGAGCCGGAATCCGAGGTAGTTGTAGACGGCCACGAAGCCGCCCATCAGGAGGAACGCCTGGACGTAGAGTGCCAGCAGGCGCGGATTGCGTACGTGGCCGCCCAGCGTCCGCGCGGCTCCCCGGAGGCCCTTGGCCGGAACGGCCCTGAAGCCGCGGGCCTTCGGCACAAGGACCAGGAACAAGACAGCGGCGACGGTGGCCAGCGCGGAGACTGCGAGGGCGGCGGCGCGCCAGCCCCACAGCTCGCCGACCGGCCCGGCCACCAGCCGTCCGGCCAGTCCGCCCAGGGTGGTTCCGGCCACATAGCTGCCGGCGGCCATGGCGGCATGGGCCTTGTTGATTTCCTCGTTCAGGTAGGCGATCGCAATCGCGGGGATGCCGCCCAGTGCCATGCCTTCCAGCATCCGGAGTCCAAGGAGCAAGGGGAACGACGTAGCCAGCGGAACGAGCAGCCCCAGCGCGGTGGCGGCGCAGATGCCCCAGGTCATCGCCCGGACGCGTCCGATTCTGTCGGCCAGGAACGACCAGGGGATGACGGTGAGCGCCAGCCCCACCGTGGCCAGTGAAATGGTCAGCGCGGCCTCGGCCGCCGTCACCCCGAGCTCCCTGGACATCAGCGGCAGCACCGCCTGCGTGGAGTAGAGCTGCGCGAAGGTTGCCACACCCGCAAAGGCAAGCCCGGCGAGGACCTTGCCGTACGCGGCCGAACCCTTTGGATGACCCTCCCACAGCGCTTGCGGAGCGGAACCGGATTCAAAGCTGGGGTTCGGACTTTGGGGCATTGGCATTCTTCCAGCGTAGATCTACCCTGATTTAGCATCCAATGCATGATTCAGTGCGGATTCATGCACTAACGCACGTATTTCGATCCGGGGAGCCATGGATATTCAGCACAAGCAACTGGCCCAGCTGCTGCCCATTCTGCCGGTGCTGGCGGAACTCGGCCGCACGCAGCACATCACAGAAACGGCCGAGCTGCTCGGCGTTCCGCAATCCACGGTGAGCCGGGCGATGGCCCGCGCCAGCGCCGCGGTGGGCACGGAGCTGCTCATCCGAGAGGGCCGGGGTGTCCGCCTCACGCCCGCCGCCA
Organism: Arthrobacter sp. P1_B11; assembly: GCF_056406715.1. Lineage (NCBI taxonomy): Bacteria > Bacillati > Actinomycetota > Actinomycetes > Micrococcales > Micrococcaceae > Arthrobacter > Arthrobacter sp. P1_B11. Next base: position 61,961 of record NZ_JBFTZQ010000001.1, read on the forward strand.
AGGCCCTGCTCCCGTACATCGAGTCCGCGCTCGCAGAATTCCGGACCGGTCTTGATCTGGTGCAACACGAATCCGAGGTGGTCCGCGGCCGGATCGCGGTGACCTTCCAGCACACCTTCGGCGAGGCCACCCTGCCGCTGCTGATCAGCGCGTTCCGGAACCGTCACCCGCAGGCGGAATTTGACCTCAGCCAGGGATCCAGGGACAGCTGTCTCGCGGAGCTCGCCTCTGGAACGGCAGATCTCGCCCTGACGGCCCCGGTGGCTGTTGCCAGCCGGAGCATCGGTTCGGCCGCTCTCTACAGGGAGCCGCTTCGGCTCGTGGTGCATCGCCGGCACCGCCTTGCCGGCCGGCAGGCGGCAGCGGTGGGGGATATCAGGAGGGACCCCTTTGTTGCCATGGGGCCCGGATACGGCATGCGGTCCCTCACGGATGCGATGTTCCGCGAAGCCGGCTTCCGCCCCCGGATCGCCTTCGAAAGCCAGGATTCCCACACTGTCCGCGGTCTAGTCTCAGCCGGACTGGGGGTGAGTATCCTGCCGCCGGGCGGCGGTGCAGGTCCAGGCACAGCGGCCAGTACCGGAGATTTGGGCTGGGTGGAGATACCGCTGGAATCGGAACTGGCGTACCGCGAAATCGGCCTCGCCTGGCGCGAGCGCCGAGGGCGCGATTCCGAGCCAGATCCTGTGCGCCTCTTCCGCGAACTCGTACTCGGGGAAGGCCCGGCGCTGTTGGCCGGGCTGGTCTCTGCCCCCTCGGGTGTGTGACCCTTCATCGGGATACAGCGTTCATCGGGGCGTGAGATCCAGGCGCTCAGGTAGCGTCAGAGCGCCTGTTGAGTCGGAGAGCCTGTTGAGTCAGAGTGCCTGTTGAGTCAGAGTGCCTGGATCTCACTCCTCGGCGAGAAGACGGCTCATGACGTCGGCCACGGGGCCCGGCCGGGCGCTCTGCCAGCCCGTTCCCGCCCACAGGTTCAGGCGTTCCGCGTCCCCTGCTGCAGCGGCAGCGGCCCGGATGGGCGCAGTGAGGTGGTGGATGGCCGGGTAGCCGTCCGGGGCGTCCTGATGGTCCCGCACGAACGCGTTGACCAGGGCACGCGCGTAGCGGCCGGTGAAAGCGCGCGTCGGCTGCGTCTCCGTGAACCGGTCAGCCCCCAGCGCGTCCTTGTGCAGTTGCCGGGCACCGCTTTCGTCCGTCCGCAGGAGGGCTGTGCCCACCTGCACCGCTTCCGCGCCGGCAGCGAGTGCCGACCCCACCGCCGCAGCATCGGACACGGCACCGGCAGCCACCAGCGGAAGGCCGACGGCGGCGCGCACCTGCAGGACCAGCGCCGCCGTCGTGGACGGGACGCTGCTCCGGGCAGTGTCCGCCAGGAAGGCGCCGCTGTGAGCACCGGCGCTGCCGTGCTGCACGACGAGCGCGTCCACGCCGCGGTCCGCGGCGAGCGCCGCTTCAGCCGTACTCGTGACCGTGGCAAGGACTGTGGAGCCGGCCTTGCGGAGCCCGGCGATGACGCGGGCGTCGGGCAACCCGAAGGTGAAGCTGACAAATTCGGCAGGATGGAGCAGCAGTTCGTCGATCTTGTGCTGCCAGCCATCATCGTCGCCGAGGATCAGAGGCGGAACCTCGACGCCATAGCGGGCGGCATCAGCGGCAAGGCGGTCGCGGTAGTGCTCCAGCAGTGCCACGGCCGCGGGGGAGGGCTGCAGCTGCTGGGGATCCGGGACAAAAACATTCATGCCGAACCGGACGCCGGCCGCGCGGGCGACCCGCATCTCATCGCTCATGGCCGCAACCGACTTGTACCCGGCTGCTAGGAAGCCGAGACCGCCGGAGCGGTGGACGGCCTCAACGAAGCGGGTGGTGGACGTGCCGCCGGCCATGGGCGCTGCGATGATCCGGGTGCCAAATATGCCGTGGGACATTGCCTGCTCCTCGAGACGCTTCAGTAGGCTGTTGGGGTGACTGACTCTGACAACCTACCCGATGCCCTGTCTGTTCCCTCCGGCAGCGCTGTTCCTTCTTCCGGGGCAGCTGCTTCCGCGGATGCCCTTCCTCTTGCCGGTGCTGTCCCCTCCGCGGGCGTCGTGATCGGCCTGGACATCGGCGGCACCAAGACGCGGGGCGTCCGCTTCGAGAACGGCAAGCCCGTCGCCGACGAAATCGTCGGCAGCTCCAACGTCCAGAACGTCAGCCGCGACGAAGCGGCGTCGCATCTGGCGGAGCTGTTCGCAAAAATTGGCCAGGGACCCGTGGCCTTCGTTTACGCAGGGGCCGGCGGCATCGACACCGCTGAGGACGCGGCCGCGCTGGCTGCTCTCATCGAGCCCCACGTGCCGGGTGCCAGGATCACAGTGGTCCATGACTCCCGCCTGCTGCTGGCGGCCGGCGGGGCGAGCGAGGGGGTGGCTGTCATCGCGGGCACCGGCTCGGCGGCCTGGGGCCGGAACGGGCTGGGTGAAGAGGCGCGGGCCGGCGGCTGGGGTTATCTCCTCGGCGACGAAGGCAGCGGCTACTGGCTGGGCCGGGAAGCCGTCCGCCACAGCCTGCGCCGCATGAACCAGGGGCTGGAGCCGGACGCGCTCACGCGTGCCCTCCTGGAGTCCTGCGGCCTTGACGAGCCCAACAAGCTGATCGCCCTGTTCCATTCGCCTGCCACGGGACGCCGATACTGGGCCCAGCAGGCCCGGCTGGTGGTGGAAGCCGCAGACGCCGGCCACGGGGTCAGCCAGGGGCTCGTCGACCAGGCGGGCAGGGACCTGGCCGAGATGGCCGCGCAGGTCCTCCGGCAACTGAAGCTCGAGGGCCCTGTCATTCTGGGAAGCGGACTGGGCATGAACGTCGTCCGGCTTCAGGACTCGTTCAGGAACCACCTCGCTGCGGCCGGCGTCACGGACGTCCGCGTGCTGGACCGGGAGCCCGTCTTCGGTGTTCTGCAGCTCGTCGGCGAACTGGGGTGACGGAGAAACCGGTTCCAACGAACGGTGTCAGGCGCGCGTCCGCGGCTTGAGCTGCACGCCGGGCAGCGGGGGCGCGGGAATGCGGCCGGCCTCGCGCCCGGCGTCAGGACCGTGGCCCCGGACGAGTCCGAAGCGGGCGGCTTCGGCAGCGGCGTCCGGCATCGTGGCCTGCGCTTCCCACTCCGCCCTGGCCTGCGCCACCTCGTCATGGGTCCTGCCCACGAAGTTCCACCACATGAGGAGTTCCTCCTCGAGGGGCTCACCGCCAATCAGGAGGAAGCGCGTACCCGGCAGAGCGTCCACCCGGAGCAGTTCGCGGCCGGCCCCCAGGTAGCCCAGCGGCCCGGGCCCGATCTGCTGCCCATCCACCGTCAGGCCGCCGTCGAGCACCAGGACCGCGTGCTCGAACTCCGGTTCCAGCGGGAGGCCCGCGGGGCCGTCGCACCGGACATCCGCGCCGACAATCGGCGTGTACATGGTGGCGGGGGACGTGCCGCCGGCGAACGTGCCCACCATCACCGTGGCGGTGTAGCCAGGACCCCGGACGGTGGGGAGGTTGCGGTGCTGTTCGAAGGCCGGAGGACGGTGCCGTTCGGCATCCGGCAAAGCCACCCAGAGCTGGAGGCCGCGCTGCAGCGGAAGCTGCGCGCCGCCGTCGTGAGTTTGGCTGCCGTCGCCTTCCGGAGCGCCTTCCGCCGCGCCACTCTCAGCAGGCAGCACGGCGAACTCTGAATGCGAGACACCGTGGCCGGCGGTCATGATGTTGAGTTCGCCCGGGCGCACGATCACGTCGCTGCCCACGCTGTCCCGGTGGCGGATGTGTCCCGCGAGCGGCCAGGTGACGGTCTGAAGCCCGGTGTGCGGGTGCGGCAGGACGGACATCGCTATCCGGTCCGGACCGAAGCTGTCCAGGAAACACCAGGCCCCCACGGTGGGCAGGCCTCGCTGCGGCAGGGTGCGGAGCACGTTCATGGCGCGGACACCGCCGAGCGGCACCTCACGCGCTGGCCAGAGCTGCACGCACGGACCGGTGCCCGTCCCGGCGTCGGGTCCTGCGGGCGGGCACACTTCCTCCTGGGGGAGGACCTCCAGATTCGTCACAGTCCCACTCTAGGACCGCCGCACCCCGGGGCATAGCTCCGGGCTAGGCTGACTCCATGAGCGTTCTCTTCGATACCCGCCCTGCTGCCTACGCGGTCATCATCCGCGATGACGCCATCCTGCTGGCGTACTGGAAGCAGGACGGCAAGGAGGGCTGGACGCTTCCCGGCGGCGGCCTGGACCTCGCCGAACATCCGGTGGACGGCTGCATCCGGGAAGTCTTTGAGGAAACCGGCTACCACGCCGAGATCGGTTCCATGCTGGGCATCGATGTGGGCCACTGGCCGGCCGGAACACGGCTGGACGGCATCGACAGGGATTTCCAGGCCCTCCGCCTTGTCTACGAGGCCCGGGTGACCGGCGGGGAACTCAGCCACGAAGTGGACGGTACCACCACTCATGCCGCGTGGATACCGCTCCCCGAGGTCGGCTCGCTGAACAGGGTCTCGCTGGTGGATGCGGCGCTGCGGCTCTTCCGGGAGCGTCCCGCCAACGGCAAGCTTGACTGATGCTTCGGCTGCGGCGTTTGCCTGGCCAGAATTTCCTCAGAAAAGTTTCCTGACCAAAGTTTCCTGACAACATTTCCCTAGCCAAGCCGGGAACCGGCTGGCTATCCTAGGGGGAGCTTCCGGACAGGTGATCCGGCACCGAACGCAAAAACGGGGAGGTGGACCTGATGACTGCAGAATTCCTGTGCGCGCCGCGCACCAGCAAAGTCTCCTTCATTAATCCTGCCCCGATATTGCGCACCGCCTAACGGCAGTCAGCGCAGCCTTCCCCCCTCCATCCGTTGGCCTGAGCGACAAATGCCAGGACATTTGATGGGCAACGACGGAACGCACAAGACGGCCGATGCGGTGCCAGGGGCCCACCCTGAGGTTCACAGTGAAAATATCTTCCGGCCCTTTAGCGGCCGCAGTGCAGCAATCAACCAACAGTTCCAGTTCAAGCCATGGTTCCAGTTCAAGCCACAATTCCGATCCGACCCCGAGCCACGGCGAAGCGGCAACCCCTATTGCCGGCACCGAAAAGCTGAGGGGACCCGTGCAGTTTGGCTTTACGGAGAGTGCCGCCGTGCGCTTCAGGGCCCACCCGGCAGGCGGCGGACAGACGCCGGGCCGGGTTGTGCGGGTGGACCGCAACCGCCTTCTCGTCGCAACGGCAGACGGTCAGATGAGCGTGCCCTACCCGTCTGCCGGACCGGTGCCGGCCACCGGCGACTGGGTCTGGCTCGGGCCCATCCATGCCGGTGGACCCGGTGTCGCGGCCGTGCTTCCGCGCACGTCCGAGCTGAGCCGCAAGCGGGCATTCGAAGCGTCCTCTGACGCGCAGGTTCTCGGCGCCAACATTGACGTGGTTGGCGTGGTGGTCCCGGTGGACCGGCCGCTGACCCACAACAGGCTGGAGCGGACCCTTGTGGCCGCCTGGGATTCCGGTGCCGTGCCCCTGGTGATCATCACGAAGGCCGATCTGTCCGACCTGGCGGATGACGTCGTGGGAAAGGTGATCCTGCAGGCCGCCGGAGTGGACGTGGTGACCACCTCCGCGGAGCAGGGCGACGGCCTGGACGAGCTGCTGGCCCATGTGCCGCCGGGCGGGACGCTCGTGTTGCTCGGGCCGTCCGGGGCCGGAAAGTCCACGCTCATCAACGCGCTCGCCGGCCACGAGGTCCAGTCCACCGGGGAAGTGCGCGCCGCGGACGGGAAGGGAAAGCACACCACCACGTCGCGGGAGCTGGTGCCGCTGCCCGGCGGTGCAGTGCTCATGGACACGCCCGGCGTCCGCGGCTTTGGCCTCTTTGATGCCGATGACGGCATGGGCGAGATGTTCGGTGATCTGGCGGAACTCTTCAGGCAGTGCCGTTTTTCCGACTGTGCCCATGACCGGGAGCCTGACTGCGCAGTCCGGACCGCGCTCGACGACGGCTCCCTCGATCCCAGGAGGTGGGCGAGTTACCTGAAGCTGCAGCGTGAACTGGCGGCCCTGAACCGGCGCCACGACGCCGCGGCACGGAGGGCGTACCAGCGTGAATGGCACCAGAAGGTCGCCGTGGCGGCCAGAACCCAGCGCGCAGGTGACCGGCCCAGGAAACGCTGACCCATCCCAACCCGCGTTGTCTCCGAATGGTTACGGTATCCGCGTCGGCGGTTACATTGCTGCGGGCACTGGTTACGCTTTGTCAAGACGTGCTTTACACCTAAAAATGGGCGGGCTTATGATCAGCTCGCTTCACCGTCCAAAGTTGCCGCCAACAGTTAGGTAAGCCAGGGAATGGCCGAAGCCATGATTGAGTTCGAGAGCGTCACCAAGAGGTACCAGAGCGGACAGCCGGCAGTGGACCAGTTGAGCATGTCCATCGACAAAGGCTCCATCACGGTGTTCGTCGGACCATCAGGCTGCGGCAAGACGACATCCCTGCGCATGATCAACCGGATGGTTGAGCCCACGTCCGGAACCATCACCGTGGACGGCAAAGACGTCACATCCGTTCCGGCGGCAGAACTGCGGCGGTCCATGGGGTACGTTATGCAGTCCTCCGGGCTCATGCCGCACCGGTCGGTCCTGGACAACATCGCTACCGTGCCGCGCCTGAACGGCGTGTCCAAAGCCGACGCCCGCAAACGGGCGGAGGAACTGCTCGACGTCGTCGGGCTGGCGTCGATGCTCGGGAAGCGGTATCCGTCGCAGCTCTCCGGCGGCCAGCAGCAGCGCGTCGGCGTGGCCCGCGCGCTCGCCGCCGACCCGCCGGTTCTGCTCATGGACGAGCCCTTCAGCGCGGTGGATCCCGTGGTGCGGGACGAGCTCCAGCACGAGCTGCTGCGGCTGCAGCGAGATCTGGCGAAGACGATTGTCTTTGTCACCCATGACATCGACGAGGCGACAGTCCTGGGGGACAAGGTGGCGGTCTTCGCCGTCGGCGGCAAACTGGCGCAATACGCGACGCCGGAGGAGATCCTGCGGGCCCCCGCCAACGAGTTTGTTGCTTCCTTCGTGGGCCGCGACCGCGGGTTCCGGCACCTGGCCTTCACCGCGGCCGACGGCGTGACCATCCATCCTGTGCCGACTGTCACCAGGGGCGGCAACAGCTCAGCCCCGCTGGCGGATTCTTCTGACGGCTGGCGCCTGGTGGTGGACCAGGAGTCGCGGCCGCTGGGTTGGGAAAGCCCGGACCGTGATGCGGAGCTCATCCCCGGCGGTTCGCTGTTCCGGTCCGGCGAGACGCTACGGCGGGCTCTGGACTCGGCACTCTCCTCCCCGTCAGGGCTGGGAGTCGCGGTGGACGGTGACGGACGGGTCGCGGGCGTGGTCAAGGCTGCCGAAGTGCTGGCCGTCATCGAGTCTGCCCGCCAGGTCCGGCAGGCCGCGCTCTGATGGACTGGTTCCTGGCCAACAACGGCATGGTCTTTGAACGGGCGGGGCAGCACCTGGTCCTGGCCCTGGTTCCGATGCTCCTTGGCCTGCTGATTTCCATTCCGCTGGCGCAGCTTTCACGCCGCCACACCGCGCTCAGGTCGCTCGTGAACACCATCAGTTCGCTGCTCTATACCATCCCCTCACTGGCGCTGTTCATCATCCTGCCGCCCCTGCTGGGGACCCGGATCCTGGACCCTGCGAACGTCGTAGTCGCCCTGACTATTTATGCGGTGGCGCTCCTGGTACGGGCCGCGATGGATGCCTTCGATTCGGTGGATGACGACCTCCGCCAGGCGGCTGTGGCCATGGGCTACAAGCCTGGCGCGCGCTTCCTGCAGATCGACCTGCCGCTGTCCCTGCCTGTCCTTTTTGCAGGTCTCCGCGTGGTCTCGGTCAGCAATATTTCGCTCGTCAGCGTGGCGGCGCTGCTCGGGGTGGGAAACCTGGGAATGCTGTTTACCGACGGACTGCAGCGCAACTTTGTCACCGAAGTGGTGGTGGGGATCGTTGCCATCCTGCTGCTGGCGCTGCTCATGGACGCGATCCTGGTTGTGCTGGAAAGGTTGCTCACACCGTGGACCCGGGCGTCGGCCGCCTCGCCGCGCTCCGATGTGAAAACGGGTGCTGAGTTCATCGCCGAGACGCACGTCCATGCGGGGGCGGGATCGTGAGCGACATCTTTACCGATACCTTCGCCTGGCTCGCGGATCCTAAGCACTGGTCCGGAAGCTCCGGAATCCCCGTGCGGCTGCTGGAGCACCTGCAGTACAGCGGCCTTGTGCTTGTCATCGCCGCGGCCATCGCCCTTCCCGTGGGGCTGTACATCGGGCACACCGGGAGGGGCCGGGTGGCAGCCGTGGCCGTGGCAGGTGCCCTGCGCGCCTTGCCGACGCTGGGACTCCTGGTGCTGTTCGCCCTGATTGCCGGCAGCGGGCTCATGCCACCGGTATGGGCGCTGGTGATCCTCACCGTCCCGCCGCTGCTGGCAGGTACCTACGCGGGCATCTCGAGCGTGGACACCACGGTGGTGGACGCCGCACGCGCCATGGGCATGAAGGAACTGCAGATCCTGTTCAGCGTGGAGCTTCCCAACGGACTGCAGGTGATGTTCGGCGGCATCCGCACCGCCGTGCTCCAGGTCATCGCCACTGTCTCCGTGGTGGCCTACCTTCCGCTCGGCGGCCTCGGACGTTACCTGTTCGACGGGCTCGTCCTTCAGGACTTTCCGCGGATGCTGGCGGGCTCACTGCTGATCGCAGGCCTGGCAATCGCCGTCGACCTTATCCTGGCAGCAGCCCAGCGGCTGCTGGTGTCACCCGGACTTTCCACCCGTTCCAAGGGCGGCCGCAAGGCCGTCACCGATCTCACGGCTGCCGCACCCGCGGCGGCCGCTGTTCAAGGAGGCTCCCAATGAATCACCCCGTCCACACGACCATCACCCGCCGTGGCCTGGGCGGCCTGGCCGCTGGTGTCGGTATTGCCCTTGCCCTCTCCGCGTGCAGCAGCGGTAGTCCGCTGTCCTCACCGACCACCAGTGCGGGCAGTGCGGCCGCCGGCGGTTCCCTGGTGGTCGGTTCCGCAGACTTTCCCGAGAGCCAGATCATCGCCGAGATTTACGCCGGTGCCCTGAACGCTGCCGGTGTCACAGCAACCACAAAACCGAACATCGGCTCCCGGGAGATCTACTTCAAGGCTGTCCAGGACGGGTCCGTTGACGTTGTTCCGGACTACTCCGGTAACCTGCTGTCCTTTGTAAACACCGAGGCGCCCGAAGTTTCGGCGGACGACATCTTCAAGGCGTTGCCGGAAAAGCTTCCCAAGGGCGTCGCAGTCCTGGAACCTTCCAAGGCTGAGGACAAGGACGCCATGGTGGTCACCAAGGCCACCGCGGAAAAGTACCAGCTGAAGTCCATTGAAGACCTCGCCAAGGTCTGCAAGGACCTCACCATGGCAGCTCCGGCCACCTTCGAAACCCGGTCCTATGGATTCCCGGGCCTGAAGACGAACTATGGCTGCGAGCTCAAGGCTTTGAAGCCCTTCAGCGACGGCGGCGGAAACCTGACCCTGAAGGCCCTCCTGAATGATGAGGTCCAGGTGGCCGACATCTTCACCACCACACCGTCCATCGCCGACAACGACCTCGTGGTCCTGGAAGACCCCAAGAGCAACTTCAAGGCCCAGCAGGTGCTGCCGCTCTACAACGAGGCCAAGGTGACAGACAAGGCAAAGGAAGCGCTGAACAGTGTCTCAAAGACTCTCACCACGGAGGACCTTATCAACCTCAACCGGGCAGTGAGCGGCAGCCAGAAGCAGAACGCCAAGGACGCCGCAGCCGCCTGGCTCAAGGACAAGGGCATCGTCAAGTAAACCCTTTGCTGTCCTGCGCTGAAACAGCGGTACAGCACTTGAGCTAACGACGACGGCGGCTGCCGGACCCAGCTGGGGGTGCCGGCAGCCGCCGTCGGGGTTTAACGGACCTCAGCGGATGCGATGGTCCGGCCGTTCCGTGTGAGCCAAGTCTCCCCGGAAGTACAACCCGCATATGGCATATTTGATGGATGGCAGAATTCAAGCAGTCCACCAAGCTTCATAATGTCCTTTACGACATCCGTGGACCGATTCTTCAGGCCGCCCAGCAGATGGAGGCGGAGGGTCACCGGATCCTCAAACTGAACATCGGAAACCCGGCACCTTTCGGTTTTGAAGCGCCGGACGCGATCCTGGTGGACATGATCCGCCACCTGCCACATGCCCAGGGCTACAGCGACTCGCGGGGCATCTTCTCGGCTCGTACAGCAGTCTCGCAGTACTACCAGACCCGGGGCATCCAGAACATCCACGTGGATGATATCTACCTCGGCAACGGCGTGAGCGAGCTCATCACCATGTCGCTAATGGCGCTCCTTGACGACGGCGACGAGGTCCTCATCCCCACTCCGGATTACCCGCTGTGGACTGCCTCGGTGGCTCTGGCGAGCGGGCGGCCCGTGCACTACCTGTGCGATGAGGAATCGGGCTGGCAGCCGGACCTGGAGGACCTCGAGTCCAAGATCACGCCGCGCACCAAGGGCATCGTGGTGATCAACCCGAACAACCCCACCGGTGCCGTGTACCCGGAGGAGACCCTCAAGAAGATTGTGGCCCTGGCTGAGAAGCACGGTCTGGTCCTCTTCGCGGACGAAATCTACGAGAAGATCCTGTACGAGGATGCCGTTCACGTGAACCTGGCCAGCCTGACCGGCGACGACGTGCTGTGCCTGACCTTCAGCGGATTGTCCAAGGCCTACCGTGTGTGCGGCTATCGGGCAGGGTGGATGGCCATCTCGGGGCCGAAGAAGGACGCCTCGGATTACCTCGAAGGCATCAATCTGCTCGCCAATATGAGGCTGTGCGCCAATGTACCGGCACAGCATGCCATCCAGACCGCGCTGGGCGGCTATCAGAGCATCAACGACCTCATTCTTCCCGGCGGCCGCCTGCTGGAGCAGCGGAACAAGGCCTATGACATGCTGAACGCCATTCCCGGCGTGAGCACTCAGCAGGCCAGGGGAGCCCTGTACCTGTTCCCCAGGCTGGACCCCGATGTTTACCACATCCGCGATGATGAAAAGTTCGTCCTGGACCTCCTCAGGGAGCAGAAAATCCTGGTGTCCCACGGCCGGGCCTTCAACTGGGTGCGGCCTGACCACTTCAGGATGGTGACCCTGCCGAACGTCAAGGACATCGAGGAGGCAATCGGCCGCATGGGAGACTTCCTCAGCAGGTACCAAGGGAACTAGCCTGTTCCCACGTACAACTGCAGAAAGAGGTCACCATGGCCGGCGTCGTGGAATTCGGGAAGTTCCCCTCCGGGACTTTGAGAGTTGACAAGGGATTCAAGCTTGAGGATGTGGACCCCAATGCGACGCCTGGCTACACCGGGAAGAAAGCCGACGGCGAGGAGCTGCTCGCGGATCTTGACGGCAAGCTGGCCGAGCTGCAGGAGAAGCTGTTCGCTGAGGCCAAGTTTGGCGGCTCCAAACGGGTCCTGCTGATCCTGCAGGGAATGGACACCGCAGGTAAAGGCGGAATCGTGAAGCACGTCCTGGGCGCGATGGATCCCCAAGGGGTCAGGTTCAAGTCGTTCAAGGCGCCCACCGATGAGGAGAAGGCCTACGACTTTCTCTGGCGGATTGAAAAGGTAGTGCCCGCTGCGGGCACGATGGGCGTCTTCGACCGTTCGCACTACGAGGATGTCCTGATCCACCGTGTCCACGGCTGGGCCGACCCGAAAGAACTTCAGCGGCGGTACGCCGCCATCAACGAATTCGAAGCCAGGCAGACGGCAGTGGGTACCGCGGTCATCAAGGTCATGCTGAACATCAGCAGTGACGAGCAGAAGAAGCGGCTGCTGGCACGGTTGGACACACCGGCGAAGCACTGGAAATACAGCACCGGGGATCTGAAGGAGCGCGCCTTCTGGGATGACTATATGGCCGCTTACCAGGCTGCGTTCGATGCCACGTCGACGGACGGCGCCCCTTGGTACGTCGTTCCGGCGAACAAGAAATGGTATGCGCGCATCGCGGTGCAGCAGCTGCTGCTCGAGGCGCTCATGGCCCTCAAGCTGGAGTGGCCCAAGGCTGACTTCGACGTCGACGCCGAGCGCCGCCTCCTCGAGAAGTCCTAGCCGTTCTAGCCGTCCTTGCGGGCGGCAGCCAGCCTCTTCCGCGCGCCCTCCAGCCATTCTTCACAGCGCCGGGCCAAGGCCTCACCGCGCTCCCAGAGGGCTAGTGAATCTTCAAGGCTTGTGCCGCCTGCTTCAAGTTTGGACACGACGCCCACCAGTTGTTCGCGGGCTTCCTCGTAGCTGAGGGCCTCTATCTCTGCCGGCAGCGCTGTCGCTGCCGCGCTGCTGGAGCCGGTCTGGTCGGAGCGGTCTGTCATGTCGGTTTCACCTGTCGGGTTGGTCTGGCTGGTTTCGCGGGTGGGATTAATTCGGAGGATGGGGCCGGGTTCGCTGGGTCAGGCACCTGACGCCTGGTGCCCTCCAATGGAGGTGGCACCGAACCGCCCGCCCGCGACACGGACGGAGAGCTCTGTCCCGGACGGAACCTGGGCCGGATGGCGAACGACGGCCCCTTCCGTGCCCGGGGCCTTGCCTCCGGCGAGCTGGACCACGGCGTATCCGCGGTCCAGGGTCTGCTGGGGTGACAGGGCGCGGACCTGGGCCTGAAGATGCACAAGCTGGTCGGCGGCCCTTGTGACGGCGGCGCTGATGGCTGCAGTCGATCGGCGGCCAAGCCGTTCCACGTCGTCCGCGCGCGCGGAGACCATGCCTTCGGGCGCGGCAAGGACGGGGCGGGACCTCAGCGCGGCGAGGCGGTCGGACTCCCTGGCAACGAGCTGCGTCACCGAGCGGTGCAGTTGGGCCTCGGCCTGGCGCACTCGGGCGAGCTCTTCAGAGACCTCCGGAACTATCCGCTTGGCGGCGTCCGTCGGGGTGGACGCGCGCAGGTCGGCGACGTCGTCCAGGATGGGACGGTCCGCCTCGTGCCCGATAGCGCTCACGACAGGGGTCAGGACGCCGGCGACGGCACGGATCAGTTCCTCGTTGCTGAAGGGCAGGAGGTCCTCCAGTGCGCCGCCTCCGCGTGCAATGACGATGACGTCGACGTCGGGGCGGGAGTCGAGTTCCCTCAGGGCACCAATAATCTGTGCAACCGCTGTATTTCCCTGGACGGCGACTTCGCGGACCTCAAACTCGACGGCGGGCCAGCGCAGGGCCGCGTTGCGGAGGACATCCTTCTTGGCGTCCGAGTCCCGGCCGGTGATCAGGCCGATGCGGTGGGGGAGGAGTGGCAGCCGCTTCTTCCGGGACTCGGCGAAGAGACCTTCGGCAGCGAGGGCGTGGCGCAGCCGTTCGATCCGGGCGAGGAGGTCGCCCAGGCCCACCGGGCGGATGTCTTTGACGGACATGTTCAGGCGGCCGGTCTTCAGCCAGAACTCGGCCTTGAGCAGGGCTACCACCCTGCTTCCGCGTTCGAGCGGGGTCTCCTGGCGGTCGAGGACCTTGGACCAGATGGAAGCCGGAAGGGAAATCTCGGCATCCACGTCCCGGAGTGTCAGGAATGCGCTGCTGCCGCGGCGGTTCAGCTCGATGACCTGTCCCTCCACCCACGCGGCCGGTGCCCGTTCAATGTGCGTCTTGAGTTTTTGGGACAGCAACTGCAGCGGCCACGGGTTGTCCGGGCTGGTATCGGCGGCGGTGGCGGGCACCGTTGTGGGACCCCCGGCCGGCACGGTGGCATTTTCAGCCATGCGCTGCCCGGGTAGCCGTGATTGCCTGATGCATGTGGCGGTCCTTTGCCTTCGCGGTGGGTTAACCAACTCTATCCATAGCTTTATCACCGGTTGCCGACATTTTTTGAACATGCGGCGACGCCCCTAGGATGGCAGTGTCCCAACTGCCAGCCAGGAACCCCGACCAGCTAGGAACCCCCTTGCGCTCTTTTGTTTCGGCCTTGGCCGTCATCCTTGGCCTGCTGCTGTCAGCGATTGCTGTCCCGGCCATCTGGGTGGACCGCAATATCGTGCAGGAGGACGGATTTGCGGCACTGGCCGCCCCCTTGGGTAAGGATCCGACTTTTCAGAAGCGCCTTGCAACTGCAGCCGTGGCGAGTATCGACACGGCGGGCAGCATCCCCGGACCCCTGTCAGAGCTCGTCCGGCCGGTGCTGGAATCGGCTGCCGCGTCTCTCACGGGACTGCCGGGATACCCTGCAGCCTGGGAAGAGACGCTGCGAAAGAGCCACCGCCTCAACTTTGCAGCCCCAGCCACCCTTCCGCCCGACGCCGACTCCGCGACTTCCGTCACCCTGGATGTGGCGCCACTCGTGGCCCTGGTGACGAAACAGGTCTCGGCCAAGGCGGGGGTTCCGCTGGAGGCGCCGGCCCAGACCCTCGTAAACATCGGCCAGTCCAACCAGCGGCAGCTTATCGAACGGGTCGCCGTGTACGCCCCGGTCGGTTACAGTCTGGCCATCGGGGCAGGAATCGCGTTCCTCCTGGCCCTCCTTGTTGCCCGGCGCCGCTGGAAAGTGCTGGCAGGAATCGGTATCGGAGCGCTTGCGCTTGCCGGGCTGTGGAACCTGGGGTCAAGCTGGGCCTCGGACGCCGTCGTGGGCACTGCAAGCGGAAACGAAGTGGCGGACCTGTTCAAGCGGGAGTTCGTGGCAGCATCGACGGCTGGCTTCGGGTCCTGGATCCTCGCTGCCGCGATCACCGGAGCCGCGCTTCTGGCAGCAGGACTCGTGGCCGGGATCATCGGCGCCCGCGCCCGCAAGGGCTGAGCACCTCTCGCCGTGATCACCCCCGGCGTGACGGACCGGCTGAATCGCCGGACCGACCGATTTACCGGAGCGGCCGATTTACAGTAGCGGCCGCGCACCCGGGGCGAAGTCCCGCACCCGGTAGCATGGAGAAATGACCTCCTCAGCAGTCTCCCTTTCGATGCCAACCGTCCCGCGCAGGCGGCGTCCGCCGGAGGAAGTTCTGGCAGCCGCGCCGGTTACCGGCACCAAGAGGGTTCTGCTGGCGGCTCCGCGCGGATACTGCGCCGGTGTGGACCGCGCCGTGATCGCCGTTGAGAAGGCTCTGGAACACTACGGGCCCCCTGTATACGTCCGCAAGCAAATCGTCCACAACGTGCACGTGGTCAGTTCCCTTGAAGAACAGGGCGCCATTTTCGTCGATGAAACCGATGAGGTGCCCGAGGGCGCCCTGGTGATCTTCTCAGCCCACGGCGTGTCCCCGGCCGTGGTCCAGTCTGCTGAGGAGCGCGGTCTGCGCACCATCGACGCCACGTGCCCCCTGGTGACCAAGGTCCACAAGGAAGCGGTCCGCTTCGCGAAAGACGACTTCGACATCCTCCTCATCGGCCACGACGGCCACGAGGAAGTCGAGGGAACCGCCGGCGAAGCCCCGGAGCACATCCAAATCATCAACGGCCCGCACGAAGTGGACAAGGTGACCGTCCGGGACCCGGAAAAGGTGATCTGGCTTTCCCAGACCACACTGAGCGTTGACGAAACCATGGAAACTGTTAGGCTGCTCAAGGCTCGGTTCCCGACCCTCCAGGACCCGCCCAGTGATGACATCTGCTACGCCACCACGAACCGCCAGGTGGCCATCAAGAAGATTGCGCCCCAGGCGGATCTGGTAATCGTCGTCGGATCGGCGAACTCTTCCAACTCGGTGCGGCTGGTTGAGGTCGCCTTGGAGTATGGTGCCAAGGCTTCCTACCGCGTGGATTTCGCGAACGAGGTGGATGAGGCCTGGTTTGAAGGTGTCGCCACCGTTGGAGTCACGTCCGGTGCATCCGTGCCGGAGGTGCTGGTAAAGGACGTCCTCCGCCTCCTGGCCGACTACGGCTACGGCGCTGTCGAGGAGGTAGTCACCGCAGAGGAGGATCTGCTGTTCTCCCTGCCCAAGGAGCTCCGCGCCACCCTCAAGGAAGCCGGCGACGTCTCCCGTGCCCTCGGCGGCAGGCGCTCGCGCTAACTCACCTTCCCGACGGGGCCGTGTCCGGAAGTGCGGTCGGCCCGGCGGCTCCCGGACGTGGCGCCTGCCTACGCGGCGTCTTCGGACGCTTCCTCGAGTTCCCGGCCGGTCTGGTCGGTGGCCTGCAGTTCGGGAGCGGAAACGGAGCGGGGTGTGACCTGGACCGCCGGAGGCGTCACAAGCCCGGCCGCGTCAAGGGCATTCAGTTTCCGCGCCGTGGGGAGGACCCGTGCTTCAAGGGTGCCCACCATTGAGTTGTAACGGTCGACCGACGATTTCAGCGAAGACCCCAGCTTGCTGA
The DNA here is from genome assembly GCF_056406715.1 of Arthrobacter sp. P1_B11. NCBI lineage: Bacteria > Bacillati > Actinomycetota > Actinomycetes > Micrococcales > Micrococcaceae > Arthrobacter > Arthrobacter sp. P1_B11. The sequence continues at coordinate 78,278 of NZ_JBFTZQ010000001.1, forward strand.
CGTTGTCGCCGAGTGTCCCCATCCGCTCGTAGAGCTGCCGGGCGAGTTCGAACAGTTCGCGGGCACTGTCCGTCAGGACGTCCTGCCGCCACGTGAACGCCACGGACTTGAGTACGGCCAGGAGCGTGCCGGGCGAAGCAAGGACCACGTTCTTGGAAAGGGCGTGGTCCAAAAGCCCGGGATCAGCGGACAGCGCGGCGGCGAGGATTGACTCCGCCGGCAGGAAGCAAATGACGAGCTCAGGGGAGTTGCCCGATATGTCCCAGTACTTCTTGTTGCTGAGGGCATCCACATGGGTCTTGAGAGCCTTGGCATGGGCTGTCAGGAGTGCCTGCTGGGTTGACTGGGTCAGCACAGCCTTGTCCCTGTCCGGCTGGCCAAGATCCTGTGCCTCAAGGTACGCGGACAGCGGCACCTTGGCGTCCACCACGAGCTGCTTGTCGCCGGGCAGCTGAACCACCAGGTCCGGACGGACCGACGAGTCAGAACCCTGGCTGCGGAGTTGCTCGTGGAAATCGACGTGGCGAAGCATCCCGGCGGCTTCAACCACCCGGCGCAACTGCACCTCGCCCCACTGGCCGCGCGCGCTGTTGGAACGCAGCGCCGATTCGAGTGCGTGCGTGGACCTCATCAGCTGTTCGTCCGAGAGCCTGGCTTCCTGCAGTTGCTGTGCCAGCTGCCCATATTGCTCGAGCCTGTCCCGTTCCAGCAGGGAGACCTGTTGCTGGACGGCCGTCAGTTTTTCGGCAACCGGCGCCAAAGCCCGCAGCACGCTGCCGTCCTGCTGCCGGGATTCGCCCAGCTCCCTGTTCTGGACGGCCAGCAGCTTCCGCTCGGCGTCGGCAGCAGCGTAGTGGGCGCTGACCTCCGAAAGCCGCGCCGAAACGCCGTCGAAATCCGCTTCAAGCGCGGCGCTCCGGCGGCGCAAGACCGTGTAGGCGAAGGCTGCCCCCGCCAGGGCGCCGAGCAGCAGCATCAGGAGGGCCAGAATGACTGAAAAAGAATCCATGCATTCACTGTGGCATGCAGGTGCGACATTTTTGCCGAAGGCAACGGCGCCACGGCCGCAGGCCTCAATTGAACTGTGTCTGCCGCAGGCCCGCGCGTCCGGCAGCGGGGCGCCGGTAGCCGCCGGCGCCGCCGTAACGGGTAGAATCAATGTCCGTGGCTCTTACTATTGGCATCGTCGGACTGCCCAACGTCGGCAAATCAACTCTTTTCAACGCCCTGACCCGTAATCAGGTGCTTGCGGCGAACTATCCGTTCGCCACCATCGAACCGAATGTCGGCGTCGTGAACCTGCCCGACCCCCGGCTTCAGCAGCTCGCGGAGATTTTCGGGTCCCAGCGTTTGCTGCCGGCCGCGGTGTCTTTTGTTGACATCGCCGGCATCGTCAAAGGTGCGTCCGAAGGCGAGGGCCTGGGCAACCAGTTCCTCGCCAACATCCGGGAGGCCGAGGCGATCGCCCAGGTCGTCCGCGTGTTCGACGACCCCGACGTTATCCACGTCGACGGCAAGGTGGACCCGCGCTCCGACATGGAGACCATCAACACCGAGCTGATCCTGGCTGACCTCCAGACGATCGAAAAGGCCGTCCCCAGGATCGAAAAAGAAGTCAAGATCAAGAAGCGCGAGGCCGCGGAGCTGGCCGCCATCAAGGCGGCCCAGGTGGTGCTGGAACGCGGCGACACCATCTTCTCCTCGGTCAAGAGCGACAAGCTTGAGATGGAGCACCTCAAGGAACTCAGCCTCCTGACGGCCAAGCCTTTCATCTACGTCTTCAACGCGGACGAAGGAATCCTGGGCAGCCCCGAGAAGCAGGAAGAGCTCCGCGCCATGGTCGCGCCTGCAGACTGCATCTTCCTCGACGCCAAGCTCGAGTCCGACCTCGTGGAGCTGGATGAGGAGGAAGCGCGTGAAATGCTGGAAATGAACGGGCAGGATGAATCCGGCCTGGACCAACTTGCCCGAGTGGGCTTCCACACCCTCGGGCTGCAGACGTACCTGACGGCAGGCCCGAAGGAAACCCGCGCGTGGACCATCCACCAGGGCGACACCGCGCCGCAGGCGGCCGGCGTCATCCACTCGGACTTTCAGCGCGGGTTCATCAAGGCCGAAGTTGTTTCCTTCGGGGACCTCATCGATGCCGGTTCCATGGCCGAGGCGAAGTCCCGCGGCAAGGTCCGCATCGAAGGCAAGGAATACGTCATGGCCGACGGCGACGTCGTCGAGTTCCGCTTCAACGTCTGAGGTTGCGGTACGCACTCTTCAGTGATTGAGAATTAACAAGTAGGAGCCCTGATCCCTAGGATCGGGGCTTTTGCTGTGATTGGCGCGCATACCCACCCGCACCGATGCAGTCAAGCGTTTCTTGCAGAATGCCACCTCCAGTTTCCGCCTAGGTTGCATCTCGATAACAACCTTTACTGAGGGACAACTTTCGGTCCGCAGCCCCCGCCTTCGGGTCTAGGCTACTTCCCATGTGAGACATGCCACATGCTCACTGGGGGGATGTGGCGGTCTGGCCGGCGTCTACAGCGGCGGTCCTTTCCACACTAAAGAGACATAGGAGGCGGAATGCGATTTGGTCGTATTTCCAAAGCAGTAGGCGTTGCCGCGGCTGCGGCGCTGGCGCTCAGCGCCTGCGCCAGCACCAACACCGGGACAACCCCGTCAAGCAACGCGGCCGGCAAACAGGGGGGCACCGCCACTGTGGTCGAGGTGAATGCGTTCAATACGTTCAACCCCAATACGGCCGACGGCAACACTGACATCAACTCGAAGGTCAGCTACGCCACCCACTCGGGCTTTTACTACATCGACAACAAGCTCAACGTTGTCCGCAATGAAAAGTTCGGCAAGATGGAAAAGACCTCCGATGATCCCTTGACCGTCAAGTACACCATCAACGAAGGCGTCAAATGGTCGGACGGCACGCCCGTCACGGCAGCGGATCTCCTCCTCCAATGGGCTGCCTTCTCCGGCTACTACAACGACGCCGACGCCGATGGGAAAGCCGGAACGTCGTACTTCTCCTACGCGGGTGACCCCACCGGCCTCGCCCTCACGGACTTCCCGGAAATCGGCGACAACAACCACTCGATGACCATCAAGTACTCCAAGCCGTTCGCTGACTGGGAAATCGCACTTGGCGGACCCGGGATTGACATCCCGGCGCACGTGCTGGCGAAGAAAGCCGGCCTGGCGGACACCCAGGCGTTCATTGACCTCCTCAAGGGCATGCCGCGCGGCGACTCCAAGGCCCCGAAGCCTGCCGACGCCAAGCTTAAGGCAATGTCTGATCTCTGGAACACCGGATTCGACTCCAAGACCCTGCCGAGTGATCCGAGCCTGTTCCTGTCCAACGGTCCCTTCATCGTCAAGAGCGTCAACCAGGACCAGTCCCTGACCATGGTCAAGAACAAGGACTACAACTGGGGCCCCGAAGCCAAGCTCGATGAAATCACCGTCCGCTACATCGGTTCCTCTCCTGCCCAGGTACAGGCACTGAAAAATGGCGAGGCGGATATCATCGCCCCGCAGGCCTCCGCAGACACGCTTGACCAGCTGAAGGCACTTGAGAGCCAGGGCGTGACCGTAGAGCAGGGCAACCAGCTCTCCTACGACCACATCGACCTTAACTTCTCAGGACCGCTGGCAGACAAGAACGTCCGCGAAGCATTCATGAAGACGGTTCCCCGCAAGGACATCGTCGACAAGATCGTAAAGAAGCTTGATCCGGAAGCGAAGCCGCTGGATTCGCAGCTCTTTGTTCCGGCCCAGCCTGCCTACGCAGACTCCGTGAAGGAAAACGGCGCCTCGGCGTACCAGGACGCTGACGTTGACGGAGCCAAGAAGCTCCTCGCCGGCAAGACTCCGGAAATCCGGATCATGTACAACAAGGACAACCCGAACCGTGTGGATGCCTTCTCCCTGATCCGCGAGTCGGCAACCAAGGCGGGCTTCAAGATCGTCGACGGCGGCCTTGGCGCCTCTGACTGGGGTAAGGCGCTGGGCAAGGGCGGTTACGACGCCACGATCTTCGGTTGGATCAACCCGGGCGTTGGAGTCTCCGGCGTGCCGCAGATCTTCCGGACGGGCAACGGTTCCAACTTCAACAAGTTCAGCGATCCCGAGGCCGACAAGCTGATGGATGAACTCATCGTGACGACCGACCGGGGCAAGCAGGACGACCTCATCAAGCAGGTCGACAAGAAGATCTGGGCCTCTGCCTACGGCCTTCCTCTGTTCCAGTCCGTTGGAGTGGACGCCTACAGCGACCGCATCACCGGAGTGAAGTTCATGCCGAACCAGACGGGCGTCTGGTGGAACTTCTGGGAGTGGGCCGAGAAGTAAGCCGATGACCACAACCGCAACAAGGTAGCTGAGGCGCCGGGATCAAGCACCATGGTCCCGGCGCCTTGCAGCGACATCTCCCGCCTGTGCCGCTGCCGAAACACAACAGGCGGGCACGGCCAAACCTGCGACCGGTCCGGGCAATCCCTGGGCCCGAATACTGAGGTTCTATCAAAATGGTGACCTACATCGTCCGGCGGCTAGTCACCGCGGCACTCATTCTTCTGGGTGCATCCTTCCTGGTGTATCTGCTGACCGCGGCGTCCGGTGATCCGCTTGCAGAGTTCCGGGCCAGCAGCCAGCCCAATAAACAGCAGCTGATGGATTCAAGGTCCGCACTCCTGGATCTGGACACCCCGGCTCCGCTGCGGTACTTCAAATGGCTCGGCGGCGCCGCCAAGTGCCTCGTGCCGTTCGCCGGCTCCTGCGATCTCGGCAAGAACATCGCTGGACAGCCCATAACCGATGCGTTGGGGCATGCCCTCGTGCAGACACTCACGCTGGTTACCGGCGCCGCCGTCCTGGCGATCCTCGTGGGCATTACGCTCGGCATCATCACGGCATTGCGGCAGTACAGCACGTTGGACTACGGCGTGACTTTCATGGCCTTCCTGTTCTTTTCCCTCCCCATTTTCTGGGTCGCCGTACTGCTTAAGGAATTCGGCGCCATCGGCTTCAACGACTTCCTCAGGAATCCGCAGATACCGCTTCCGCTGGCCATAGGCATCGGCGTGGTGTTCGGCCTGGTGGCCATGGTGGTTGCAGGTGGGGACACGAAGCGGCGGGTATTGACGGGCGGGATCGTATTCGCCGTCGTGACGGCAGTGCTCATCTACTTCTCGGTCACCCAATGGTTTAAGACTCCAGGGCTCGGGCCTGTGGTCATCGCCATTGCCGGCGTCGGACTCGCCTTTGCGGTGACCCTGTTGACGGCAGGGCTCAGGAACCGGAAGGCGTTGCAGTCCGCACTCATCGCCGTCTGCGTGGGCGTGGTCGCGTACTTCCTCATCCAGCCGCTGCTCAATCAGGCGACCTTCCTCATGATTGTGCTGCTCGCCGTCGCCACCGTTCTTGTCGGCATGGCGATCGGCTACTTGGTGGGCGGCTATGACCGCGGCCAATCCATGCGCGCCGCAGCCATTACGTCCGTCCTCCTGGGATTTCTCGTCCTGCTGGACCGGTTCATGCAGGCGTGGCCGGCGTACTTCAACAACGGGAGGGTGCGGGGACGCCCCATCGCCACCATCGGTGCCGGCACCCCGAACATCGAGGGGGATTTCTGGGTACTTGGGCTCGATTCATTCACCCACCTGATCCTGCCCACCACGGCGCTCATCCTCATCTCGCTGGCCGGCTACACCAGGTTCACCCGAGCCTCCATGCTCGAAATCATGAACATGGACTACATTCGAACGGCCCGGGCCAAAGGCGTTTCTGAACGGACCGTGGTGATGCGCCACGCGTTCCGGAACGCCCTCATCCCGGTCGCCACGATCGTTGCCTTCGACATTGGCGGGCTCATCGGCGGTGCCGTGATCACGGAGACGGTGTTCTCCGTCCGCGGCATGGGCTTCCTGTTCCTCGATGGCATTCTGCACGTTGACCCCAACCCGGTCATGGGCGTCTTTATCTGCGTCGCCATCACGGCCATGGTGTTCAACCTCATCGCGGACCTTGCCTACTCCGCACTGGATCCACGAGTAAGGGTAAAAGCATGAGCCAGCCGAGTCAGCAGGACGAAATCGTGGCGGAGCAGGCCAGCCTGAAACAGCAGGCGGCTGCCGGCATCGAGCCCGTTATCGAGGCCAAAGGACTAAGCCAGGGACAGATCGTCCGCAAGCGGTTCCTCGGCCATTCCGGGGCGATCGTGGGCCTCATCGTCTTTGCCATCATTTTCATCATGGCCTTCACCGCCGTGGGGTATGCAGGGATCCCCGGATGGTGGCGCTACGGCCACGAGGACGTTTCGCCGCTGGTCAACGACGGTGCGCCAACAGCTTCGCTTTGGCCTCTGGCCTGGGGTGAACATCCTTTCGGACAGGACCGGATCGGCCGCGACCTGTTCGCCATGACAATGCGCGGGGCCCAGCAGTCCATCACCATCATGCTGGTCATCGGTCTTATTGCCGGGCTCATCGGCGTGGTCGTCGGCGCCCTGTCCGGCTACTTCAGGGGCTGGATGGAAGCCATCCTCATGCGCCTCACGGACGTCATCATCATCGTCCCTGCACTGCTCCTCGCGGCGGTCATGGCCCAGTTCGCGGGCCGGCGGGATGAGGGCAGCTGGTTTGCCACCTTCGCCAGCTCCAACGGCGTCCTGGCACTCGGCATTTTCCTCGGGCTGATCAGCTGGGTGGGGCTGGCAAGGCTCATGCGCGGTGAATTCCTCTCCCTGCGGGAGCGTGAATTTGTTGACGCCGCGCGGATATCGGGAGCGAGCAACGCCAGGATCATCTTCAAGCACATCCTGCCCAACGCCGTGGGAGTGCTGATCGTCAACGTCACGCTGACGATGTCCGCGGCGATTCTGACCGAGACCGCACTGAGCTACCTGGGCGTCGGCGTCAAGTCTCCTGACACCTCCCTCGGCCTGCTCATTTCGCAGAACCAGGAAGCCTTTGCGACCCGGCCGTGGCTGTTCTGGTTCCCGGGCCTCTTCATCGTCCTCATTTGCCTCAGCATCAACTTCATCGGCGACGGACTGCGGGACGCGTTTGATCCGCGCCAGAAGAAGTTCAATGCCAAGAAGGCGCGGGCCGCAGGCGGCTCTCCAGCAGCGGAGAAAACGCCGGTGACGGCCATTGACGGCGGAACCGTGGGCGGGAACGCGGCCGGCGAACACCGGGGAGCCTGACGTGCTACCGCAGCGCCCAGGGCTACAGCAGGGCAACGCCCCAGATGCTGAACGCAAGGAGCAGCACGGTGCCGCCCACCTCCAGCCAGCGGACGGTTATCAACACCGGGGTGGCCGCAGCGTTTCCGGCGTCAATGGCCCCGGATTCGACCAGCTGCTGCCAGCGGGTGCGGACCAGCTGTGCCGCCTGCCCGGAGTCGGTGCTTTTCAGGTCACCTGGCCGGACGGAATTCCCGGGGCCGTAGGTGGTCCCCGGCAGGCCGTGGAGGTCTTCCGGGCGGGCGTTGCGTCCGCCCCAGATGCCGGGAGCGGGCGCTGCCCAGGCACCGTAGCTTCTGGACGGTGTGACCAGGGTCAGGGCGTACCTCGTATCCACATGGACGAGGGCAGCCCAGGGCACCATGACGGACCGGAAGGGGTTCTCGAGCCGGACGCCGGCGTCGTGGACCACCACGGACGGCCGCCAAAACAACAGCCAGCCAAGATAGGCGATAAGGAGCAGCGGGCCGGTGCCGAGCATCGACCCGGCCCCGCCCGTCACTGCTGTGCCGACGAGCCCGACGCCGGCCACAAGCCAGGCAAGCCCGGCGAACCATTTGTTGGTGCGGGCTTTGAAGATCACAGCATTTTCGGCGTGCGGCGCAGTGCTCATGCCCCCAATAATTCAGGATTCCGAGCCGCAGCACTAATTTCAGCTGCTCCGCTGGCCCGGGTGGAAGGAAAACCCCAACATGTCTGACTACATCAGCCACGGCCCTGCCCTCACCGGCCCCGAGAATATAGGTGCTGTCGTCCTTGAGGTGCGCGACCTGAGCGTCGACTTCGGCGTGGACAAGAAGTGGGTTCCGGCCGCCGTCGGACTTAACTACGAAGTCCGGGCCGGCGAGGTCCTGGCGATCGTCGGTGAATCAGGTTCGGGAAAGAGTGCCAGTTCCATGGCGTTGCTGGGCCTGCTTCCCAGCAACAGCCGGGTCTCCGGCAGTGTCAAGCTCTCGGGTAAGGAGTTGCTCGGCGGCGACGCCTCCAACATTCGCAGTGTCCGCGGCAAGGACGTGGCCGTCATTTTCCAGGAGCCCATGACCGCCCTGAACCCGGTCTACACGGTGGGCGCCCAAATTGTCGAAACTGTGCGCCTGCACAACGAAGTGTCACCCGGGGAGGCCCGGGAACGCGCGCTGCGCATGCTGGACCTCGTGGAACTCCCGGATCCCGAGAAGGCGTTCAAGTCATACCCCCACCAGCTCTCAGGCGGGCAAAGGCAACGCGCCATGATCGCCCAGTCGCTCTCCTGCGATCCCAAACTGCTGATTGCGGACGAACCCACGACGGCCCTCGACGTGACAGTCCAGGCCGAAATCCTTGACCTGATGAGGAACCTGCGGAACAAGCTCGATAGTGCAATCGTCCTAATCACCCACGACATGGGCGTCGTCGCTGACCTCGCCGACCGGATCGCAGTGATGCGCCGCGGGCTGATCGTCGAGACCGGCACCGCCGACCAGATCTTCCACAACCCTCAGCACCCCTACACGCAGGCGCTGCTTGCCGCCGTGCCCCACCTCGGACAGGGCGGCGCCGGTTCAGAGGGGGAGGTGGACGTGACGGCCGCGCTGGCTGCCGCCACGCACGCCGAACTTGAATCGGTGGACCGCGAGGAGCTGGCCCGCCGGGAGCGCGAGAATGCCGCGGCCTTGGCCGCTGCCGAGGCGGCCAGGGCCTCCGGCGAACCGGTCCTCGAACTGACGGACGTCGCCATCGAGTACCCCAAGCAGGGGCGCGTGCCCGCCTTCCGGGCGGTGGAGGGTGCCAACCTGACCATCTACCCCGGCCAGGTCGTGGGGCTCGTTGGGGAGTCAGGGTCCGGAAAAACCACCATTGGGCGCGCAGCCGTGGGGCTGCTGCCTGTGGCCGCCGGCAAGATGCACGTGGTGGGCCAGGATATTTCCGCGGCCAAGAAAAACGGCAAGCAACTGCACCAGGTGCGGCGCCACATCGGGATGGTCTTTCAGGATCCGTCTTCGTCCCTGAACCCGCGCCTGCCCATCGGGGAAAGCATCGGCGAACCTATGTATCTCGCCGGGGTGGCGAAGGGTCCTGACCTGCAGAAGCGCATCGAGGCGCTGCTAGACCAGGTTGAGCTTCCCCGCGACTACCGCAACCGGTATCCGCATGAGCTCTCCGGCGGGCAGAAACAGCGCGTGGGTATTGCCCGCGCCCTCTCGCTGAAACCCAAGCTCATGGTGGCAGATGAGCCAACGTCGGCACTGGACGTGTCCGTGCAGGCGAAGGTCCTGGAGCTTTTCCAGAACCTGCAGCGCGAGCTCGGCTTCGCCTGCCTCTTCGTCACGCATGACCTTGCCGTGGTGGACGTCCTGGCGGACAGGATCTGCGTCATGCAGCGCGGTCGCATCGTGGAGCAGGGGACGCGCGACCAGATCCTCAGGAGCCCCCAGGAGCCCTACACACAGAGGCTGCTGGCGGCCGTACCGCTGCCGGATCCGGAAAGGCAGCGCGAACGGCGCGAGCTGAGGGCGCAGCTGCTCGCCACGGCGGCGGAGTAACCTGCGCCACATTTTGTGGAGTATAGTACTCGACGGTAACTTGTGACTTGCGGTCTCTGCGCTAAAGCGATAGAACCCGGTCACGGTTTGGCAACGGCGTACCACTATTTGGACTACTTGCGGTTAGGCTTCTTCCTCATGTAGCCCACGTCACACGATACGTCTGTGCCTGGACTGCGGGGATGCAAAAGATATCCCCTGAATCTCTCCCACAACACATAGGAGGCGGAATGCGTTTTTCGCGCACTTCCAAAGCACTGGGCATGATGGCTATCGCCGCACTTGCCCTGACCGGATGCGGCGGCGGCGGATCCAACTCCGGCAGCTCCAACGCAGCCGGAAACTCGAGCAAGGTCATTCTTGCCGATGGATCCGAACCCCAGCGCCCGCTCATGCCGGCCGACACCAATGAAGTTGGCGGCGGCAAGGTCATCGACATGATGTTCGCAGGTCTTGTCAGCTATGACCCCAGCGGCAAATCGGTCAACGAACTCGCCGAGTCGATCGAGGGCAAAGACGCCCAGCACTACACGATCAAGATCAAGAAGGACCAGAAGTTCACCAACGGCGAGGTCATCACCGCCAAGACCTTCGTGGATTCCTGGAACTTCGGCGCCGCCGCGAAGAACGCGCAGCTCAGCGGTGCGTTCTTTGAAAGCATCAAGGGCTACGACGAAGCCAGCGCAGAGGGCTCCAAGGTAGACACTATGTCCGGCCTGAAGGTCGTTGACGACCAGACGTTCACCGTTGAGCTGAAGCAGCCGGAATCCGACTGGCCGCTGCGCCTCGGTTACTCCGCATTCGTGCCGGTTCCGTCCGCCGCACTGAAGGACCCGAAGGGTTACGGCGAAAAGCCCGTCGGCAACGGCCCGTACAAGATGGCCGACGGCGGCTGGCAGCACAACGTGCAGATCCAGCTTGTGCCGAATCCGGACTACAACGGTCCCCGCAAGGCCAAGAACGCCGGCGTGACCTTCAAGATCTTCCAGAACGACGACGCCGCGTACCAGGACCTGCTGTCCAACAACCTCGACGTGCTGCAGACGATCCCCACGAGCGCGCTCAAGAACTTCAAATCCGACCTGGGCGAGCGGACCATCGAGAAGCCGTACGCCGGCAACCAGACGATCGCCATCCCGGAATACCTGCCCGAGTGGAGCGGCGAAGCGGGCAAGCTGCGCCGCCAGGCCATCTCCATGGCCATGAACCGCGACGAGATCACCAAGGTGATCTTCAACGGTGCGCGCAAGCCGGCCATGGACTTCACCGCTCCCGTGCTGGACGGCTACAGCGACAGCATCCCGGGTTCGGAAAACCTGAAGTTCGACGCCGCCAAGGCCAAGGACCTCTGGGCCAAGGCCGACGCCATCCAGAAGTGGGACGCCAACAAGACGTTCACCATTGCCTACAACGCCGACAAGGGCGGCCACAAGGCCTGGGTTGAAGCAGTCGTCAACCAGCTGAAGAACAACCTCGGCATCAAGGTTGAAGGCAAGCCGTATGCGACGTTCAAGGAAGCCCGCAACGACGCCACCGCCAAGACGCTGACCGGCTCCATCCGCGCCGGCTGGCAGGCGGACTACCCGTCGCTGTACAACTTCCTCGGCCCGATCTACAAGACCGGTGCAGGCTCCAACGACGCCGAATACGCAAACCCGGCGTTCGACAAGGCCGTCTCCGATGGCCTGAAAGCCTCCTCGGTCAGCGAGGGCAACACGGCGATGAACAAGGCCCAGGAGATCCTCCTGCAGGACCTTCCGGCCATCCCGCTGTGGTACCAGGTCTCCCAGGGTGGCTGGAGCGACCAGGTCACCAATGTTGACTACGCGTGGAACGGTGTTCCGCTCTACTACAACATCACTGGCAAGTAACTACTAAAACGACGGCGGGGGCTGCCTGGATTGGGGCCTCCGCCGTTGTTTTGCTTCCACCCAATTTCTCAGCACCCGCTTCGCCCGGTGCACTTCGCAGCCGGCCCGCCGTGACCGCACCGGCGTCGGCTGCACCCATAGTGAAAAGGTTCTTTGATGAACAACTCCGCCGCATCCTTGGACAGGATGCCTGCTGACGGGGGTGTCCTTCGCTGATGGCGACTTACATCCTCAAGCGTTTCCTGCAGCTGATTCCGGTATTCTTGGGCGCCACGCTGCTGGTGTATTTCCTGGTCTTCAGCCTGCCTGGCGACCCCATCGTGGCACTGTTCGGCGACAAGCCCGTCAATGAGGCCGTGGCTGCCCAGCTCCGCGCGCAGTACCACCTTGACCAGCCGTTCTGGATCCAATACCTGCTGTACCTCAAGGGGATCTTCACCTTCGACCTGGGCCAGGACTTCTCCGGACGACCGATCGCCGCAGTGCTGGGCGAGGTCTTCCCAGTGACGGCCCGGCTGGCCGTCATGGCGCTGATCTTCGAAGCCGTCTTCGGCATCATCTTCGGCCTGATCGCGGGACTCCGCAAGGGCAAGTTCTTCGACGCGACCGTCCTGATCGCATCCCTGATCGTGATCGGCATCCCGATCTTCGTGCTCGGCTTCCTGCTGCAGTTCACCATCGGCGTCCAGCTCGGCTGGGCCAAACCGACCGTCAGTTCGGCCGCCACGGTCCAGGATCTAATCCTGCCGGCGATCGTCCTCGGGCTGGGCTCCTTCGCCTATGTCCTGCGCCTCACCCGGACCAGCGTCATCGAAAACATGAACGCCGACTACGTACGCACCGCCACTGCCAAGGGCCTGTCCCGTTTCCGCGTGGTCCGCGTGCACATCCTCCGTAACTCGCTGATCCCGGTCATCACCTTCCTCGGCGCGGACCTGGGCGCCCTGATGGGCGGAGCCATCGTCACCGAGGGCATCTTCAACGTGCCGGGTGTCGGCAACCGGCTCTACCGCGCCGTCACACAGGGTGAAGGCCCCACGGTCGTCTCGATCGTCACCGTGCTGGTGCTGATCTATGTCGTATCCAACCTGCTTGTAGACCTGCTGTACGCCTGGCTTGACCCAAGGATCCGCTATGACGCCTGAGAACATGACCCCAGACCTGCGCACTGCGGCGCCGGCGAGGCGGCACGTCGAACACTTCGTTGCCGACTTTTCCGAGACACCGCTGCAAGCAACCGACAAGGTCCAGGAAGACCAGGCCCCGCTGAGCCTTTGGGGAGAGGCCTGGAAGAACCTGCGCAGGCAGCCGCTCTTCCTGATCTCCGCATTCCTGATCCTCGTCGTCGTCGCCGTGTCACTCTTCCCCTGGCTCTTTTCCGGCATCGACCCGGCCTCAGAAGCGTGCCAGCTGGCCAACTCCGACGCCGGACCGGCGACCGGACACCCGCTGGGCTTCACCCAGCTGGGCTGCGACGTGTACGCGCGCGTCATCTTCGGCACGCGTTCCTCGGTGACTGTGGGCCTCTTCACCACCCTTGGCGTCCTCATGATCGGCGGCATCACGGGAGCCCTCGCCGGATACTACGGCGGCTGGGTGGATGCCATCCTGGCCCGCATCAACGACATCTTCTTCGCGTTGCCGCTGATCCTCGGCGCCATCGTGATGATGCAGCTGCCTGTGTTCCGTGCCAACCGCACGGCCTGGACGCTCGTGTTGATCCTGGTCACCTTCGGCTGGCCGCAGATCGCCCGCATTACCCGCGGCGCCGTGATAGAGGTCCGCAACGCGGACTTCGTGACGGCCGCGCGCTCCCTGGGCGTCTCAAAGTTCGGCTCGCTCATGCGCCACGTCATGCCTAACTCGTTGGCGCCGATCATCGTCGTGGCCACCATATCCCTCGGCACCTTCATTGTTGCCGAATCGACGCTGTCGTTTCTGGGAATCGGGCTGCCGCCCAGCGTGATGTCCTGGGGCAACGACATCCAGTCGGCGCAGGCCTCCCTGAGGTCCAACCCGATGCCCCTGATCTACCCGGCCATTGCGCTGTCCATCACCGTCCTGAGTTTCATCATGCTGGGCGACGCCCTGCGTGATGCCCTCGATCCGAAAGCGCGCAAGCGATGAAAGGAGACGCCATGAGCTCCGCTGTCCAGTTTCGGGAACAAGGGTCCGACGTCGAGCGTCCGCTTCTTGAAATCAAAGACCTGGCAATCAACTTCCGCACCAGCCACGGCGACGTCAATGCCGTGCGTAATGCGCACCTGACCATCATGCCCGGCGAAACGGTCGCCATCGTGGGCGAATCAGGTTCGGGAAAATCCACGACGGCGCTGGCCGCGATCGGCCTTCTTCCCACCAACGGCCGGGTGGCCGGCGGCCAGATCCTTTTCGACGGCGAGGACATTTCGAACGCCAGCGAAAAGCGGATGATCGAACTCCGCGGCAGCCACATTGGCATGGTGCCGCAGGATCCGATGTCCAACCTCAACCCGGTGTGGAAGATCGGGTTCCAGGTCCGCGAGACGCTCAAGGCGAACGGGCTGCCCAGCGGCCCCGACGATGTTGCCGAGGTGCTTTCCCAGGCAGGATTGCCGGATGCGGCGCGGCGCGCCAAGCAGTATCCGCACGAATTCTCCGGCGGCATGCGGCAGCGTGCGCTGATCGCCATTGGCCTCTCATGCCAGCCCCGGCTGCTGATTGCCGACGAGCCGACGTCGGCCCTGGACGTCACCGTTCAGCGGCAGATCCTGGATCACCTCGACACGATGACCACCGAGCTCGGCACTGCCGTGCTGCTGATCACCCACGACCTGGGCCTCGCGGCCGAACGGGCAGACAAAGTGGTGGTCATGTACCGCGGCCAGGTGGTTGAAGCTGGCCCGTCCCTGGAACTGCTGCGAAACCCCCGGCATCCCTACACGCAGCGGCTCGTCTCGTCCGCCCCCTCCCTGGCTTCCCGCCGTATCCAGGTGGCGAAGGAACAGGGAGTCGAATCCACGGACCTGCTGGCGCCGACGGAACCCGTTGTCGTGGAGGAAGCGCTGCCCGAGGACGTCCTGAAGATTGAAGACCTGACCAAGGTCTTCAAGCTCCGCGGCGCACTCGGAAGGTCGACAGATTTCACCGCGGTGGACAACGTCTCGTTCAGCGTCAAGCGCGGCACGACGACAGCCATCGTGGGGGAGTCGGGCTCCGGCAAGTCGACGGTGGCGCAGATGGTGCTGAACCTGCTGGCGCCTACGTCGGGGAAAATCGTCTTCGACGGCGTTGACACTTCCACGCTCAACAGCAGGCAGCTGTTCGCTTTCCGCCGCAGGGTGCAGCCGATTTTCCAGGACCCGTACGGCTCGCTGGACCCGATGTACAACATCTTCCGGACCATCGAGGAGCCGCTGCGCACCCACAAAGTGGGGAACAAGGCCAGCCGCGAGAAGAAGGTGCGCGAACTGCTGGACCAGGTGGCGCTTCCCCAGTCCGCCATGCAGCGCTACCCGAATGAACTCTCCGGCGGCCAGCGCCAGCGCGTGGCCATCGCACGCGCACTTGCGCTGGACCCGGAGGTGATCATCTGCGACGAGGCTGTTTCCGCACTCGACGTGCTGGTCCAGGCGCAGGTGCTGAACCTGCTCGCGGACCTGCAGTCCAACCTCGGCCTTACCTACCTGTTCATCACCCACGACCTGGCGGTGGTCCGGCAGATAGCCGACCACGTGTGTGTCATGGAGAAGGGCAAACTGGTGGAGACCGGGTCAACGGATGATGTATTCGATTCGCCGCGGCAGGACTACACCAAGGCCTTGCTCAACGCGATTCCCGGCGCCCACCTTATGCTTCCTCCCGAGGTGGCCACGGCCTAGGCGCCGTCCCGCAGCAAGAGTATGCGCATTAAAGGAGCCGGTGCCCACCCGAAGGTGCGCACCGGCTCCTTTGTCGTCCGCATGGGCTTCTCCGCGCCAGGATTCTCCGCTCCTAGCCGGGGCCGAGCCCGAGGGCCGCGAGCCGGCTGCCCAGCAGCGTCCCCAAGGCGCGGTGGCCGTCGTCGTTCATGTGGACCTTGTCCGCAAGCGAGGCCTCCAGGCCGTAGCGGGTCAGCCAATCACCGACACCGACGAACGGAATGCGATGGGCAGCCGCCACTTTCCCCAGCAACGCGTCCACTTCGGTGCGCCTCCCGCCGCCGTTGCCGGCACCTTTGGCCAGCGTGCCGACCATGGCGAGTTTTGCTCCCGGATACCGCTGCTTGAGTGTGGTGATCAGGCTCTCCGCATTCGCGACGATCTCCCGGTCAGCGGCGCCCTGCTTGGCGTCGTTGCCGCCGCCTTCAATGACCACGAGCGGAGGAAAGCCATAGGGCAGGTGCCAGTCGCCCCGCTGCAGGGCGTCGACGTAGTTTCCCGTGGTGCCGTTGGAGGCAACGAAGCCGGTGCCGCCCTTGCCGCAGAAGAAGACCCCGTAACCCAGCCCGGTCAAGGCCCGGCGCGGCCAGCTTGCCTCCGGTTCGGACTGCGAATCGCCGATCAGCAGGGCCGTTCGGTCGATATTGTCGATGATCACTTCGTCCCGTCCGTTCGCGGGGTTCCGGAAGAGGGATCCGGCCGGAAGGCCTGCCGGGTCCGCCGCGATGAGGTCCCTTCCCACGGGCGAGCCTGCGGCAACGGCCTCGCCGGGCCCTGCGGCCGGTGCCAGGGCAGCGGGGCGGGGCGTGGCCGGGTTGCCCGTGCCCGGCGCTGGCAGGGACGCCGTCCCGCAGCCGGCCAAAAACACGCCGGCGGCGATGATCGGGGCGATCAGGACGGCCAGCGTTGAGGCTTGCAGCATCCGTGGACTCCTGGCCTGGTCGTAGTGTTCCAAGCAATAGTGATGGATCAGTTCGGGAAAAGCCAGTGAGATTGCTCACGTGACGTGCGTGCGGACTCACGATTTGGTAACGGGCCGGGGGAGGGCGCGCTTTCGGATTTTAGGCCAATAAATGGCAGAGCGTTTAGACTAGCTGTAGGTGCCCTGTGTTAAAGGGACTGATCCGTCGTGCGTTCCAGTTGGAAATGTCGCGATACAACAGCTGACTTCACCACTGAATCGAGCAATAACGCATGTCTGAAACCACCACCAACACTGCGGTAGCCACTGCATCGCGCAGTGACCTGCGCAACGTCGCGATCGTGGCCCACGTTGACCACGGCAAGACCACCCTGGTCGACGCCATGCTCAAGCAGACCAACTCCTTTGCCGAGCACAACCACCTCGAAGACCGCGTCATGGACTCCGGTGACCTTGAGCGCGAAAAAGGCATCACCATCCTGGCCAAGAACACCACCGTGGCCTACAACGGACCGTCCTCCAAGGGTGAGACCATCACCATCAACGTGATCGACACCCCGGGCCACGCTGACTTCGGCGGCGAGGTTGAGCGCGGCCTGTCCATGGTGGACGGCGTGGTGCTCCTCGTTGATGCTTCCGAGGGCCCGCTGCCCCAGACCCGCTTCGTACTGCGCAAGGCCCTGGCCGCGCACCTGCCGGTCATCCTGCTGGTCAACAAGACCGACCGCCCCGACGCGCGGATCGAAGAAGTTGTCCACGAGTCCATGGACCTGCTCCTGGGCCTGGCCTCCGACCTCGCGGACGAGGTTCCGGACCTCGACCTGGACAAGATCCTCGAAGTTCCCGTGGTTTACGCAGCCGCCAAGGTAGGCCGCGCCTCCCTCGAGCAGCCGGCCGACGGCTCAGCGCCCGAGAACGAGGACCTTGAGCCCCTGTTCAAGACCATCATTGAGCACATCCCGGCACCCACGTATAACCCGAACGGCGTGCTGCAGGCCCACGTGACCAACCTGGACGCTTCCCCGTTCCTTGGCCGCCTCGCGCTGCTCCGCATCTACAACGGCACCCTGCGCAAGGGCCAGACCGTCGCCTGGGCACGCGCCAACGGTGAGCTCAAGAACGTCAAGATCACCGAACTCCTGGCCACCAAGGCACTGGACCGCGTTCCGGCCGAGTCCGCAGGACCGGGCGAGATCGTCGCCGTCGCCGGCATCGAAGAGATCACCATCGGTGAGACCCTGACCGACGCCGAGAACCCCCAGCCGCTGCCGCTGATCACCGTGGATGATCCCGCGATCTCCATGACCATCGGTATCAACACCTCGCCGCTGGCCGGAAAGGTCAAGGGCGCCAAGGTCACTGCCCGCCAGGTGAAGGACCGCCTGGACAAGGAACTGATCGGTAACGTCTCCATCAAGGTTCTGCCCACCGAGCGTCCCGACGCCTGGGAAGTCCAGGGCCGTGGCGAGCTCGCCCTTGCCATCCTGGTTGAGCAGATGCGCCGCGAAGGCTTCGAACTGACCGTCGGCAAGCCGCAGGTGGTCACCAGGACCATCGACGGCAAGGTCCACGAGCCGATGGAGCACATGACCATCGACGTGCCCGAAGAGTACCTCGGCGCCGTCACCCAGCTCATGGCTGCCCGCAAGGGCCGCATGACCAACATGGCCAACCACGGCACCGGCTGGTGCCGGATGGAATTCATCGTTCCGGCCCGTGGCCTGATCGGTTTCCGCACCAAGTTCCTCACGGACACCCGCGGCGCCGGCATCGCGGCATCCATCTCCGAAGGCTACGAGCCGTGGGCCGGTCCGATCGAGTACCGCACCAACGGTTCGATGATCGCCGACCGCGCCGGTGTTGTGACGCCGTTCGCCATGATCAACCTGCAGGAACGTGGCTCCTTCTTCGTCAAGCCCACGTCCGAGGTTTACGAGGGCATGATCGTTGGCGAGAACTCCCGCGCCGACGACATGGACGTGAACATCACCAAGGAAAAGAAGCTCACCAACATGCGTGCCGCTTCCTCTGACACCTTCGAGAACCTGACGCCGCCCCGCGATCTGACCCTCGAAGAGTCCCTCGAATTCGCGCGCGAGGACGAGTGCGTTGAGGTGACCCCGGAGTCCATCCGCATCCGCAAGCTCATCCTTGACACCAACGAGCGCGCCAAGGCCAACCGCGCCCGCGCGAAGGTCTGATCCAGGCACGTTCCGGTCATCACCCTCGTGAACAATAGAGCTGCCGGCATGGCAGGCGGCGTTGCCGCCGCCGTGCCGGCAGCTCTTTTTGCTGCCGTTGCCGGCACGGCACTGCACCGCCAGCTACTGCTGGTGGCGGCCGACGTCGCGCTGCCGCTCGGCGCGCTGGCTGCCCTGGCGCTCCTGGGCTCGCTTCAACTGTTCTTGGGTGCGGCGTTCCGGTCGCTTATCCCGACGGCGGCCTGCGGAGTTCTCTGCTATGTCCTGGCAGGGTGGTGGTCGGCCATGGAGCCCGGAAAGCGCCTCATTGCCGGGGACCTCGCCGGGAACTTTTGGGTTTACGGGATCGCCGTTGTCACGGTGCTGATGCTGGCATGGTGCCGGCGGTACCGCCGCCGGCTTCCGGCCGCAAACGCGCCGGGCCCGGCAACCGGAGCGCCAGCCTAGTCCGCTGTGGGGTCCCGGTGGTGGGCGATCATCAAAGAGGTGGCCTGGCCGTCGGCGTCTGCAGGGAGTGCCATGTACTCGTCCAGCACCGCGCGGAGCTTGCCCAGCATTTCCTCGCGCCGGGCATCGTTGAACTTCACTCCCAGGCGCCAGACCTCAATGTCCTCCGGCGGAAGGTCCCGGGTTTCCTGCAGGAACGTCTCGATGAGGATGGGGGAGACGTTGTCCACCGGAGTGCTCCAGGACTTGCGGCTTGCGATGTAGGGCACCTCAGCTGCCCCCCGCCGACCCTTCCGGCGCTCCTCCGCCAGCAGGAAACCGGTCCGCACCAGCGTGCGCACATGATGAAGGCTGGAAGCGGGATTGATGCCCAGCAGTTCTGCGATTTCCTTGTTGGTGCGGGCCTGGTGCAGGCACAGCCGTAGAATCCGAAGCCTGAGCGGGGAGCTGAGCGCGCGGCCCTTCGCCACCAGGTCCGCTTCATCGCTCTCCGGCGCGGGTGTCATAGCGCAAGTCTAGCCAGCAATAAGTGATTGACATATATCAATCACCACTGGAAACTGATGCGGTGACCGCCGAATCCACTGCTGCAGGTGAAGCAACCAGATCCCTGTTGCTGGACCGTAACTTCACCACTTTCTGGACCGGCCAAACCATGAGCCAGCTTGGTGCCCAGCTGGGACAGTTGGCGTTCCCGGTGCTTGCCGTGGCCATGCTGCAGGCCACGGCATTCGAGGTCGGCGTGCTGAATGCTGCCGGCCTGGCAGCGTTCCTGGTCGTGGGGCTGCCAGCCGGCGCGTGGGTAGACCGCTGGCTGAAGAGGCGAACCATGATCGCCGCCAACATCGTCAGGACCGCCGCCATGGCGGCGGTGCCGCTGCTGTGGTGGGGCGGCCTGCTGGAAGTCTGGCACCTGTACGTCGTCGCCGCGATAGTGGGCACGGCCACGGTGTTCTTTGATGTGTCGTACCAGAGCTACGTGCCTGTTCTCGTTTCTCCCGGCAACGTCGGCCAGGCCAACTCCAAACTTGAAGCGACGGCCCAGATAGCCAGAATCGGAGGACCCGCAGCGGGAGGCCTCCTGCTGACGGTGGTCACTGCGCCGGTGCTGTTCATAGGGGAGGCCGCCGGCTACCTGCTCTCCGCAGTGTTCCTCGCCCGCACGCGTGACCGCGAGGTGGCCGCGCCGGCAGCCGACAGGCGGCCGCTGAGTGTCGAGATCAAAGAAGGACTCTCGTTCGTGATCCGGCATCCGCTGATCAGCCGGATTGCCGTCTGCACCGGCGCGATGAACTTCTGCGGCATGTTGATTTTCACCATGCTCCCGGTGCTCATTCTCCGGAATCTCGGACTTGGGCCGCAGGGCATGGGTCTCATCATGGCGGCCGGCGCGGTCGGTGGACTGCTGGGCGCCATCGCTGCCCCGCGCCTGGCCGAGTGGGCCGGCGAGGGCACCGTCATACCGGTCTGCGCCAGTGTCAGCGCGGTGTTCCTGATACCCGTTCCAGTGGCGGCCATGATTGCCCAGCCCGGGATTTCGTTGGCGCTGCTGCTCCTTTCCGAGTTCGGTTTCGGCTTCGTTGTCCTGGTCTACAACATCATGCAGCTCAGCATGCGCCAACGGGTGTGTCCGGCCAGGCTCCTGGGCCGGATGAACGCGTCCATCCGGTTCGTTGTGTGGGGAGTGATGCCGCTGGCGGCGCTTGCCTCCGGCCTCCTTGGCGAGCACCTTGGGCTCGTGCCGGTGATCTGGATCGGCACGGCGGGAAGCTTCCTGGCGGTCGCACCGGTCTTGTTCTCGCCGTTGCTGGGCATGCGGAAACTGCCCAGTCAGGTCGAGGCAGGCTGACCGGAAGTCAGTGTCGTGTTTGCGGTCTGCGCCGCGCGGGTGCGGGCGGCACCTCTTTTGCCGCCACCACGAGGTCGAGGGGAACCACGACGTCGGCACTTCGGGTACGTACGGTGCAGTCACTTGCCCGGCACTCCAGGAGGTCTCCCAGCGCATCCGTATAACCGCCGTCGACCCTGTAGCGCACCACCACCCGGGTCCCGGGGGACGCGGCGGCCAGGAACTCGCGGGGCGGGGGCGTTGTCAGACTCACGCGTTTATCGTATGCCGCTTCCCGAGTGTGACGCGGCGCTTCATTCGCGGAACGGTGCTGGGAGATAATAGGCTCGGAAGTCGATAGACCGGCATGCAGGCCGGAAGCACCAACCGGCCAGCGCCGGAACCAACGTGGAGAGGCAAGGGACGTGACGTACGTAATCGCGCAGCCGTGTGTAGATGTCAAAGACAAGGCGTGCATTGAGGAGTGCCCCGTCGATTGCATCTACGAAGGCGAGCGTTCCCTCTATATCCATCCCGATGAATGCGTCGATTGCGGTGCATGCGAGCCCGTCTGCCCGGTCGAGGCCATCTACTACGAGGACGACACCCCGGAAGAGTGGGCCGACTACTACAAGGCCAACGTCGAGTTCTTCGACGAGCTCGGTTCCCCGGGCGGCGCCGCGAAGGTCGGCAACACCCACACCGACCACGCGATGATTGCCGCGCTGCCGCCGCAGAACCAGGACTGAGGCGGGCGCTTCGGTGACAACAGCTGTGCGGAGCTTCGGCCTGAGCCTTCCCGACTACCCCTGGGAGGCCATGGCGCCCTACCTGGCCAAAGCGGCTGATTATCCGGGTGGAGCAGTCAATCTGTCCATCGGGACGCCGGTGGATCCCACGCCCGCGGTGATCCAGGAGGCCCTCCGGGCCGCAGCAGACGCTCCCGGCTATCCCACAGTGCACGGCACCCCGGCGCTCCGGGAGGCCATCGCCGGATGGTTTGCACGCCGCAGGGGCGTTGAGGGGCTGGATCCCCGCGACGTCATGCCGACGGTGGGCTCCAAGGAACTGGTGGCATGGCTGCCGTTCCTGCTTGGGCTGAAGCCGGGGGACGTCGTCGTCCGTCCCGCCGTTGCCTACCCCACGTATGACATCGGTGCGACGTTCGCCGGAGCGACGGCAGTGGCTGCTGATGATCTCGACGAACTCGATGCTGCCACCCGGGCGAAGGTCCGGCTCGTGTGGGTCAATTCCCCGGGCAACCCGACCGGAAGTGTCCGGGACGCCGCCTCCCTGAAAAAACTCGTCGACCAGGCGCGGGACGTCGGGGCGCTCGTGGCTTCGGACGAATGCTATGCGGAACTCGGCTGGGGCGAGTGGGATCTTCAGCGGGGCGGGCAGGCAGTCCCCAGCATCCTGGATCCCCGGGTGGCGGGCGGTTCCCATGACGGGCTCCTTGCCGTCTATTCCCTGAGCAAGCAATCCAATCTGGCCGGCTACCGGGCAGCGTTCGTGGCCGGAGACCCGGCCATCATGGCGAACCTGGTGAACAGCCGCAAGCATGCCGGGATGATCGTTCCCTACCCGGTCCAGGAGGCAATGCGCGTGGCCCTCGGCGACGACGCCCACGTTCAGGCGCAGAAGGACATGTACCGCGGCCGCCGGACGCGGATTGTGCCGGCCCTCGAAGGCTTCGGACTGAAGATCCATGAGTCCTCCGCGGGACTTTACCTGTGGTGCACGGCAGGCGAAGCCACCTGGGACACTATTGAGCGGCTCGCCGGACGCGGGATCGTGGCGGGTCCGGGCGTGTTCTACGGCGAGGCCGGCAACGGTTACGTTCGTGTGGCGCTGACCGGCAGCGACGAGCGGATCGACACTGCCGTGGCCCGGCTGGCTGCGACCGCCTAACCGCGGTTCCGGAGCAACGGCCCCGTAACAATGGGTGTGACACCCGCCACAAGTGACGCATTTTGCGGCGTATAAGCGTGTCCCGGATTAGTAGCAGGCTGAAAGTGACGGTACTTTTTAACTGACTATCAATGGTGGCTTTCTACAAGAAGGCAGCACGGCCGTTGGAATTCCCGCCTGTGCGGGATCCCCGCGCGGCTCACCTGATGTTGGATCAAGCTTTCTACAGAGGCCCAGATGCCTCATGAAGGGGACTCCATGACTGAGACCACCAGCGCAACCCTGCGCCACGCAGGCGGCGAGCTCGAGCTCCCGCGCATCAAGGTTGTAGAGGGAAACGAAGGCTACGACGTTTCCAAACTGCTGAAGCAGACCGGCGCCGTTGCCTTTGACCCTGGCTTCATGAACACCGCTGCCACCACCTCCGCGATCACGTACATCGACGGCGACGCAGGGATCCTGCGGTACCGCGGCTACCCGATCGAGCAGCTTGCCCAGCACTCCAGCTTCCTGGAAGTGTCCTACCTGCTGATCTACGGCAACCTGCCCACCCCCACTGAGCTGGAATCCTTTGACCAGCGCATCCGCCACCACACTCTGCTGCACGAAGAGCTCAAGGGCTTCTTCAGCGGCTTCCCCCGCGATGCGCACCCCATGCCGGTGCTCTCCTCCGCTGTGTCGGCGCTGTCCACGTTCTACCAGGACTCGCTGGACCCGTTCAACGCCGAGCAGGTGGAAGTTTCCACTTACCGACTGCTGGCCAAGATGCCGGTCATCGCCGCCTACGCCCTGAAGAAGAGCATCGGCCAGCCCATGCTCTACCCCGACAACTCCCACAACCTCGTGGAGAACTTCCTGCGCCTGAGCTTCGGCCTTCCGGCCGAGCAGTACGAGGTGGACCCGGTTGTCGCCAAGGCGCTGGATCTGCTCCTGATCCTGCACGCAGACCACGAGCAGAACTGTTCCACCTCCACAGTGCGCCTCGTGGGTTCCTCCAACGCCAACCTCTTCGCCTCCGTTTCCGCCGGCATCAACGCCCTCTTCGGCCCCGCCCACGGCGGCGCCAACGAGGCCGTGCTCAAGATGCTGCGCCAGATCCAGGCCGACGGCACCAGGCCCGAGGACTACATGGAGAAGGTCAAGAACAAGGAAGATGGCGTCCGCCTCATGGGCTTCGGACACCGGGTCTACAAGAACTACGACCCGCGTGCCAAAATCGTCAAGGCCACGGCGCACGAGATCCTCACCAAGCTCGGCGGCAACGACGAACTCCTGGACATCGCCTTGCGTCTCGAAGAGAAGGCCCTGAATGACGACTACTTCATCCAGCGCAAGCTCTACCCGAACGTGGACTTCTACACCGGCCTGATCTACAAGGCCATGGGCTTCCCCGAGAAGATGTTCACGGTGCTCTTTGCGATCGGCCGCCTGCCGGGCTGGATTGCCCAGTGGCGCGAAATGATCAGCGATCCTAATACGAAGATCGGCCGCCCGCGGCAGCTCTACACAGGAGAGCCCGAGCGCCAGTACCCGGCACGCTAAGGCAGCAGGGACACAAGCAACAACGACGGCGGCCGCCCACCTTCCGAGGTGTCGCACATCTGGTCCACCGTCTTGGTGGTGGACCACGAAAGGTCGGCGAGGGCCGAGGTGGCGTCTGCCCAGAAGGCAGGGAGGTCGCCGGCGCGACGTCCCGTGATTTCGTAGGGGATGGGGCGCCCGACGGCCTTTTCGAAGGAACGGATGACTTCCAGGACAGAGGATCCCCTGCCGGAGCCGAGGTTCCACCGGAACACGCCGGTGCGGTCTGCCACATGATTCAGGGCGGCGACGTGGCCGTCGGCGAGGTCCACGACGTGGATGTAGTCGCGCAGGCAGGTGCCGTCCGGGGTGTCGTAGTCGCCCCCGAAGACCATGAGCTTCTCGCGCCGGCCGACCGCGACCTGGGCAATGAACGGCACGAGGTTGTTCGGGATGCCCTGGGGGTCCTCGCCGATCCGGCCCGACGGGTGGGCGCCGACCGGGTTGAAGTAGCGCAGCAGCGCAATGTGCCAGCGCTCGTCGGCGGCACCGAGGTCGGCGAGGATGTCCTCGATTTGCTCCTTGGTGCGGCCGTAGGGGTTGTTCGCGCCGATTTCCATCTTTTCTACGTACGGGACGGCATTGTGCTCGCCGTAGACGGTAGCCGAAGAGCTGAAGACGATCGAGCGGACGTCATGCCGGTCCATCACACGGATCAGGTTCAGGGTGCCGACGAGGTTGTTGTGGTAGTACTTCAACGGTTCCCGGACGGATTCGCCCACAGCCTTGAGGCCGGCAAAGTGGATGACCGCATCGATGGCGTGCTGGTCGAACACGGCGTCGACCGCGGCCTCGTCCACGAGATCCACGCGGTGGAAGACGGCTTCCTTGCCGGTGAGTTCAGCCACCCGGCGCAGGGACTCCTCGCTGGAGTTCACCAGATTGTCGATCACCACGACTTCATGACCGGCTTCCTGCAGGGACAAGACGGTGTGCGAGCCAATGTAGCCGGTGCCACCCGTGACCAGAATTTTCATGCTCCCACGCTATCCCAGCAGGCAGGGACCCCGCTGAATGTGTCCGTTGTGTGTGGCCGGTCACGTTGCGGCGGGGCGGCCTATCCCTGCAGCACATCCGTGCTAAAAACAAAGAGTGCCGAAAATTGTGGATGCCGCCGCCCGGCGCCAGGAGATCGTAGATGCCGTCTGCCGGATCATCGCCTCCGACGGATTGGAGCGGGCATCCCTCCGGGAAGTGGCCGACGAAGCAGGCCTGGCGGTCGGATCCGTGCGGCACTATTTCGCCAGCAGCGAGGAATTGCTGGCCTTCTCCTTTGCGTCCGTGGTGGACCGCATCGTGGCACGACTGAGCGGCGCGTATGCCGGCGTGTCCGCTTCGTCAGCCGGCAGCGAGACGCAGCGCTCGGCGGTATTAACCCTGCTGGGTGAATTCCTTCCGCTGGACGAACAACGCGCGCTGGACGCCTGCGCCTGGCTGGCCTTCAAGAATGCCGCGAGAATCCGGCCGTTCCTTGCTGCCGAGGCGGATCGAAGCCACCGGGCGGTGGCCGCCGTCGTCGGGCAGTTGATCACCGGTCTTGTCGAAGATGATGGTGGCGGGCAACAGCGGCTGGTCACCGAAGCGGAGCGGCTCCTCGCCACGCTCGATGGCCTGACGATGCATGCCCTCCTGCAGCCGGAGTGGATGACCCTGGAGATGTGCCAGGACGTGCTTGAATCCCATCTGGCAGGGCTGGAAGGACCGCTGGCACCCAAGCATTAACGTCCCCGGGCTGGGGGAATAGACTGGAGCCGGAGAGCGGGATGCCGCGTCAATCGGGGGCGGATAGGAACATGCCAAGGGAGGCATACGGATGCAGCACACAGGCGGTCCAGGCTGGCGGATCACCATGGACACGTCGGGGCCCATGCTCATTGCTCTTTACATACGTGACGTCGCCGGGCTGGACGGTGCCGGCTTTCCGGCACTGTCCCACGCCGCCCCGAAAGTCAGGCACGCGGACCATTCCCACCTGACCGCCGAGGTGGGCGGGATCAGTGCCCTCAAGACCGAGTGGGAAGCGTGGTGGGAGCAACTGCTGAAGGCGCATCCGCAAATGTCCCCGGAAATGTCGCCGCCCGGATTCCGGTCGTTCGCCAATTCCCCGGCGCTGCGGAGGGTCCTGCAGGCACATTTCGGCGCAGCGCTCACCTGGGCGCGCGAACGCCGTAAGGAGTATGCGGAACTGGAGGCCGAGCGGGTGGCCGGAGGATCGGTGCACCTGCTGGAAGACATCGTGGAGGACCGGCTGCTGGAGGTGGGCCGGAACTCACGCGACTTCGACCTGACGATCATCGAACTGCCGCTGGACGAACAGCGCGCATGGTTCCTCGAACCGGACAAGATCATCATGAGCCATGGTCTGCTGCAGCAGCCTGAAGTGTTCCGGAGCTACGTGCAGCCTGTCGTGGAAATTCTCGTCTGAGGGAAGAGTGACCCGGCCGGGCGGGAAGCCCGGCCGTTCGGGGAACCCATCAGGCGGGTGCCTCGGCAAAGGTGATTGTTACCGTACCGTCGGAGCCTGGTGAATCCTGCCACCCGTTCCGTGCCCGCCGGTCCCAGCTCTTTCCGTCCACATCCACCTGTGCAACCGCAAATTCCTTGGCATTTGCCACTGCCCAGTGGGCCAGCGACCACGCCAGGTCGCCCGTGGCCTCAAGTACCAGAGTCGGGCCGGAGGTCGAGGAAGGGATGCTGCCGTACGCGGCCTCGAGCTCCTGGAGCAAGGCCTCGGGCTCACCGGGCCGCTCCGGTGAGCGAAGAGTGCAGTCCAGTGCAGTATGCGCCTGGCCGCTCAGCGCCGAGGCGAAGGCCCGGCCCATCTCCTCGTGCTGGGCGTAGGCGCGCGGGTAGGCCGAACGCTGCACACGTTGCGCTGCTTCGGTGATGTCCATCTCTGCGTAGCCAGGCACTTCGACCAGCGCGTCATAGAAGGCATTGGTTGCGTGGTGCGGATCCATGACCTGTTCCAGGGTGCCCCAGCCCTGCGAAGGGCGCTGCTGGAAAAGCCCCCGGGAATCCGGACCCGCCAGGTCGCCGTGCTCGATGTTCCGCAGCTTCGATTCCTGCATGGCAGTCGCCAGGGCGATGCTTGCGGCGCGCGGCGGCAGTCCCCGCCGCACTGAAATGGCGGTGATCAGGGCGGCGTTTGCCGCCTGGTCGGTGGCGAGTTCTGCCCGCTGTGAACCGACGGCGGCGGTACATTCTTCCGTGACCAGCTGCTCCGATTGTTGCAGCAAGGCCACGGCGGTGTAGATGCCGCCGCCGACGAGCACGACGGAGAGCAGCACAACGACCGCTCCGCGCAGCTTGCGTCGGCGTGTCACGAGGTTACTCCCTTGGTCCGGGGCGGCCGGCCGGTTCGGGTGCCGGCCGCTCCTGGACGGTCAGTTGGCGTGCAGGGCGTCGTTTAGCTCCACAGTCTGGCCCTTGCGGGGGAGTACCTCCACCTCGCCGGTGGTGGAGTTGCGGCGGAACAGCAGGTTCGGAACCCCCGACAGCTCCACGGCCTTGACGATCCGGCTCGTGTCCTCGCCGTCGGCGTCCTTCGGGCCAATAACCCGTACCCGGGTGCCCGCAGTGACGTAAAGCCCGGCCTCCACCACGGAGTCGTCGCCGACGCTGATGCCGACTCCGGAGTTCGCGCCCAGCAGGACCCGCTCGCCGAGGGCGATCTTTTCCTTGCCGCCGCCGGAGAGGGTACCCATGATCGAGGCGCCGCCGCCGACGTCCGTGCCGTCCCCGGCCACGACGCCGGCGGAGATGCGGCCTTCGACCATGGAGGTGCCCAGCGTGCCGGCATTGAAGTTGACGAAGCCCTCGTGCATGACAGTGGTGCCCTCGGCGAGGTGCGCGCCCAGGCGGACGCGGTCGGCGTCGGCGATGCGGACGCCGGCGGGGACCACGTAGTCCACCATGCGCGGGAACTTGTCGACGCCGAAGACGGTCACCGCGCCGCGCTTGCGCAATTTGGCGCGGGTCAGCTCAAAGCCGTCCACGGCACAGGGGCCGAAGTTGGTCCACACGACGTTCGGGAGCTTGCCGAAGATGCCGTCCAGGTTGATGGTGTTGGGACGGACGAGTCGGTGCGACAGCAGGTGCAGCCGAAGGTAGGCATCCGCCGTGTCCGCCGGTGCTTCGTCGAGGTTGATCTGGACGAACACTACCTTCTGCTCAGTACCGCGGTCCGCGTCCGCTCCGCCGGCCGCGATGTCGCCAAGGGTTTCATCGGCGTTCTCGACTGCGCGCAGGCTTTCGGCTGCCACGCCCAGGGCGGGGGCCGGGAACCAGACATCCAGCACCGTGGCTTCACCGTTGCGGGTGGCAACGGTGGCCACTCCGAATCCGTAGGCCGAGCGGGAATCGTCGGACAGCGTTTGGGCAGCGGGCACGGCGGAAGAAGCGGTTTCAGTCATGGCCCCAGTGTATCGAGCCGTCGTGCACGCGCCGAAATGAATCCGTGCCCGGCTGGTCGCATTTGACGCCGTTAAGTAGCCAACATGGAGGATTTGCTGCTGCCCGACCGGGCAGGGCCCGGGAGATAGAGTTGGATGATGATTGCCGAAACTGCCCCCGTAACCCTCGACCTGCGCCAGGACGTTGCCCTGCTGACCGCCAAGCTGCTCGACATCAACAGCGTGTCGGGCAACGAAGCTGAGCTTGCCGACGCCGTCGAGCTGGCCCTCCGGCAGCTCCCTGGCCTTGAGCTAATCCGGGACGGGGATTCCATCATCGCCCGCACGTCCCTCGGCCGCCCTGAGCGAGTCATCCTCGCGGGGCACCTGGATACGGTGCCGTTGCCGGTGACGGACGGCTCCCTGGGAACTGTCCCGTCCACCTGGCCATCGGGCATTCCTGGCGACGGCGTCCTCTACGGCCGCGGAGCCACGGACATGAAGGGCGGCGTCGCCGTCCAGCTTGCGCTTGCGGCATCCATGTTGGACGGCGGCGCGTCGCCGTCCAAGGACGTCACCTTCGTCTTTTACGACCACGAGGAAGTGGAAGCCGTCAAAAGCGGCCTGGGCAGACTGGTGCGGAACCACGGGGACCTGCTCAAGGGCGACTTTGCCATCCTGCTGGAGCCGACGGACGGCACCGTGGAGGGAGGCTGCAACGGCACCATGCGGCTTGAGGCTACGACACTCGGGGAAGCCGCCCATTCAGCGCGTGCCTGGATGGGAAGCAACGCCATCCACGCCGCTGCGCCCATCCTGCAACGGCTTGCGGCGTACAGCCCGCAGACCATCAACGTGGACGGCCTGGAGTACCGCGAAAGCCTTAACGCCGTGAAAATCCATGGCGGTACCGCGGGCAACGTCATTCCGGACCGCTGCGTGGTGGAGATCAACTACCGCTTCGCGCCGGACAAGTCACCTGACCAGGCTGAGGCACATGTGCGCGGGCTGCTGGAGGGATTCGATGTGGTCCGCACCGACGCCGCGGCAGGCGCCCGGCCCGGGCTGAACCACCCGGCCGCCGCGTCCTTTGTGGCCGCAGTCGGAGCCGAGCCCAAACCCAAATACGGGTGGACCGACGTCGCGCGTTTCAGTGAGCTGGGAGTCCCGGCGGTGAACTTCGGCCCCGGCGATCCGCTGCTGGCGCACAAGGACAACGAGCACGTTGAGGCCGAGGCCATCCGTGCCTGCCTCCGTGCGCTGCAGAACTGGCTGGCCTGACGCCGCAGGACAGCAGCCCGTAATGACAGAAGGTCCGCAACCGGGATGGTTGCGGACCTTCTGTCGTTTGCAGTCAACGTGCCCGGGGGCCTACTTCACGATGGTGGACACCCCGGCGGTGGGAGCTTTCGCCACGCCGCCGGCCGCCTTCTTGGACCCGCGACGCTCAATCCAGATGGCCAGGCGGGACACCGCAAGGTTGATGGCGATGTAGATCGCTGCAGCCACGAAGAACACGGGGAACAGGAACTGCGGGCCGAGGAAGTCCGCCATGACCTGCACCGCGCGGAGCAGTTCGCCGTACGCAACGATGTAGCCCAGGGAGGTGTCCTTCAGCAGGACGACGAGCTGAGCCACGAGGGACGGGAGCATGCGCCGGATGGCCTGCGGGAGTTCGACGCTCAGCCGTGACTGGAAGCTGGTCAGGCCGATCGCCAGGCCGGCCTCGCGCTGGCCCTTGGGAAGGGACTGGATGCCGGCGCGGATGATCTCGGCGAAGATGGCCGCGTTGTAGAGCACCAGCCCGGCCACCACGGCAATGAACGAACTTGTGGCGAACACGAGCAGGACGAACAGCATCATCAGCACCACGGGCATGCCGCGGAGGAACTCCAGCACGATTCTTGTGGGAACCCGGATCCAGGCTACATCGGAAATGCGCATGAGGCAGAGCAGGAGTCCCAGCGGGAAGGCGATCACTGCCGCGATCGCGGCGGCGCTCAATGTTGCACCGATGCCGTTGAAGATCAGCGACCAGACGTCCGCCTGGCCAAAGATCGCCCACCGTTGCGCCTGGAAGATTCCCTGCTGGGCAAGTGTGACGAGGGCAAGGGCGAGAAGGGCGCCGATGACCACCACGCCGATGATCGAGCCGATCAGGGAAACTCTGCGGGCTTTGGGGCCCGGGACGTCGTAGAGAACAGAAGTCATCGTGCAATCGCCACCTTTCGTTCGACCTGGTGAGCCACGTAGCCCAGCGGCACGGTGATCAGGAGATAGAAGAAGGCAACGCCCACGAGTACCCACATGACCGCATCGCCGTGTTCGTTCGCCAGTTGTTTGCCGTAGCCAAACAGCTCAAGCACGTAGAAAGCGCCGGCCACGGAGGAGTTCTTGACGAGCGCGATCAGGATGTTGATCATGGGCGGGATCACTGTGCGGAGCGCCTGGGGCAGGATGATGAGGGACAGCACCTGGCTGAATTTCATGCCGATGCTGCGCGCAGCCTCAGCCTGGCCCACCGGGACACTGTTGACGCCCGAGCGCACTGCCTCGGCAATGAACGCCGAGGTGTAGGCGCTCAGCGCGATGATGGCCGCGATTTCGAACTGCTGGAACGTGACGCCAAGCCGGGGCAAAACGACCGCGGCGAAAAAGAAGGCGATGGTCAGCGGAGTGTTTCGCACCACCTCCACGTAGGCCATGCTGAATCCGCGGAGGGCCGTCACCGGTGATACCCGGGCGGCGGCCAGGAGCGTGCCCACCACCAAGGCAATGATGCCGGAAACGACGGCCAGGAACAGGGTTCTGAGAAAGCCGTCCCAGTACTGCGGGAGGCTTTCAATGATGACGTCCATAGGATCCTTCAGCTGCGTTTGTGGGGATGTGCGGTAGACGGGAGCGGGGTCACCGGCTGCCGGAAAGATTTCCGGCAGCCGGTGACCGCCAGGCCCGTTCTAGTAGCGGTCGATGGCGGGAAGTTCCGGTGCCGTCTTGATGACGGCGCCGGCCGTGCCTTCCCAGGCCTTCTTGTAGGACCCGTCCTTGGCGAAGCTTTCCAGCTGGTCATTGATCCAGTTGCGGAATTCGGTGTCATCCAGCTTCAGGCCGATGCCGTAGGGCTCCTTGGTGAAGGTCTCCTCGGATGCCAGCTTGAAGGCGTCCGGTTCCTTGTTGACGAAACCGGCCAGGATGGCGTTGTCGGTGGTGACGGCTTCCACCTGCTTGTTGCGCAGCGGCTCGAGGCAAGCGGAGTAGGTTGCGGCCGGCACCAGGACTGCGCCGTACTTCTCCACGATCGTGGCCGCGGGAGTGGAGCCGGTCACGGAGCAGACATTCTTGCCCTTTACGTCCTCAGGCTTGGTGATGGTCGTGTTGTCCTTGTTCACCATGAGGGCCTGGCCTGCCTCGTAGTACGGGCCGGCAAAGCTGACTTCTTTTTTGCGCTTGTCGTTGATGGTGTACGTCGCAACGATCAGATCCACCTTGCCCTGCTTGATGAACTGCTCGCGGTTGGCGGAAACCGTTTCAACCCACTCGATCTTGTCGGCGGGGATTCCCAGCTTGGCTGCGATGAGCTTGCCGATTTCCACGTCGAAGCCCACGGGCTTGCCGTCCAGGCCCTTCTGGCCGAACAGCGGCTGGTCAAACTTGGTGCCAATGGTGATCTTGCCGGCAGAAGCGAGCTTTTCCATGGTGGAGCCGGCGGCAAAACTGGGCTTCTCGACGGGCGTGGGGTTGGTGCCGCCGCCGGTGCCGCCACCACCGCAGGCACTCAGGGTCAGCGCCAAGGCTGCGGATGCTGCTACCAGAAGGGATTTCCTTCGGGTCAAAAATGCCTTCATGACATTCCTTTCATTGGGCGGCCGCCGAAGACGGCCTGGGTGCGAACTCGGGGGTTCAGTGAGTGAGGAGCTTGGACAGGAAATCCTTGGCACGGCTGCTCTTCGGATTGTTGAAGAACTCTTCCGGCGTGGCATCCTCCACGATCTGGCCGTCCGCCATGAACACCACACGGTCGGCGGCCTTGCGGGCAAACCCCATTTCATGGGTCACCACGATCATGGTCATGCCTTCCTTGGCCAGCTGGATCATGACGTCAAGGACTTCGTTGATCATTTCCGGGTCCAGCGCCGAAGTCGGCTCGTCGAACAGCATGACCTTCGGCTTCATTGCCAGAGCGCGGGCGATGGCCACGCGCTGCTGCTGGCCACCGGAGAGCTGGGCCGGCAGCTTCGGTGCCTGATGGCCGACGCCGACACGTTCCAGGAGGGCCATGGCTTCCTTGTCCGCCTCAGCCTTGGCGACGCCCTTGACCTTAATGGGTCCGAGCGTCACGTTCTCGAGGATGGTTTTGTGGGCGAACAGGTTAAAGGACTGGAAAACCATCCCGACGTCGGCGCGAAGGCTCGCGAGCTCCTTGCCTTCCTCGGGCAGCATCTTGCCGTCAATCGAGATGTCGCCGTCGTCAATCGTTTCGAGGCGGTTGATGGCGCGGCACAGCGTGGACTTGCCCGAGCCTGAAGGCCCGATGACCACCACGACCTCGCCCTTGCGGACGTGGAGATTGATGTCCTTCAGAACATGCAGCTGGCCGTAATGCTTGTTCACGGCATTCAGGGAGACGAGCGCATTGCCGGGCACTTGAGTAGTCATAAGAAGAATCTAGCGAACATCAGCGACTTATGACCGCAATCACTCCGACTTCCTGCTGATCGTAATTCAAGAGATACCTGCAGTTCAGCGGCAGGTTAGCCTTGGATGATGAGCATCAACGCAGATCCGTCTAAATCCGTCCAGCCGCGCCGCAAGGGGCCCCTCGAGCTCCGCCGCAAACAGGCTGCCGTGGAGATGTCGGATCAGCGGCTGCTCGATACCAAGGGGCCGGGCCACTTCATCCATACCGACCCGTGGCGGGTGATGCGGATCCAGAGCGAATTCGTTGAAGGCTTCGGGGCACTCTCTGACCTGGGACAGGCGGTCAGCGTCTTCGGCTCGGCGCGCACCAAGCCGGGCAGCGTGTTCTACGAAATGGGCGTTGAAGTGGGACGCAAACTGGCGGAGGCCGGCGTCGCTGTCATCACCGGAGGCGGACCGGGATCCATGGAGGCCGCCAACCGGGGAGCTGTGGAAGGCAATGGCGTCTCCGTCGGCCTGGGCATCGAGTTGCCGTTCGAGCAGGGCCTGAACCAATGGGTGGACCTCGGCATCAACTTCCGGTACTTCTTCGCGCGGAAGACCATGTTCGTGAAATACGCACAGGGCTTCATCGTCCTGCCAGGGGGACTCGGCACCCTTGATGAGCTCTTCGAGGCCATGGTCCTGGTCCAGACGCAGAAGGTGACCTCCTTCCCCATCGTTCTCCTGAGCTCGTCGTTCTGGGGGCCCATGATCGAATGGATCAAGGGCACCCTGGTCGCCGAAGGCATGGTGTCCGAGAAAGACCTGGATCTGGTGCAGGTGGTGGACGACCCCGAAGAGGCCGTCAACCTCGTCCTCCACGGCCACGTCCGCCCGCCCTCAACCAACGGGGACCAGCGGCCTGAGTAGCGGCGGGACCGTGGTCTGGCACGATGGGTGATGTGAGTTTCTTCCTCGTCTTCCTTGCCATAGTCCTGATTGGCATCACCGCCGTCATCGGGACAGACATCGGGGCCGGCATTTTGCGGAAGAGCCGCCCGGGCGGCCGGCTGATTGACGACGGCTTCGATGAGCCTGTACCTTCCCTGCCGCCGGTCTTGCTGCCGGCTGACGCCAAGCCGGCCGATGTCGACCACGTGCGGTTCGCCCTTGGGCTACGGGGCTACCGGATGGACCAGGTAGACCAGGTGCTCGATGAACTCCGCGATCAGCTTGCAGTCAAGGACGCAGAAATCGAGCGGCTGCGTGCCCGCCTCCGTATCGACGGCACCGGCGTTGCGGCCGTGGCCCGTGCCACCGCTGAGGAAAGGCCCGCAGCCGACGACCTTACTGCTGCCGAGGACAGGTCTTGACCGGTTCTGCCGCCGCCAGCACGATCGGCCTGGCCACGGCGCGGCTGTCGGCAGGGGCCGCGCGCTGGCCGTGGTGGGTCCAGGTGATGGTGATCTACATGGCGGCCCGGCTGGTCAGCGCCGGCATCTTCATGTCGGCGGCGCTGCACCAGGGGGTCAATCCGTGGTTCCCGGCGAAACCCGACTATTGGAACTTCATCAATATCTGGGATGCCCGCTGGTACGGCGAGGTCATCGCGAATGGCTATCCGTCGGAGCTGCCGGTGGACGGCGCCGGGAGCGTCAAGGAAAACACCTGGGCGTTCTATCCGCTGTTCCCGGTACTGGCGCGGACTCTCACGGCTGCCACGGGTATCAGCCCCGCGGCCTCCCTCACGGTCATTGCGATGCTCGCCGGCCTCGCCGCGTCTGTGGTGGTCTACGCCCTTTTCCGTCGCCGGACGGAACACGGGCCGGCCCTGTGGGCCGTTGCGTTCTTTGCCGCGTTTCCGGTTTCCCCGGTGCTCCAGGTTCCTTATGCGGAATCCCTGAACATCCTCCTGCTGGCCTCGGCCCTGCTGCTCGTGCTCCGGAGGCAGTACATCTGGGCCATCCCGGTGGTCCTGGCGATGTGCCTCTCCCGGCCCACGGGGGTACCCTTTGCCGCGATGGCCGGGATTCTTTTCCTGTACCGGGCGGCGGAGGTATGGATCCTCGGCCGAAGCAAGGGCGTCGCGGTCCCTGAACCTGCACCGCGCGTGCATAGCCCCAGGGAACTGTGGTCCTTGGCTGTGCTGACCGCCGCCAGTGGGGCAGCAGCGCTCCTGTGGCCTGCCATCGCCTGGATAACAACGGGCGACATTGAGGCCTACACCAAGACCGAAACTGTCTGGCGCGGGCACGACCTGGTGCCTGTCAAACCGTGGTTCGACACCGGCGTGCTGCTGTTCGGGCCGGTGCTGGGCCTGGCGGCGCCGTTCATTTTCGTCGCTGCGTTCGCGCTGCTCATGATGTCCAGGCCTGTGCTGCAACTCGGTACGGAACTCAGACTGTGGTGCGCCTGCTACATGGGGTATCTGCTGGTATTCCTGCATCCGCAGACCAGCACCTTCCGCATGCTGCTGCCGCTGTTCCCGCTCGCGTTGGGAGCGGCGATGGTCTCAAGGTCGCGCGCCTACCGCGGGGCCGTTATCACCATGTTCGTCCTGCTACAGATCGTGTGGGTGGTGTGGTTGTGGGCGTGGGCCCAACTGCCAGGCGGAGGCGACTACCCGCCGTGAGATCGATGCCGGCCCAGAGTCGGCACGCGGGTTATCGTCCAGCCGCATCGAATGTCCATCGATTAGCTACAGACGGGTAATTACAGGATAATAGGGGGTAAGCAAGGACAAAAGCATTCGAAGCGTTCAGTCATGGCGGCTGCCGAACGGGCCGCCATAGCGGCTTGTTTGATCATGCGGACTCAGCCCGGCCGGGCTGCTCAGTCCTGGGACTATTGGAGGGGAATTTCCTCATGGCGGCTATGAAACCACGCACCGGCGACGGCCCTATGGAAGTAACCAAGGAGGGCCGCAGCCTGATTATGCGTGTGCCGCTCGAAGGCGGAGGTCGGCTCGTGGTCGAACTCAATGCTGCTGAGGCGGCCAACCTCAAGGAATGCCTCGTAGGCGTTACCGAATAGATTGCCACGCAGGGCCTGCAGCCGGAAGGCTTGGGTTCTGGCGGTCGTTGCAACCCCCGAGATTTTGGGAGTTGCAACGATCGTTTCGTCTTTAACGAAGAAACATCCGGCCTTACTTCTTAACCGCTACCAGCAGCCCGTCACCGGTGGGCAGCATGGCGGAGGCCAGCCGGTCGTCGTCGCGGACGGCCTTGCCCACCTGCCGCAGCACCACAGTGGTGGAGTCTCGGGCGGCGGGGTTGGACACGCGGTCCTTGTCCAGAGCGTCGTTGACGATGAGGAGACCGCCGGACTTGAGCAGGCGCACGGCCTGCTCCACGTAGCGGGGGAAGCTGGGCTTGTCCCCGTCGATGAAAACGAGGTCGTAGGCAGCGTCAGTCAGCCTTGGCAGAACATCCCCGGCCCGGCCGGAAATGGTTCGTGTCCGGTTCGCCGGGCTGCCGGATTCCTGGAAGGCCTCGCGTGCTGCCTTGAGGTGTTCGACATCCACGTCGATGGTGGTCAGCACGGCCTGCGGCCCGAGCCCGCGAAGGAGGCAGACGCCGGAGACGCCCGCGCCCGTGCCGATTTCGACGGCGGTCTGCGCCTTCGACGCCGCAGCCAGAACAGTCAGCACGGCCCCGACGCCCCGGCCGATAGGCGTCACACCCAGTTCGAAGGAGCGTTCCCTGGCACGCAGCAGGACCTCATCCTCGGCAGGCAGATCTTCTGCGTAGGACCAGCTCGTGGACTTGTCGGCGCTCATGTGTTTCGCTTTCTGGGCGGCAGGGGGGATGTTTCTTACAGCGTACTGTGTCCGGCGGTGTGCCGCCGGAAGGTGACGGCGGGGCCGGCTGTGATGGCGGCTACTTCCGTGCGGGCAGCCGGAGCCGACGTCTCCGTGCCCCCCATCGGGGCCCTGAAGAGGGCCCGGCATGCCATTGCTGGACGTCCCCGCTGCCACCGCTCCGCGTTCATTGCGCCCACGGCTAAAGGGGGCCCCACAGTCAGGAAATTCCCAGCCAAATTTGACATGATAAGTATCCGCTCATCCAAGTGGTGATCGGCGCCGAACCAATGATGTAAATCGCATCAGGCGTTAGTACATCCACGAGGGGAGTGGACGATGTCAGGATCAGTTGTGGCACCTGTCCCTGCAGTTGAAGAACCGGGGGCTGACTGGGTCAGGCCCACCTGGGAAGAAGTGGTGACCAACCATTCTGCCAAGGTCTACCGGCTTGCGTACCGTCTTACCGGCAACAAGTACGACGCCGAGGACCTCACTCAGGAGGTGTTCGTCCGGGTCTTCCGCTCCCTGGAGAATTTCAAGCCGGGAACATTGGACGGCTGGCTGCACCGGATCACCACGAACCTGTTTCTCGACCAGGCCCGGCGCAAGAGCCGGATCCGCTTCGACGCGCTGGCGGAGGACGCCGAATCACGCTTGCCGGGACGGGAGCCGGGCCCTGAGCAAAGCTTCGAGCACAACAACCTGGACCTCGACGTCCAGGCCGCCTTGGAGGAGCTCCCGCC
Source organism: Arthrobacter sp. P1_B11 (assembly GCF_056406715.1). Taxonomy (NCBI): domain Bacteria; kingdom Bacillati; phylum Actinomycetota; class Actinomycetes; order Micrococcales; family Micrococcaceae; genus Arthrobacter; species Arthrobacter sp. P1_B11. The sequence goes on from NZ_JBFTZQ010000001.1 coordinate 116,268, forward strand.
GGACTTCCGTGCCGCCGTGGTGCTGTGTGACCTGGAGGGCCTGTCCTACGACGAGGTTGCCGAGGCCTTGGGCGTGAAGCTGGGGACAGTGCGCTCGCGAATCCACCGTGGCCGGACCATGCTGCGGGAAAAGCTTGCCCACCGCGATCCGCGTCCCCAGCAGTCGCGCAAGCCGCGGCTCAAGATGCCCCGCATCGCCGGAGTTCTCTGATCGGCGCCATGCGTCAACTGAACCGCTTGCTGGAGGACCTCAGGAAATTGTCTGCCTCCCTGCCCGGGGCAGGGAGGCAGCATCCGGGCACGCCCGACCATGTCCGCCAGTGCAGCGAATGCGCCGCTGCACTCCGCCGACAGCGCCAGTACCTTGAAAAGCTCCGCGATGCTGCCGTCCCCGCGGCCAGCGATGAACTGACGGCACGGCTGCTGCTCCGGACGCAGCAGCTCGCCATGGCGCCTGCCGCGCCGGCGCCTCGGACGGCCCCCTTGAAGCTGGCCGGCCTGGCTGGAGGGGTGGCCGTGCTGGCCGCAGGCACGGTTGTGGCCGGTGCCTACATCTCTGCGGGGGAGCCGCGGCAATACGGGGCGGCGACCTTCTCGGGACAGGCCGGGAGCCCGGCGGAAGCTGCCGCCGGCGGGGGCCCGTCGGCTGACCCCAGGGTGGCCGCCCTGCGCACCCACGGATGGGCCTGTCCTGACCTGCAGGCCATGGGCTTCCACATCGTCTCGGCCACGTCAAAGGTTTTCGCCGGCCACCCGGGTGTTGAAGTGCGCCTCTCGGACGGACGGCACACAGCCACCGTCCTTGAACAGCACTCCGGCACAGCTGCCGGCAGCGGAGCGGCGCCGGCAGCCACGGCAGCGCCGGATGTTCCGCTCAACCCCCTGACGGGGCACGCCGCCGGTCAGGACGGATTCGTGGCCGTTGACGCCGGCAAAGCCGTTGGCGGCAGGCTCTGGATCAGGGTGTCCGCCCCGTGGAGCGCCATCTACCAGACAGGCCGGACCACGTTCACGTACGTCTCGGACCTGCCGGCGAACGCCGCGGATGACGCCGTCCCGGCGTTGGCGGTGGCCGGTGCCACCGTAAGCCAGGGAACGGGGGAGCCGGGGATTGCGGCGGACGCCGCCGCCGAGGCGTCCCCGGGCGGTTCCGGCAGCGAATCCGTTGTGGAACGGCTGGAACGCGGGCTGCGCAGAATAGCCCGGCAGGTGGGCAAGATGACCGAACACCTGGCGCAGTGACACAACTCCCGGCCGCCGTGACGGTGGCGAAATCGTCAGCGCCTCCCCGGAGAGGGTAATCTTCCTAAAGTGTTTGGAATCAATGGCCCGGAGTTCTTACTTCTGCTGCTCATCGGCATTCTGGTGATCGGCCCCCAAAGGCTGCCCGAATACACCCAGAAGCTGACCAACCTTGTGCGCGAAGTGCGCCGGATGGCGTCCGGCGCGCGGGAACAGATCAAGGAAGAAGTCGGCATCGACATCGATGAGGTCGACTGGAAGAAGTACGATCCGCGCCAGTACGATCCTCGCCGCATCATCAAGGAAGCACTGCTCGACGACGACACGAAGCCCGTCAGCCCCGGAGCGCCGCTCAGCGGTACGGCTGCCACAACGGCTGCCGTTTCCGAGGCAGTGGAGCCGGTGCCCGACTCGCGGCCCGGTCACGTCCTGGAACGGTTGCCCGACGGCGAAGCCGCACCTTTCGACACGGAAGCCACCTAGGGCGCCTTACACCGCCCGCCAGGCGTTCGGTTACTTGGGTTGCAGGCCCAGTGAGATTCCGGTAAGTCCCCGCGGCCTGGCCGCAAGTTTCCCGGCGATGCCGGACAGAGCGGCTGCTGCCGGTGTTTCCGGGCGGCCGAGCACGATGGGCCTGCCGGAGTCCCCGCCTTCGCGCAGGAGTATGTCGAGCGGTATCTGGCCGAGCAGCGGCACGTCCGTGCCGGTGGCGGCACTCAGCCGTTCGCTGAGCAGCTGCCCGCCACCGCTTCCGAACAGCTCCATCCGCCCGCCGTCGGGCATCTCCATGTACGACATGTTCTCGATGACGCCGGCCACCGTCTGCCCGGTCTGGGTGGCGATCGCCCCGGCGCGTTCGGCGACGTCCGCTGCGGCCGCCTGGGGAGTGGTGACCACGAGGATCTCGGCCTTGGGAAGCAACTGCGCAACCGATATGGCGATGTCCCCGGTACCCGGAGGCAGGTCCAGGAAGAGGGCGTCGAGGTCGCCGAAGTAGACGTCGGTGAGGAACTGCTCCAGTGCACGGTGCAGCATCGGCCCGCGCCATGCAACCGGCTGGTTGCCAGTGACGAACATGCCGATGGAAATGACTTTCACGCCGTACGCCACCGGCGGGAGGATCATGTCGTCCACCCGCGTGGGTGCCTGGGTGATGCCCATCAGGGCAGGTACGGAAAAGCCGTAGACATCCGCGTCCACGATTCCCACGCGCAGCCCTTGGGCAGCCAGGGAGCAGGCCAGGTTCACGGTGACTGAGGACTTGCCCACCCCGCCCTTGCCGCTGGCCACGGCGAACACTTTGGTCAGCGACCCGGGCTGGTTGAACGGGATTCCGCGCTGGCCGCCGGGCCCGCGGAGCTGCTCCTTCAGGGAATCGCGCTGGGCCTGGGTCATGACCTTCAGTTCGACGTCGACGCCCGTGACGCCGGGAACGTCAAGCAGTGCTGCCTCAGAATCTCTGGTGATCGTGTCCCGGAGAGGGCAACCGGCAATGGTGAGCAGCACGGAGAGGTGCACCGCGCCGTCGTCGGAGATGTCAACGGAATCCACCATGCCGAGTTCCGTGATGGGACGGCGCAGTTCCGGATCGATGACGGTTGCCAGGGCAGCGTTGACTGCCGCGGCGAGGGTGGTGCTCATGCTGTGGATGCTCAGCTTTCCGGGGAGGTGGGGCGCGGCTGGGATGACCGGCCCTGGCGGGGCTTGTCCGACTTGACCTTGGGTATCTGTTGGGTCCGCGGATTGCGCTGCCGCTCCCGCTTTTCCTTGAGTTTTTCCCTGACGAGTTCGCGCGGCGACTCATGGCTGCCGGGACCGGAAGGATCGTGGGTCCGGAGCTCCTCCTGGGCTTCCAGCAGGTCCTCCAGAAGGCTCCGCAGTTCAGCCCGGACGTAGTCGCGCGTGGCCACTTCCCGCAGCGCGATCCGCAGCGACGCCAGCTCCCGGGTCAGGTACTCGGTGTCGGACAGGTTGCGTTCCGCGCGCTGGCGGTCCTGCTGGAGAGAGACGCGGTCACGGTCGTCCTGCCGGTTCTGGGCCAGCAGCAGCAGCGGTGCGGCGTACGAGGCCTGCAGTGAGAGCATCAGCGTCAGGAGGGTGAAGCCGAGCTCCACCTTGTCGAACTGCCAGGCGGCGGGCGCGAAAGTATTCCAGGCCAGCCAGAACAGGCAAAACACCGTCATATACAGCAGGAACTGCGGGGTTCCCATGAAACGGGCGAAGCCCTCTGTGGCGTGGCCAAAAGCGTCCGGGTCCGGCGAAAACTTGGGTAAGATGCGCTGGCGGCCGCTCAGGGGCGTGTCCAGGCTGCCCTTGCCCGCTGCCTTGCCTGGTGACCGCGGAACGGCGCCCTTTGCAGTGTTTTCAGCCAATGCGGCCTCCAAGCCTTCTGATCGGAGCTTCGCCGTCATTTGCCCGCCAGTCATCCGGCAACAGATGGTCGAGGACGTCGTCAACAGTCACGGCGCCCACCAGCCGGCCGGCCTGGTTGACCACCGGAAGGGAGTTCAAGTTGTAGGTTGCAAGCGTGCGTGCCACTTCGCTGATGTGGGCCTGGTCCGAGAGCGGCTCGAGGTTCTTGTCCACCAGATTGCCGAGCGGTTCGAACGGCGGGAAGCGCAGCAGCTGCTGGATGTGGACGACGCCCAGGAAGCGGCCGGTGGGGGTTTCCAGCGGGGGCCGGGCAATGAAGATGGAGGATGCCAGGGCAGGCGACAGCTCTTCGCGGCGGACGTGGGCGAGTGCCTCTGCCACCGTGGCCTCGGGCGGCAGGATGACAGGAACGGGGGTCATGAGGCCGCCGGCCGTGTCCTCGTCGTATTCGAGCAGGCGCCGGACGTCTTCTGCGCCTTCCGGTTCCATCAGCTGCAGCAGCTCCTCAGCCTGGGCGGTCGGGAGCTCGCCGAGGAGGTCGGCGGCGTCGTCGGGATCCATTTCCTCCAGGACGTCGGCGGCCCGCTGGACGTCGAGGGCGGAGAGGATCTCCACCTGGTCGTCTTCCGGCAGTTCCTGCAGGACGTCGGCGAGGCGTTCGTCCTGCAGCTCGCTGGCCACTTCGAACCGCCGCTTGTCGCTCATCTCCTGCAAGGCCTCGGCGAAGTCGGCGGGCTTGAGGTCCTCGTGGTTGGCAACGAACTGGGTTGCAGCCTGGGGCTCCGTCTTGGCGCCCTGGTGGGCGTCCGCCCAGTCGATGATCATGGTTTCGTTCCTCCGGAGCCGGCTGAGGGGGGCCAGGGAATGGCCGCGGCGGACGAACAGTTTGCTGACGAACCAGTCACCCGAGCGGTGCTGGTCCATCGCAATGTCCTCGATCGTGGCGTCGCCGCTGCCGTCGCGAAGGGTGACGCGGCGGTCGAACATCTCCGCAACCACGAGGGTCTCTGCACCCCGCTGTTCGAAGCGGCGAAGGTTGACCAGCCCGGTGCAGATGACCTGCGTCTGGTCGATGGACGTAATGCGGGTCATGGGAACGAAGACGCGCTTCTTGCCCGGGACTTCGACGACGATGCCCACCACGTGCGGGGCGCCGCGGGTTCCGCGTGAGAGCACCACGACGTCGCGCAGCCGCCCCAGACGGTCGCCCAGCGGGTCGAAGACGTCCAGTCCCAGGAGGCGCGCAACAAACACGCGCGATAGATGTGTGCTCACCTCTACAGGCTACCGAGTCTGCTCACTTTTAGCTGAATTTCAGCCCGCGCACATCCTTATGGGCAAGAATGGGTGTATGTCAAACATTTTTGGTGCTCCCAAGGCTGGTGTCCCCAACGGCTCCGACGAGTCCCGGACTGTCCCCACCGGGGATACCGTCGGCCGCTATACCTCCTACCTGGACGCCCAAAAGGCTGTCGACTACCTGGCGGACCAGCAGTTCCCGGTGCACATGGTGTCCATCGTCGGCAACGAGCTCAAGATGGTGGAGCGGGTGACAGGCCGGCTCAGCTACCCGCGGGTGGCATTGTCGGGTGCACTGAGCGGCATGTGGTTCGGCCTCTTCGTCGGCGTCATGCTCTCCTTCTTCACACCGGCCGGCGGAACGTTCTCCATCATCAGTTCGGTCCTGATGGGCGCCGCTTTCTTCATGCTCTTCGGCATCGTCACGTACGCGATGCAGCGGGGCAAGCGTGACTTCACGTCCACCAGCCAGGTGTTGGCCAGCAACTACGACGTCGTGGTGTCCTTCGAAGCCGCCCACGAGGCGCGCCGGCTGCTGCAGCAGCTGCCTATGACACCGTCCGACGCCACCGCCGGCGCTGCGCCGTCGAGCTACACTGCGCCGCCGAGCGACACCCAGCGTGAGTACCAGAACGAGCCTTTCCAGCAGCCCGGCCAGCCCCAGCAGCCCGGCCAGCCTCCGCAGTCCGGCCAGCAGGGCCCCTACCAGGGCCAGGCGCCCCAGCGGCCGGCCGGCTGGAACGACCCCTACGGCCAGCGGACGCAGGATGCCCAGGGGCATGACCTCCAGGACTCCCAAACTCGGGGTTCCCAGGCTCCCGGTGCCCAGGCGCACGGCGCACCGGTTGCACCCCTGTATGGGGCCGTCGAGGGCCGGCAGGGCCAGCATAGCCAAGCCCCGGAAGCCGCCGAAACCCCGGACGCCGCGCTGCGCGCCGGCCAGCGGCCTGCGGCTGTCCGCTACCCTGACCTGCCTGACGGCCGCCCGCAGTACGGCGTGCGCGTGAACGATGCCAACCAGCCGGCGCAAAGCAAGGACGAGCCGCAGCGTTAGCGACAGGCGAGCCCCCCAGGTGAGACGGAAAGGGAGGGCCACCGGAGAAATCCGGTTGCCCTCCCTTTTTCTTGTAGAGGCTTGCCTCGTTTGTAGAGGCTGGACTCCCGCAAGAGCCCGCTCCGGTTAACCCTTGCCGTTGACTTCCTGCCAGATGCCAGCCATCCAGGCTTCGACGTCGTCGGCCGTGCGGGGGAGCGCGGCGCTGAGGTTGACGGGGCCGTCGGCGGTCATCAGGATGTCGTCCTCGATGCGGACGCCGATCCCGCGGTACTCCTCGGGGATGCCGATGTCCTCATTCTTGAAGTACAGGCCAGGTTCGATGGTGAAGATCATGCCTTCGGCCAGCACGCCGTCCAGGTAGAGCTCCCGCTTGGCCTGCGCGCAGTCGTGGACGTCCAGGCCCAGGTGGTGGCTGGTGCCGTGCGGCATCCAGCGGCGGTGCTGCTGCCCCTCGTCGCTGATTGCTTCCTCGACCGGTACGGGAAGGAGGCCCCATTCGGCAAGCCGTTCCGCGAGGACGGTGGTGGCGGCAGTGTGGATGTCCCGGAACTTCGTGCCGATCTGCGCGGCCGCAAATCCGGCGTCGGCGGCGTCCAGCACGGCCTCGTAGACCTTGCGCTGGACATCGGAGAAGGTGCCGTTGGCCGGCAGCGTGCGGGTGATGTCTGCTGTGTAGAGGGAGTCGGCCTCCACGCCGGCGTCCAGCAGCAGGAGTTCCCCTGCGTTGATTTTGCCGGTGTTCCGGGTCCAGTGCAGCACGGTGGCGTTGTTGCCGGAGGCTGCAATAGTGTCGTAGCCGAGTTCGTTGCCTTCTTCCCGGGCGCGGGCGAAGAAGGCACCCTCCACCACGCGCTCACCGCGGAAGTGGGTCAGGGCACGGGGCAGCGCCTTGACCACTTCAGCAAAGCCTTCCACCGTGGCGGCCACGGCGATCTGCATCTGCTCGACTTCCCACTCATCCTTGGTCAGGCGGAGCTCGGAAAGGGCTTCGGACAGCTTCTCGTCGAGGGCGTCCAGCACGCCGAGGTCCAGGTTGTCAGGGTCCTTGGCGGTGTTGTAGCGGGCAGTGTCCACGAGAGCGTCAATGTTCTCGTCGACCTTGCGCACCAGGCGGATCGAAATGCCGCCGATTTCAGGGGCGCCAACATTCTTGGTGATGGCCGTCTCGAGTTCGTCGATATGGGCCGCCGGGAGGCCGAGGCGTGCCTCGAACTCTGCCAGCGTGGGGCGGGCGCCGATCCAGAACTCACCGGACCGCGAGTCGGCGTAGAAATGCTCGGTGTCCCGTCCGGCCAGCGGGCGGAAGTAGAGAGTCGCACGGTGATTGCCGCCGTCGTCCCCGGTGCCGTCCTCGACGGGCTCGAAAATGAGCACCGCGTCGGGCTCATGGTCCAGGCCCAGCCCCGTCAGGTGTGCGAAGCCGGAGTGCGGCCGGAAGCGGTAGTCGCAATCGTTGGAGCGGACCTTCAGGGGACCGGCGGGCACTACCAGGCGTTCACCGTTGAACTGGTCGGAGATGGCCCTGCGCCTTCTCGCTGCGTGGCCTGCCACGGCGTCGCGCGCGGGGGTCACCTGCGGAGACGGCGCCCAGTTGCTGGCCATGAATGCCTTGAAAGCCTCGGAACTGGGCCGCTGCGAGCGGTTGTTGACCCGCTCTTCGAGAGGCTGGGAAGCGGAGTTTTGGGTGTTTTCTGCGTCGTTCACCGTCCCATAGTCTCACCAGCCGTGCGGCTTAGGCCAACACCGAACCCGAAGCGGCACCGGCCCGTCCGGCCGTATCAGCCGGGCATCTACTAGGCTGGGCTAGTGAGGATAGATCTGCACGCCCACTCAAACATCTCCGACGGCACGGAGCCGCCGGCCGCTGTCATGGCAGCCGCGGCGGCAGCGGGGCTGGACGTCATTGCCCTGACGGACCATGACTCCACGGACGGCTGGGACGAAGCCTCGCGGGCGGCGCTCGAAAACGGGGTGGCACTGGTGCCTGGCATGGAGATTTCCTGCCGCACGGAAGAGGGGATCAGCGTCCACCTGCTCAGCTACCTGCACGACCCGGCCCACCCGGGCTTGCTCGAAGAGATCACCAAGGCCAAGGACGCGCGCCTCACACGGGCCGAACGCATGGTCACTCTATTGGCCGAGGACTACCCGCTGAGCTGGGACGACGTGATCCACCATGTGGCGCCGGGGGCAACCCTTGGACGGCCGCACATCGCCGACGCGCTGGTGGCCGCCGGCGTGGTGGCGGACCGCACTGAAGCGTTCACCTCGATCCTGACCTCGCATTCGCGGTACTTCGTGCAGCACTATGCGCCGGCTCCCGCGCTCGCCGTCGAACTTGTCCGTTCAGCCGGCGGCGTCCCGGTCTTTGCCCATCCGGTGGCGTCCGCCCGCGGACGCGTGGTGGGGGAGCGCACCTACCGGGAAATGATCGACGCCGGACTGGCGGGACTTGAGATCGATCACCGGGACAACACCGAAGCGGGCCGCGAGTTCCTGCGCGGCCTCGCCGCCAGGCACGGCCTGCTCATTACGGGATCGTCGGACTATCACGGCACGGGAAAGCCCAACCTGCTGGGCGAAAATCTGACGGCGCCCGAGGCGTTTGCCCGGATCGAAGAGCTCGGCACCGGCAGCGCGGTCATCCGCTGACCGCCGTTCCCAACTAACTCGCAGTGGTGGCCGTTTTCAGCCCTCAAAACAACAGTAAGTGCGAGTCACTCGGGCGGGTAGGAGGCGAACTCGGCATGCGCGCCCAGGCGCTTGGCCATGACGTCGATGGCCGGCTGGTTCTGATCCACGCACACAAATCTGCGGCCCAGCTTGGCGGCCACGGCGCCGAGCGTCCCGGATCCTGCGAAGAAGTCCAGGCACCAGTCGCCCGGGCGGCTTGAGGCGGCAACAACCCGCCGCACCAGGCCTTCAGGCTTCTGCGTGGGGTAGCCGGTCTTCTCTTTTCCCGTAGGGGAGACGATCGTGTGCCACCAGACATCCGTGGGCAACTTGCCGAGCTCACGCTTCGCCGGCGTCACCAGCCCAGGCGCCATGTATGGCTCCCGGTCCACTTCGGCGCTGTTGAAGTGGTATTTGGCCGGGTTTTTCACGTAAACCAGGATGTTGTCGTGCTTGGTGGGCCAGCGGTACTTGGCGCGCGCCCCGTAGTCGTACGCCCAGATGATCTCGTTGAGGAAGCACTCGCGGCCGAAGATCGCGTCCAGCATGACCTTGGCGTAATGCACCTCGCGGTAGTCCAGGTGCAGGTAGAGCGTGCCGTCGTCAGCAAGCAGGCGCCATGCCTCAACGAGCCGCGGTTCCAGAAACGACCAGTAGTCGCTGAACGCATCGTCGTAGCGGTGCAGGGCGCCCTTGATGGTGTCGTAGGAACGGCCTTTGAAGCCGACACGGTCGCCGTCGCCGCCGGCGTTGAGCACCATTTTGGTTTCCTGGCGCTGCTGGGTCCGTCCCGTGTTGAACGGCGGGTCCACGTAAATGAGTGTGAAGGCGCCGTCCGGCAGCGTGGGGAGGAAATCCGCGTTGTCCGCGTGTACCACCAGGTTGCTGCCGTCCGGCGCCCAGACAGTTTCAGTCATTGAGGCTTTTAGGCCTCGGTGCTGCCCGGCTGTGAGCCGGTTGCCGCGGACTCGCTGCCTGCGACCACTTCGCCGTCGCGGCGGCGGGTGCGCGTGCGGCTGCGACGGGCTCGTGAGGGCTGCTCGCCGTCCGCTGTCGCGGTTGCGGCGGAAGCCGCTGCGGGTGCGCTACCGGCGTCGGAGGCGGAATCGGTGGAACGACGACGGCGGTCTCCCGAACGTCCGCCCGTTTCGCCGCCGGTGCGGCGGCTGCCTTCCCTGCTGCCGGAGCGTGCGCCGTCGCGGCCGCCGGAACGGCCGCTTTCGCGTCCGCCGCTTTCGCGTCCGCCACTGTCCCGTCCGCTGGTGCGGGAGTTCTTCTTGCCGGTCTCTCCCAAGTCCTCCAGGACCTCGGCGTCGACGCCAGCCAGGGTGCGCTTGCTGCGCGGAAGCCTGCCCTTGGTGCCTTCCGGGATGTCCAGCTCCTCGTACAGGTGCGGCGACGAGGAGTACGTTTCGACGGGCTCCGGAACGCTCAGCCCCAATGCCTTGTTGATGAGGCCCCAGCGCGGCATGTCGTCCCAGTCCACGAACGTCACGGCGGTGCCCTTGTTGCCGGCGCGGCCGGTGCGGCCCACGCGGTGCAGATAGATCTTTTCGTCCTCAACACACTGGTAGTTGATGACGTGCGTGACGTCGTCGACGTCGATGCCGCGCGCTGCAACGTCCGTGGCCACAAGGACATCCACCTTGTTGTTGCGGAAGGCGCGCAGGGCCTGCTCGCGGGCGCCCTGGCCGAGGTCGCCATGGATGGCGGCCGCGGCGAATCCGCGGTCCACCAGTTCCTCGGCAACCTTGGCGGCCGTGCGCTTGGTCTTGGTGAAGATGATGGTGCGGCCGCGGCCACGGGCCTGCAGGATGCGGGCCACCACCTCGATCTTGTCCATGCTGTGGGCACGGTAGATCAGCTGGCGGATGTCGCGCTTGGTGAGGCCCTCGTCGTCCGGGTCGGCCGCGCGGATGTGCGTGGGCTTGGTCATGTAGCGGCGCGCCATGGCGACGACCGGTCCGGGCATGGTGGCCGAGAACAGCAGGGTCTGGCGGACGGCGGGGGTGCCGGCGATAAGGGTCTCGACGTCCGGGAGGAAGCCGAGGTCAAGCATTTCGTCGGCCTCGTCAAGGATGACCATCTTGACGTTCTTCAGCACGAGGTGCTTCTGCTTGTAGAGGTCGATGAGGCGGCCGGGGGTGCCGACGACGACCTCGACGCCCTTCTGCAGCGCCTCGACCTGGGGCTCGTACGCGCGGCCGCCGTAGATCGTGGTGATGCGGGCGTTGCGCTTGCGGGCGGCGTTCTGCAGATCATTGGCGACCTGGACGGCAAGCTCGCGGGTCGGCACGATCACGAGGGCCTGCGGGGCGCCGGGCGCGGGCAGCGAGTCATAGCCGGCGTCGTCCGGTCCGACGACGCGCTGCAGCGCCGGGATGCCGAAGCCGAGGGTCTTGCCGGTGCCGGTCTTGGCCTGGCCGATGATGTCGTGGCCGCTGAGGGCGACCGGTAGGGTCATGGCCTGGATCGGGAAGGGGTGCGTGATGCCGGCGTCGGCAAGGGACTCCACGATGTCGGCGCGGACGTCGAAGTCCGCGAAGGTCTTCTCCGCGATCTCGTGCGGCTTTTCGTCCGAGATGATGGTTTCTTCCGGCTCGATGGTCTCGATTCCGGAGTCATCAGAGAGAAGCTGGTGGGTATGCAATTCACTCACAGTGGAGTTTCCTTATTCATTTGGGCATTGGCGCCGCCTGCTCAACGGCCAGCCGCAAGGGCCGTTCCGGAGCACGCTCAGGCGCGCAAGCAAATCCAGTGGAAGCCGATCGCGGGCTATCTAAATACTGGCACTGGGGACCAGCGGGTGTGTCTCAAGATCGCGTAGGGGCGGGCTTGTTGAATTCGAAAATTAAGGAAATCAACGACCGGGCATCCATATCTACCCTTCCAGTCTAACCGGCAAAACCCGTTTCCCTGACGTGCGCGGCGGAGCGCGGGCAGGAGTAGGGCCAGCAGAGGAGGAAGGCGCAGCGCAGCAGGAAGGCGCATCAGGGCAGGAAGGCGCTGCGTAGCGGCAAGTCAACGCCGAGGCATCAGCTTCCTGGCCCGAGTCAGCCGACCAGTTCGAGGTGCACCTCGCGTGTCGCGATGTCCGAGGAGATCAGGCGGACCCGGACTTTGGTGCCCGGCTCCATTTCGCCGGCGCAGCGGGCAGTGACAGCAGGTTCGGCAATCTGGACGATGCCGGACGGGCCAGTGCCGTTGGACGCCTTGCCGTTGGACGCCCTGCCGTTTGAACCCTTCCAGTTCCCGTTTCCGTTCGCATTTCCATTGCCGTTGTTCTTGGCGGGCTTGGACCCTGAGATCACCACGGCGTCGAATTCCTGGCCAATATGGTTGCTGAGCAGGGCCGCTTCCACGGTGTCCAGGGCCAGCCGCTCCATCTTGGCGGCCAGCTGGTCCGAGGACGCCATGATGTCGGGAAGGGAGGGCAGCGCTGCGCGGGCCCAGGCCGGAACGGGGCGGTCATTGCTCAGCGCCTCGCAAATGACAAGGACGAAGCGGTCGATCAGCCGCCGGAGGGGCGCGGTGGTGTGGGCGTACGCCGTGCCAATGGCGGACTGGATGGCGTCGTCCGGAACCGTGCCGTCAAAATAGGTGTACCCGGCTCCGCGGAAGAGCATTCCTGCCGAATGCAGGATGGCGAGCTGCCGGTGGTCGGTGGGATCCAGCGTCCGCAGGTACTCCCCGTAGCTGACTTTTCCGTCCCACGGCTTGCCCAATGCATCGGTCTGGCGCCTGAAATGGGCGAGCGAGCGTTCGTCTGGGGCCGGCATTGTGCGGAGGACGCCCACTTTGCCGTCGAGCATCAGCGAGGCTGCCGCCATGCCGGTCATCAGGGAGATCTGGGCGTTCCAGTCCTCCACCGGAAGCTGCGGGGCCGCCACAATCCGGTAACCGCCGTCGGGAAGCTGCACGATTTCCTGCTCCGGCATGTTCAGGCTGGCACCGCCGCGGGCCCGCTCGAGCTCGACACGCTTGAGCCCGACTTCGCGAAGGAGCTGCAGGAGCGGGGAGGCGGTTCCCGCATCCAGCTCGGTCTGGACGCCCTTGTAATTGAGCTTCTCACGGCTGCGGACCATCGCCCGCCGCACCAGGGCGGAGACGACCTCGGCCGTTGCGTCGAGTTCGAACTCCCAAACGAACGCCGAACAGAGCTGGCCGGCGAGCAGGCTGCCCGCATTCTCGCTGATGACCTCGGGGTGCAGGGGGATGCGGCCGTCCGGAGCATAGAAGGTCTGGCCGCGGCGGCGGGTTTCGGCGTCGAGGGCGCCGCCGGGCACCACGAAGGACGGCACATCGGCGATGGCGTACAGGATGCGGTAGCCGTCTGCGGATCTTTCGATGAAGAGGGCCTGGTCCAAGTCGGTTGAGGATGGCGGGTCGATGGTCAGGAATTCGACGTCGGTCAAGTCCAGCTCCGGGAGCTGCCGCTGCGCCACAGCCGCCTCGGCCTCCTTGAGCACTTCCAAGGGGAACTGCCCCGGGAGCTCCAGCTCGGTCCGCAGCGCACTCAGGGCCTCCGCCAGGGCATTGGTCTGTTCATGGACGCTGGGGGATAGGCGATGATGTGGCACGAAAATCAGGTTAGCCCGATTTCCGCAGTTAGTCTTGGATTATGGGCACATCCTCGGCTGACACCGCTCGGTACGACCGTTTCGTCGCTGATCTGTTCGGGGTGATGGCATACGGCGAGCTCTCCGCCTTCGAACGGCTGTCGTCGGACGCCCGCTACTCGCCCACGCTCCACGACCGCGCGGTGCTCGGCAGGATTGCCGTCATCGAATTCCAGCACTACGAGCTCGTGAGTGAGAGGCTCGCCGGGATGGGCGTTGACGTCGAGGACGCGATGCTCCCGTTCCAGGCAGCGGTGGACCATTTTCATGAGCGGACGCGGCCCGCGGACTGGTACGAATCCCTGATGAAGGCCTATGTGGTGGACACGGTCTCGGCCGATTTCTACCAGGCCGTGGCCCGCTACGTGGATGCCGGGACCCGGGAGCTTATTCAGCAGATCCAGTCCTCCGAGGAAGCGACGGCGGTCCTCCGCGAGAGGTTGAGGGTGGCCCTTGCCGATGATCCCCGGCTCGCCTCACGGCTGGCGTTGTGGGGACGGCGGCTCCTGGGAGAGGCGCTCACGCAGGCACAGCGCGTGGGCTATGAACACGCCTTCCTGACCGAGCTGATCACTGAAGCGGACAGCGGTGCTGACGACGCCGCGGCCCGGGAGCGGGTGCGCAGCCTCACCTCCGAGCTCGCCGAAAACCATTCCCGGCGGATGGTGCAGCTCGGTCTGAGCGGCTAGTTCAGGCCTGCCACCGGCGCGCCTGCGCCCTTCACTCCGGCGTTCTCCGCTCCCGCATCCAGGGCCTCGAGCAGTTCGGCTGCCGCGGCCTCCGGATCCGGCGCCTCGGTGATAGCCCGGACGACGACGATCCTGCCGGCGCCCGCTGCCGCGACCTGCTCCACGTTGGTGAGGTCGATCCCGCCGATGGCGAACCAGGGCAGCAGCAGGCCGCCGACCCTTTCCTCGTCCGCCGCCCTTACGGCCTCCGCCGCATAGCGGACAAGATCGAGCCCGACGGCGGCCCGGCCGGGTTTGGTGGGGGTGGCCCACACCGGGCCAACGCAGAAATAGTCCAGACCGCTTCGCCCGGGGGAGGCGGCGATCGCGGCATCCACCTGGTCAGGGGTGTGCGTGGACAGCCCGATCACCGTGGCGTCATGCAGCAGCTTCCGTGCGGAGCGCAGCGGCAGGTCCTTCTGGCCGATATGGAACACCGGGGCCCCGGACAGCGACGCAATGTCTGCCCGGTCATTGACGGCCCAGAGCCGGCCATGCCTGTGGGCTGCCTGGCGCACAACTTCCAAGAGTTCGAGTTCCTCGGCCGCCTCGATGGTCTTGTCCCTCAGCTGGATGATATCCACCCCTCCGGCGAAGGCCGCATCAACGAAATCGGTGAAATCGCCGCGCTCCTTGCGGGCATCGGTGCAAAGGTACAGTCGGGCGGTGGTGTGGACATCATGCGCGGTCATGGCAACCAGCCTAGTTCCTCTAAACTGGGCAGGTACCGCGGGAGCCCGCTGCAGCTGTCACAAACGCCGCAGGGCTGAGAGGGCGTAAGAGCCGACCGCTTGACCTGATCCGGTTAGTACCGGCGTAGGGAAGGATTTCCATGCAGCTTGGATCCGGCGGGAGCACTTCCGCCACAAACACTTCTGCCGCGGAACCGCTGCACGCTGACGTTGCCGTCATCGGCGGCGGCGTGATCGGCCACGGGATTGCCTGGGAGGCGAGGCGTTCAGGACGCTCAGTGGTGCTTATTGACGATGCGCCGGGGACGGGGGCCAGCTGGGCCGCTGCGGGAATGCTCGCCCCTGTCAGCGAGCTGCACTACCAGGAGCAGGAACTCCTGGAACTGATGCTCGAATCCTCTGCCAGATGGCCCGATTTCGCCGCGGCGCTCGCCGATGGCGGAGCCGGCAGGGAGACCGGTTATCTTTCGACGCCGACCATCGCCGTCGGTGCGGACCCCGCCGACCGCCGCACCCTGACGGACCTTCGGGAAGTCCAGCAGGCGTGCGGCCTGGTTGTCGCGCCGCTGACCATCCGTGAGGCCCGGTCGCGGGAGCCGCTGCTCAGCCCGGGCATCTCCTGTGCGCTGGACATCCCGGCTGACCACCAGGTTGATCCGCGGATGCTGGTGGCAAGCATCGCAGCTGCGCTGGCCCGCCACGAACCCGGTTCGCGGACGGCCGTTGCCGGTGCAGAAAACGGCTATGAGATCAGGGAAAACGCTGCCGGCCTGCTGTGGGACGGCGGGCAGCGCGAACGGGTCTGCGGCGTCCGGCTGGCGGGCGGCGGCACTGTGCGTGCCGCCGAAACCGTGGTGGCCAACGGACTCGCGGCGGCGTCGCTGGATGGACTGCCGGACGGGCTGAAGCTGCCCCTGCGCCCGGTCTACGGCGACATCCTCAGGCTCCGGGTTCCCGCGCACCTCCGGCCGCTGCTTACGGCCACGGTCCGGGGCATTGTCCGCGGAATACCCGTCTATCTTGTTCCGCGGCAGGACGGAACGGTGGTTATCGGCGCCACCCAGAGGGAGGACGGGCATTCAGCCCCCAGCGCCGGCGGGGTCTACCAGCTCCTCCGCGACGCCCAGGTGCTGGTGCCGGCCGTGGCAGAACTCGAGCTCCTGGAATCGACCGCCAGGGCCCGGCCGGGTACCCCCGACAACGCCCCGTTGCTGGGCCGCGTACCCCTCGGCGGCATTACGGCGGGGCAGGGCAGCACCGTGCGGCACGGAAGCACGGCGGGCCGGGCGGGCACTGCGGCCGACGGGGGGCTGCGGGCAACTGTTGCCGGGCTCATCATCGCCACCGGGTTCTTCCGCCACGGCGTGCTGCTGACGCCAGCCGCAGCCGCCATCTGCCGCGGGCTGATGGACGGCGTGGAGGACAAACGCTGGCACGCCTTCCGTCCGGAGCGGTTTTCGGCCGGGCGCCCCGCCGCGGCGGGCGCAGCCGCCCCGGGCAACGGCACACCGGCCAGCTGCGCAACGGGCACAGTCACATTTGACCGAGACAAGGAACCAGCATGAACATCACACTGAACGGCAACCAACACGCAGTGGGCGCAGGCGCCTCCGTGACAACTCTGGTCAGCAACGTCACCGGGCGGACACTGGCTGCAAACGGGCAGGCGGCCGACGGCCAGCGGCTTGGCGTGGCCGTGGCCCGCAATTCGGAGGTTGTGCCAAGGAGCCAGTGGAACAGCACGGCGCTCGCCGAGGGCGATGAAATCGAACTCGTCACGGCAGTTCAGGGAGGATGAGGACGATGACTGAAACAACGACAGCGGCGACCGGCACGACTGATAAGGCGACGGGCAGGGCGGGGTTCAAGGCAGACCCCCTGGTCATCGACGGCGTGGAGCTGACCTCGCGGCTGATCATGGGCACCGGCGGGGCTCCGAGCCTGGACGGACTGGGCGCGGCGCTCCTGGCCTCCGGCACCGAACTGACCACGGTGGCCATGCGCCGCTATTCGCCCGCCGAAACCGGATCCCTGTTCCAGCTGCTCCTTGACCACAACATCCGTGTGCTGCCGAACACGGCCGGCTGCTTCACGGCACGCGACGCCGTGATGACGGCGGAACTCGCCCGCGAGGCCCTGGAAACGGACTGGGTCAAACTCGAAGTCATCGCCGATGAGCACACTCTCCTGCCGGACGCGGTGGAACTCGTGGATGCCACCGAACAGCTCGTCAGCCGCGGCTTCAAAGTCTTCGCCTACACGAACGACGATCCGGTCCTGGCGCTGCGCCTTGAAAACCTGGGTGCGGCGGCCGTCATGCCGCTGGGATCGCCGATCGGCACCGGCCTGGGAATCTTGAATCCCCACAACATCGAGCTGATCGTGTCCCGCGCCTCCGTCCCGGTGGTGCTGGACGCCGGCATCGGCACAGCCTCCGATGCCGCACTGGCCATGGAGCTGGGCTGCGACGCCGTGCTCCTGGCCACCGCCGTGACCCGGGCGCAGAACCCGGCCCTGATGGGGGAGGCCTTCAAACACGCGGTTATCGCCGGTAGGCTGGCGAAAGCGGCCGGGCGGATCCCGCGCCGCGAGCATGCCTTGGCGTCATCGGCCATGGAAGGCCGGGCGGAGTTCCTCTAACCCGGATCACCGCGGCCCGTCCGGCGGGCAGGCTTAGCCCGTAACCTCGCCAAGGAGTCAGCAGTGGCCGCCACGGACGACATCCTCACCCGCCCCCAGATCGACGAGGCCCTCGGGGGCCTGCCGGACTGGCGTTACCGGCTCGGCGGACTGGTCACCGTCTATAAGACGCCGACGGCGGCCGGCGCGCTTGAGCTGATTGCCGCCGTCGGGCGCCTTGCGGAAGAACGCAACCACCATCCGGACCTGGACTGGCGCTACAACCGCGTGTTCATCCGGTTCAGTTCCCATGACGCCGGAACGGAGGTGACGGCACGCGACGTCGGCGCCGCGGCCGCGGTCAGCGAGGCAGCCGCAGCGGCGGGTGCCCAGGCGGAGCCGGGACTGTACCGCACAGTGGATATTGGGATCGATACGGCGGCCGCAACAGAGATATCGGAGGTCTGGCGCGTTGCCCTGGGCTATAAGAAGGGCCGGTTCGGCGATCTTGTGGACCCTTACGGCCGCGGTCCGGGTCTGTGGTTCCAGGAAACGGATACCCCGAATGACAACCGCCTCCATCTGGACATCCACCGGTCCAAGGCTGAATCCGCGCCCGTCCTGGACAAGACCGCGGCAACCGGCGCGTTAATGAACAGTGACCACGCACCCATGTGGGTGGTGGTCACTGACGCTCAGGGTAACCGGTTGTGCCTGTGCACCGAGGAAGGCCACGGACCGGATCTTTGAGCCAGCCGGGTCGCGGGTGGCTCCCTACATCTTCAGGGCCGCGGTCAGCCGCTGCGTGTCCTGCCTGGAACGGACCCGGCCAAGGAACACCGCTACCGCTGCAGCCGCCGAGGTGCCGGCCGCCATGGGAAGTATCCACGGAATCCACGTGAGGCCCGGCTGGTAGCCGAGGCCCGCCCAGATGCAGATAATCCAGGCGAGCATCCCAACCGCCGTGGCCACGCCTGCCGGCAGGATCATGCCGTACTTGGCATGGCGCTTGTCATTGGCCCAGACAATGAAGCCTGCAGCAACGGTGACCAGGAAGACGATGACGAGGGACAGCACGGCTTGGCCTAGAGTGCGCCGAAGCCGACCCGGCGGACTTCTTCCGCGCCGATCTCGACATAGCCCAGAACGCTGGCCGGAATAATAATCTGGCGGCCCTTCTCGTCGCTCAGCCGCAGCTCCGTGCCCTTCGCGAGGGACTCCGACACAACCTTGGCCACGGAGTCAGCATCCTGGGTCGATTCCAGCACAATTTCGCGGCCGATGTTCTGAATGCCGATCTTTACTTCCACAGCAAGGCCTCCCAGCCAATCAATGTTGAATCATTTCCAAAGGTAGTTCTCCCTTTGTAGTCTAGGTCTCTTTGGGGAAGCGAGAGATTCCGCGCCAAGCTAAACGGTAGATCAGGTCACTGGCCACATCCAGGTCCAGGTTTCCGTCCGTCTCAAGCCAATAGCGGGCGCTGACCTGGGCCATGCCGGCAAGACCCCGGCCCAGCAGCTGGGCCTCCAGGAGCGGCAGCTTGGTGTCTTCCGCAATGACGCGCGCGATGGCGTCGGCGAAAGCCTTGTTGAAAGTCTCAAGGCGCGAACTGACGTCGGGATCGTTGATGAGGTCAGACTCGAAGACAAGCCGGTGCGCCTGGTCGTCGCTGTCGATGAAGCGGTAGTAGGCCCGCATGACAGCCTGGACGCGCTCCTTGTTGTCGGTGGTGGAGTCGAGCGCCCCCATCATGAGGTCAGTCAGCGCGCTGAGGTGGCTGTCCAGGAGCGCGAGGTAGAGCTCGCGCTTGGACGGAAAGTGCTGGTACAGCACCGGTTTGCTCACATGGGCAGTTTCCGCGATCTCGTCCATTGCGGCGCCGTGGTACCCATTGGCGACGAAGACCTCCTGCGCGGCCGTCAGCAGCTGGGCACGGCGCTCGTCGCGGGGCAGCCTGGCCGACCGCTGCCCGGCGGCGCGGGGGGCGCCGGAAGAGGAATGCGCAGCCTGAGTTCGATCAACCGGTGCATCGTGAACCACTGTGGCCTTCTTTCCATTTCAGTTAGCTTCACTTTACCCGGGGGTAATATGACCGCGCGGTATCTTCAGGCATACATTGAAGTATGGCTTCTCCGTCCACCGCAAATACAGCCCGCATCCCACTGGAACCGCTCGTCGATCCGGCGTCCGGACTTTCGCCCGAAGAGGTGGAGCGGTATTCCCGGCACCTGATCATTCCGGAGATCGGGGCTCTTGGCCAACGGCGTCTGAAGAACGCCCGGGTCCTGGTGATCGGCGCCGGCGGTCTCGGCTCGCCGGCCCTGCTGTATCTCGCCGCGGCCGGCGTCGGGACCATCGGTATCATCGACGACGACGACGTGGACCTGAGCAACCTGCAGCGCCAGATCATCCACGGGGTGGCCGACGTGGGGCGGCCCAAGATCGAGTCGGCGCGCGATGCCATCGTGGCGCTGAACCCGCTGGTTGAAGTCCGCCTGCACGATGTCCGGCTGGATGCCTCCAACGCCCTTGATCTCTTTGCCGGCTACGATCTCATCCTTGACGGAGCCGACAACTTTTCCACCCGCTATCTGGTCAATGACGCCGCGGCGATCCTGGGCAAGCCGTACGTGTGGGGTTCGATCTTCCGCTTCGACGGACAGGTCAGCGTGTTCTGGGAAAACCACGGCCCCACCTACCGGGACCTGTATCCCGAAGCTCCGCCGGCGGGCTCGGTGCCGTCGTGCGGCGAGGGCGGTGTATTCGGAATGCTGTGTGCTGCGGTCGGAGCGCTGATGGTGACGGAGGCCGTCAAGCTGATCACCGGCGTCGGACGTTCCCTGCTCGGCCGGGTGGCGCTGTACGACGCCCTGGGCGGAAGCTGGCGCGAGATCAGGGTGGCAAAGGACCCGGCGGCACCGAGGATTACGGAGCTGACGGACTACGAGGTATTCTGCGGAATCGCCCCGGCGGAAGCCGCCGACACGGAGCACACCGTCACGGCGACGCAGCTGGCCACGATGCTGGCCTCCCGCGACGCCGGGCTGAAGGACTTCGATCTCGTTGACGTGCGGGAAGCGGGGGAATACGACATCGTCCGGATCGAGGGCTCCGTGCTCATCCCGCAGGGCCGGATCCTCTCCGGCGAGGCCTGGGGCGACCTGCCGCAGGACAGGGACATCGTCTTCCACTGCAAGGCCGGAACACGCTCCGCGGCCGTGCTGGCCGCCGCCAGGAAGGCCGGCTACCAGCGCGTGAGCCATCTCGACGGCGGCATCCTCGCCTGGGTCAGGGACGTAGAGCCCCAGAAGCCCGTCTACTGACAGGGGCGCCGTGTTGTCGGTGGGGCAGGGCATATCACCCCGCGATGATCGGAATTTGCTGGGACATAATGACTTCGCCGGTGATCCAGTGCAGCAGGTCCACGGTGAGCTTGTAGGTCCCGGTCGCAGGCGGTCGCAGGAGCATGTCATAGCGCTCGGCAGCGCCGAAATTGACGATGCTGGTCCGCAGGGGGCCAGTGGCGGAAATTGGCCGTGCAGGCGCCGACGGGCTGGACGTGTCGCGGAAGGCCCGTCCGTCGTGGGCTATCAGCTCGGCCATGGCAACACGTCTTGGTCACCGGGTGGTCCGGATGGACCACCTACTACCAGTCCGAATCGTCGTCGGCTGAGGACCGGGCCCGAAATTGTGCGTGAACGTGAATCCAAGGTCGCACCTCCAAGTAGGCGTCGCGGTAGCCCCAATGGTGCGCACAAAACCTATGGAAAGCTTGGGCTTCAGTCCGGCCTCGGTGTTGCGTTTTTGGACCCGGCGATGCCAACACCCGACGGCTCAGCGGCCCGAGGACCCGTGCAGGCGCAGGTGCAGAAGGCTAGGCGGAGTTCCTGCGGGACCCGGCCTCAGGGAGCTGGGAGGGAGCCGGTACGCCGTGGTCCACAGGGCATTCGGCCGTGGCCTTGGCGGCAGGCTGTTCCACGGCGATGCCGTAGAGGGTTTCCAGTGCGGCAACGTAATCGTCCTGCTGACCTTTGGCCGCAAGCTCCCGTGCCCTGACGGTGGGGACGTGGAGCAGTTGCTTCACCATACGCCGCAGGGCGAATTCGACTTCCTCAGCGGCCGCGGTGCAGCCGTGACGGGCGCGGACCTTTTCCATTTCCGCGTCCAGCACGTTCATGGTGTGGCGGCGCAGGGCCACGATGGCCGAGTCCACGGACCGGACCTCGCGTTCCTGTTCAAATGCTTCGGCGGCGCCGGAAACGATGCTGCTGGCCTGAGTCAGGGACTCGGCCTGTTCCTGGGGAGCTGCCAGGCGTACGGATTCCAGCGTTAGGAGCTCAACGCCGTCGAGCTCTCCCACCGCGGGATCAAAATCGTGGGTGAGTGCCAGGTCGATGGCGATCAGGGGCCGGGTGGATCCGGCACGGACCTCGTTGAGCTCCGCTGCCTCCACCCTGGTGTCCGAACCGCTGCAGCCGATCATGACGTCGGCGGCGGCGACGGCGGGGCGCAGGGTGTCGCCGTCGAGCGCGGTACCGCCGCGCGTTGCCACGAAAGTGGCCGCGCGGCCTGAGGATGAAAAGACGGAGATGTCGCTGCAGCCGCGTTCCCGCAGCAGCGCCATGGTGGCGCCCGCATAGGCGCCCGTGCCGAACACCACGACTTTCTTGGTGGACCAGTCGGCGTCTTCGGAGAGGTCAGTCGCGAGGTCGAGGGCCACCGAGACGATGGAGAGGCCCCTGGACCCGAGCGCCGTCTGTGCACCGACGTCCTTTGCCGTTTTGGACGCTGCCTGGAAGAGCCGGACCAGGCCGGAGCTGGCGGTGCCCTCATGCTGCGCGGTAATCAGCGCCCGCCTGACCTGACCGGCAATTTCCCGTTCTCCGACGACCGCGGAGTCAAGGCCCGAACTGACGGCAAAAAGGTGCTGGCTGACTTCCGGGCCGGTCCGTGTGCTGAAGGAACGGGACACGAGCTGTTCGCTGAGTCCGCTCATCTCGCTGATCTGTCCCACCAGGGCGGCCCGCGCGGCTTCGACGTCATCCGCGTGCGGAGCTTCGCCATAGATCTCGTAGCGATTGCAGGTGGCAAGGACAACCGCACCCGTCACTGCCGGCGATCCGGCGAGGGAGGATGTAGCGATGCCTGAAGAACCGTTGCTTAGCTGAGCAACGGTTTCGAGGTCGATGTCGGCGTGTGTAGCCACCAATGAAAAAAGAACCACAGCAGGACAATCATAGCTTTTTCGCAACCACGTAGAACAACCCCTGGCCGCAATGCCCGGTCCAACAGCCTGTGATTCCTGCCACGCGGGCTAATTCCGGCCAGGGGATGACAGGCTGTCGTTATCTTTTAGTGGCGATTTTCGGCACAATCAAAGGCATGACTTCTAGCGCTGCAACATCAGATGGCACGGTTCTTGATGCAGGCCATCCGCTCGTGGACGGGCGCACTTCCGACTCGCCCCTCATCACCGCCTACCGCGGCGGGAAGCCGAGCCGCCGGCCGGTGTGGTTCATGCGCCAGGCAGGGCGGTCCCTGCCCGAATACCTGAAGGTACGCGAAGGCGTGGCCATGCTGGACTCGTGCCTGCGCCCTGAGCTTGCCTCCGAGATCACGCTGCAGCCTGTGCGCCGCCACGATGTCGATGCGGCGATCTTCTTCTCGGACATCGTCATCCCGCTCAAGCTGGCCGGCGTGGGAGTGGACATCGTCCCGGGCGTCGGCCCGGTCCTGGACAAACCGGTCCGCACCGCCGCCGATGTCGCCGCTCTGCCCAAGCTCACGTGGGAGGCGCTGGAGCCGATCCGGGAGGCCGTCCGGCTCACCGTGGCACAGCTTGGCAAGACGCCGCTGATCGGGTTTGCCGGAGCGCCATTCACCCTGGCCGCTTACATGGTGGAGGGCAAGCCCTCACGCGACCACCTCGGCCCGCGCACGATGATGCACGCGGACCCGGAAACCTGGACGGCGCTGGCCAACTGGGCAGCCGACGCCTCGGGCATGTTCCTGCGCGCCCAGTTGGAGGCCGGCGCCTCTGCGGGACAGCTGTTCGATTCCTGGGCGGGATCCCTGGGCCTCGCGGACTACACCAGGTCCGTGGCTCCGGCCTCGGCGCGCGCCCTCGACCACGTCCGGCACCTGGGCGCACCGCTGATCCACTTCGGCACCGGAACGTCGGAACTGCTGGTGGCCATGCGCGACGTCGGCGTGGACGTGGTGGGGGTCGATTACCGACTGCCGCTTGACGAAGCGAACCGCCGGCTGGGCGGCACCGTGCCGCTCCAGGGCAACATCGATCCGGCGCTCCTGTCCGCCCCGTGGGAGGTGCTCGAAGCACATGTCCGGGAAGTCATCGCGTCCGGCGCCTCGGCGCCGGGCCATGTCCTGAACCTCGGCCACGGCGTGCCGCCGGAAACGGACCCGGACGTGCTGACGCGCGTCGTCGAACTTATCCACTCCATCGCCCCGGAGTAAAGCGATGGGTGCGGGCAGCTCTCCTGTTGCCGGACGGACGGCCCTGGTGGTGGGCGGCGGCATCTCCGGTCTCCTCGCAGCCCGGGAACTGGCGCAGGCCGGACTGGACACCACGCTGCTCGAAGCCACGGACTCGTGGGGCGGCTGCGTCGGCCGCCATGAGGTCGCCGGCCTGGACCTGGACAGCGGCGCCGAGTCGTTCGCCACGCGCTCCAGCGCCGTGGCCGATCTGGCGACGGAGCTGGGCCTGACCAAAGACATTGTTGCCCCGCATCCCGGCGGTGCCTGGGTGCAGCTGCCGGACGGCCCGCGTGAGCTTCCCAAGACGGGTGTGCTGGGCATTCCGGCGAACCCGTGGGACCCCGAAGTGCGCCGGTCCCTCGGGCTCGGCGGTTCGCTCCGCGCCTCGCTTGACAGGTTCCTGCCCGCGTCCGTGGGCACCACAGCCGATGTCGCGAGTGTCTCCTCGCTGGTCCGCGCCAGGATGGGGCGGCGTGTCCTGACCCGCCTGGTAGAGCCCGTGGTGGGCGGCGTGCACTCGGCTGATCCGGGACTCCTGGACGTGGACATGGTGGCTCCCGGGCTCCGCGCCGGGATCACCCGGCACGGTTCGCTGGCCGCCGCGGTGGCGGCCCAGCGCCGCCGGCCCGCCGAGGGGGCAGCGGCAGCCAAGGCAGGCTCTGCCGTCGCCGGGCTGAGGGGCGGCATGCACACCCTGGTATCAGCCCTCGTGGCCGATCTACGCCGCCGCGGCGTGGGGCTTGTGACCGGCGCCCGGGCGGACTCGGCGGCGCGGACCCCGGACGGCTGGCGGATCCGTACCAGCGGAACCGGGACTCCGGAAGACGGGGCCAACGGACAAACGTACGACGCCGGTGTGCTGGTGATCGCGCTGGACGGTCCTGCCGCCGTCGGGCTTCTTGAGGACGCCGTGCCGGCCCTGGCCGGCCACCGGCCCGGCCCCGGCCCGGAAGTCAAACTGGTAACACTTGTTGTGGATCTCCCTGAGCTGGACCGGCGTCCGCGCGGAACCGGCATCCTGGTGGCTCCGCAGACCCCCGGCATCCGCGCCAAGGCGCTCACCCATGCCACAGCGAAGTGGGACTGGCTGGCGGCGGCGGCCGGCCCGGGCAGGCATGTCCTGAGGCTGTCGTATGGCCGCCGCGACAGCGCCGCTCCGGCCGCCGACACGCCGGAATTGAGCGCCGACGCGGCGCTGCTTGAGCAGGCAATGCGCGACGCGTCCGCCCTGCTGACCGTGCCCGTTAGTGCGGACAGCCTGGTGGACTGGGATGTCGTGTCATGGGCCGGCGCGCTGCCTTTTGCCGCGGTCGGGCACCGGCAGCGGGTTGCCGAGGTCCGCAGGATCTGCGCCGGCAGCGAGGGACTGCTGCTGGTGGGCGGATGGCTCGCCGGAAACGGGCTGGCCGCAGTGGTGGCGGACACCCGCAAACAGTTGCAAGACGTCCTCCACTAGCCTGTTTTTCCGTCCGGAGCCGGTGATGAACGGGCCCGTTCCGGCCTGTGCACGGCGCGGGCCAGGCTGCTGTACGACCGCCCGCGATACCTGCTGGCGGCCCTGACCGCAAGTTTTTCCCGGCGGCGATTTGTGTCTAGGGTCGATGACTATGGTCAATCAGAAGTCCGATAATTTTCGTACGCTGACTGGTTTCCATGGGGGACTTCGGCGCGGCACTGCAGCAGCTGCGCTCGGAGCGGTACTGGTCTTGTCCGCAGGTGTTCCTGCATCCCACGCTGTTAGCCTCGGGTCTCTCACAGACACGGAAGAAGGCGGCACCTCAAGCCCGGCTCCGGCCGGCACGAGGGTCAGCGCCACGGTCAGTGGCGACTTGGTCTCCGGAGACTCGGGCCCTGGTGACTCGGGCTCCGGCGGTACGGGCCTCGAGGCCTGGGCCGCGGCAGCATTGGCGGGGCGATCGGACCCGCCGGCTCCGACACCCGCCCTTTCGCCGTCATTCTCCCCGCCAGTGTCCCCGGTTCCGACGCCCACCGTGCCGCAACGGGCAGTGCCGACGCCGACCGTGCCGACGCTGTCCCCAGTGCCGTCGGTGCCCACATCGCCCGAGCCGTCGCTGTCGCCTTCCACGACGCCGTCGCCGGCTGCGCCGCTCCCTTCGCCGTCCGCTACGGCTTCCGCGCCGTCTTCCTCGCCTTCACAGGCTCCCGCCGGCACGGCTACGCCACCCGGGACATCGGCAAGTGCTCCCACGGAGGCGTCTTCGCCGGCGTCGACTGGCTCCGGGGCCGCCCCCGCAGCCGGAGCCCCGGCGCAGGGCCCCGCGCTGCCGTCATCCGGGGTTGGTCCGCAGGACGCGGCGGCTCCGGCATCCGGATCGTCAACTTCCGCGAAGACGCATTCCCTGGCGGAGGCAATCGGCAGGCCCGCTGCGGCGTTGGGCGCCCACGGGCTCGGCGCTACCGGGACAGCCTCCGGAGTGTGGGGGGCGGCAGAACTGTCCGGCCCGATGAACATGGCGACCATAGACTCCCGCTACACAGCGCATGCGCCGTCCGAAAGCGCAGTTCTTGGCGTTTCGCAGGGCAGCGCTGCCTGGCCGCTGGTCTGGGCAGGAGCCGGGCTCGTGGTCCTCGCCGGTGCCGCCGGCCTCGTCGCTTTGAGAATTCGCAGGCCCCTGTGACAGCAGGATGCTGTGAAATAAGCCACTTCTACACGCCGTAGAAGTGGAGTTTTTCGACTTGGGAGCATGAAAGGGGCAGGATGGTATCCATGAGCCACACTCCTGCCGAATCTGTCACCAAAGCCGAAGAAACAGCCGAGCAGTTCTTCACCCTCTGGACCGTATTCAAGCGCTCCGCAGACGTCCTCCGCACCGCTGATGCTGCCGAAGATTTCGACGCCCTCGTGGC
The DNA here is from genome assembly GCF_056406715.1 of Arthrobacter sp. P1_B11. NCBI lineage: Bacteria > Bacillati > Actinomycetota > Actinomycetes > Micrococcales > Micrococcaceae > Arthrobacter > Arthrobacter sp. P1_B11. The sequence goes on from NZ_JBFTZQ010000001.1 coordinate 142,936, forward strand.
GCGCCTGGCAGAGGGCGGGGTGACCCACCGCGGAAGCTACGATGTCTCCGCCATGCGCGCCGACGCCGACATCATGGTCTGGCTGCACGGGCCCAAACCTGAGGCGCTGCAGCAGGCCATCCGGGACATCCGCCGCAGCAAGCTGTTTGCCGGAACGGAAATAGTGTGGTCCGCCATGGGTGTCCACCGCGAGGCTGAGTTCGCCAAGAACCACACGCCGGCCTACTCCCGCGGCGTGGCACCGGCCGAATGGCTCTGCGTGTACCCCTTCGTCCGGTCCTACGAGTGGTATCTCCTGCCGGAGGATGAGCGCGGCCAGATGTTGCGGGACCACGGACTGTTGGGCCGCGACTTCCCGCAGGTTATTTCCAACACCGTGTCTTCGTTCGCGCTCGGCGACTGGGAGTGGATCCTCGGCCTGGAGGCTCCCGACCTCGTGGACCTCGTGGATCTCATGCGCCACCTGCGCTCTACCGAGGCCCGCAACCACGTCCGCGAGGAAATCCCCTTCTACACCGGCCGCCGGATCACTGCCGGGGAGATTGCCGAGGTCCTGGCATGAGCCCGCTGGGTCCCCAGGAATCCGCCGTTGCCGTGAACGCGGTGACGGAAGCCGGCCGGATGGCGCCCAAGGATTACGACGCCGTTCTCCTCGCCTCGTTCGGCGGCCCGGAAGGCCAGGAAGACGTCATCCCGTTCCTGCGGAATGTCACCCGCGGGCGCGGGATCCCGGATGAGCGGCTGGAAGAGGTGTCGCACCACTACCGTGCCAACGGCGGCGTCAGCCCGATCAACCAGCAGAACCGCGAACTGAAGGCGGCGCTGGAAGCGGAGCTGGCGGCCAGGGGCATCGGGATGCCGGTGCTCTGGGGCAACCGCAACTGGGACCCCTACATCCCGCAGACCCTGCAGGACGCCTACGACGCCGGCCACCGCAAGCTGCTCATGGTCACCACCAGCGCCTACTCCTGTTACTCCAGCTGCCGCCAGTACCGCGAGGACATCGGCATGGCACTGACCGAGACGGGCCTCGATGGCAAGCTCGAAGTGGACAAGGTGCGCCAGTACTTCGACCACCCCGGCTTCGTGGAACCCTTCATCGAAGGCACGGCCGCCGGAATCGCCGACGTCCGGTCCCAGCTGGAAGCAGCCGGAACCTCCGGGGCCCCCATCCATGTTCTCTTCGCCACGCACTCCATCCCGACGCGTGACGCTGATGCTGCCGGACGTTCGGTGGACGAACCCCGCGAGTTTGCCGAGGGCTCGGCCTACGTCGCCCAGCACCTGGCCGCCGGAACCGAGGTCATGCGCCGCGTCGAAGACGAATCCGGCCTTTCCGCACCGTGGTCCCTGGTGTACCAGTCGCGCTCCGGCGCCCCCCATGTGCCCTGGCTCGAACCAGACATCAATGACGCCATTGAGGACCTGGCCAAGCAGGGAGTCAAAGGCATCGTGATCGTTCCGCTCGGGTTCGTCAGCGACCACATGGAAGTGGTGTGGGACCTCGATACGGAAGCCATGGAGACCTGCAGCAACCTCGGGCTCGCCGCAACCCGCGTTCCCACGCCGGGGACCCACCACCGTTTTGTATCAGGCCTTGTGGACCTCATCTGCGAACGCACCGCGGCGAACAACATCGCGGACCGCCCTGCGGCGACACCGCTCGGGCCCTGGTACGACGTCTGCCGTCCCGGGTGCTGCGCAAATTTCCGCGGCGAAAAGCCAACCATCGCCGGTGCCGATACCACTGTGGGCACCGGCCACGACCCCCATCCTTCAGCGAGGCAGGACGCGCAGTGACTGTACGGATCGGCACCCGGGCCAGCAAACTGGCCCTCACCCAGACACAGCAGACCGCTGACCTGCTGGCCGCCGTCGGGGGTTTCCCCGTGGAGCTTGTCCACGTCAGGACCGAGGGCGACGTCCTTAAGGGTTCGCTGTCACAGATGGGCGGCACCGGTGTCTTCGTGGCCGCACTCCGGGACTCCCTGCTCCGCAACGAGTGCGACGTCGCCGTGCATTCCCTCAAAGACCTGCCCACGGGCCCGGCGGAAGGGCTGACCCTCGCCGCGACTCCGCGCCGCGTGGATGTCCGGGACGTCCTGTGCTCCCGCGACGGATTCAAGCTGGCTGATCTCCCCAAGGGCGCCCGGGTGGGCACCGGCTCGCCCCGCCGGGCCGCCCAGCTCCGTGCGGTCCGCCCTGACCTGGACATCGTGGACATCCGCGGCAACGTGGACACCCGCCTTGGGCGCGTTCCGGGCCTCCCCGGAAACGCCACCGACGCCGTAGTGGACGGAAAATCCTGTGATCTCGATGCCGTGATACTGGCCGCTGCGGGCCTGGAGCGCATCAGCCGGCTGGACACCGTAACCGAATACCTGGAGACGGACATCATGTTGCCGGCCGCGGGGCAGGGTTCCCTTGCCATCGAATGCCGCACAGCCGATGCCCCCCGAAAAGCAGGTTCCACCGAGGGTTCGCAAGGCGTTCTCGCACAGGCACTGGCGGCCCTCGACGACAAAGACACCCGGCTTGCCGTCACCGCGGAGCGTGCGCTGCTGGCCCGGCTCGAGGCAGGCTGCGCCGCCCCCGTGGGCGCCTACGCCTACCGCAAGGGCAGCATGCTCCACCTCGAAGCAGTGGTCTGCGCCGTCGACGGTACGGCTTCAGTGCGCGACAAGCGGGCCACGGACGGACTGACCGAAGTTGGCGCGACGCTGCTCGGCATCGAACTGGCGGAAGTCCTCCTGGCCGCAGGGGCTGCGGACATCGCGGACCTGACAGCGTCCTGACCGGCCGGCGGGGACCACTTTATGGAACGAAGCGGCGAAGGTCCGGCGATCGGCTCTGCCCGGAACCAGGACGCGCAGCGCCCCGAAGAAGAGTTTCCTGAAACGCGAGAGTTCTCTGAAACGCGGCGCCCGCTGGCGGGCGACGGCGTACTGATCACCCGGAGCTCGGAACGCGCCGGCGCCCTTGCAGCACAGCTTCGGCTGGCCGGTGCAGAGCCGCTGCTGTTGCCGCTGACGGACTTCGAACGCGCTGCGGACCAGGCGGCCCTGGACGATGCCTTCGATGGCCTGGGCGCAGGCGACTTTGACTGGCTCGTGGTCAGCAGCGCCACCAGCGTCCTGGCGCTGGAGCACAAGGCGGCCGAAAGAAACGTGGCCTTGCGTCGGTGGATACCGTCGGGAACGCGGGTGGCCGCGGTGGGACCGTCCAGCCGAAGCGCACTGGAGGCCGCCGGGATCGCCGTGCACTTCGTCCCCCAACACGAACAGTCCGCGGCTGGTCTTGCCGGGGAATGGCCCGGGGGGCCGGCCAGGGTGCTGCTGCCGCAGGCCGATATCGCAGCTCCCACGCTTGCCCGCGGACTCAAGGCACAAGGCGCGGATGTGCGGACGGTGGTGGCCTACCACACGGTGGACTACCCGGCGGGGCCGGGCCGCCGCCTTGCCGCGGACCGAACGTCGGCCGGCGGCGGTGCGGACTCCGACGGCGGCTCATTCCTGGTGACTCCGGCGGAAGCAAAAGCCCGCATGGCCGACGGCGGGATTGCCGCCGTCGTCGCGGCTTCGCCGAGTGCCGCCCGCCGCATCCACGCGGCGCTTTCACCCTTGGGAGCCTGCCGCTTCGTTGCCATCGGGAAGACAACCGCGGCGGAAGCTGAGGCCCTGGGCCTGACCGTTGCTGCCACGGCAGGCGAGTCCACCCCTGAAGGGCTTGTGACGGCGGTCATCCGGGCCCTCCATCCCGAAGCCGGCACGACCCCAGACATCCATTCGTCAGCAGCAGGCTCCCAGTGAAGGACAGGACATGAGTTTTCCGAACCACCGCCCCCGGCGGCTCCGCACCACTCCCGCGATGCGCAGGCTCACTGCCGAGAACAGGCTTGCCCCCGCAGAGCTGATCCTCCCCGCGTTCATCCGCGAGGGCCTCGCCGAACCCCGTCCGATCGCGTCCATGCCGGGCGTGGTTCAGCACACCACCGAAACCCTTAGGCGTGCCGCCGCAGAGGCCGTGGAGCTGGGCGTGGGCGGAATCATGCTGTTCGGCATTCCGGAGGTTCGCGACGCCGAAGGAACCGCATCGCTGGATCCGGACGGTGTCCTGAACAAGGCCATCCGCGATGTGCGGGCCGAGGTGGGCGACGACCTGGTGATCATGAGCGACGTCTGCCTGGACGAATTTACCGACCACGGCCACTGCGGCGTCCTGGACAGCGACGGCTACGTGGACAACGACGCCACGCTGGAGATCTACGCCAAGATGGCCGTGGCCCAGGCCGACGCCGGCGCCCACGTGCTGGGCCCCTCCGGAATGATGGACGGCCAGATCGGCGTCATCCGCCAGGCCCTTGAGGACGCCGGACACGTCAACACCGCCGTTGTGGCCTACGCCGCCAAATACGCCTCCGCCTTTTACGGCCCGTTCCGGGAGGCCGTCGATTCGCAGCTGAAGGGCGACCGCCGGACCTACCAGATGGACGCCGCCAACCGGCGCGAGGCCATCCAGGAAGTGGAACTGGACCTCGCTGAGGGGGCCGACATGGTGATGGTCAAGCCCGCCATGAGCTACCTCGACATCCTGAGGGACGTCGCGGAAATGAGCCCCGTGCCGGTTGCTGCGTACCAGATCTCGGGGGAGTACGCCATGATCGAGGCGGCAGCGGCGAACGGCTGGATCGACCGGCGGGCCGCCATCACGGAGTCCGTCCTGGGCATCCGGCGCGCCGGCGCCAACATGGTCCTGACCTACTGGGCGAGCGAGCTGGCTGGCTGGCTGAAGGAATCCAGATGAGCGAAACTCCGGTGAGTTCGCCCGCTCCGGCCGGCCCCACTGAACCGGTCGGGCCAACCCGGATCCTCCTAGGGCTCAACACCTTCGGTGATGCAGGGACCGGGCCGGACGGAAGCCCGGTGCCGCATGCCCAGGTCCTGCGGCAACTGCTGGAACAGGCGGAGCTGGCAGACGCCGTCGGACTTCACGCCTTTGGCGTGGGGGAGCACCACCGCAAAGACTTTGCAGTATCCGCCCCGGAGGTCTTCCTCGCCGCAGCGGCCGCACGGACCCAACAGATCCGGCTCGGTTCGGCTGTCACCGTGCTCAGCTCCGACGATCCCATCCGGGTTTTCCAGCGGTTCTCCACCGTTGACGCGCTTTCCAACGGACGGGCGGAAGTGATGCTGGGACGGGGCTCGTTCATCGAATCCTTCCCGCTCTTCGGGCTCGACCTCGCGGACTACGAGGTCCTCTTCGAGGAAAAACTCGAGCTGTTCCACAAAGTCCGCGCGCAGAACCCCGTCCACTGGGAAGGGCGCACCCGGCCGGCCCTGAGCGGGCTGAGCGTATATCCGCATCTGGAGCACCACCTCCTGCCTGCCTGGATCGGGGTGGGCGGCACCCCCGAATCCGTGCTCCGCTGCGCCGAATACGGATACCCCATCATTTTCGCGATCATCGGCGGCGAGCCGCGCTCCTTTGCGCCGCTGGCCAATCTTTACCGGGAGGCCATGGCCAAGTACGGCCATCCCCTGCAGCAGGTTGCCACGCATTCGCCCGGGCACGTTGCGCCCACAGACGGGGAAGCGCGGGAGGAGTTTTTCCCGCACTGGCTCGAACTTCGGAACCGGATCGGCTCGGAGCGTGGCTGGGGCCCCGGCAGCCGCGCCGAGTTCGACGCGATGTGCACACCCGAGGGCGCCCTCTACGTTGGCTCGCCCGAGACCGTGGCACAAAAGATCGTCCGGCTCAAGCACAACCTTGGGGCGGACCGCTTCGATCTCAAATACAGCAGCGGATCGCTGCCTCATGCCGCCATGATGCGCTCCATCGAGCTGCTCGGAACGGTTGTGGCACCCCGCGTCAACGAACTCCTGAAAGAATAGGACGCATGACTTCCAGCATGCCTCGCAACGAGGAACTCTTCGACCGCGCCCGCCAGCTGATGCCGGGCGGAGTCAATTCCCCGGTCCGGGCCTTCGGCTCCGTGGGCGGCACTCCGCGGTTCATGGTCTCGGCCAAGGGTCCGTACCTGACGGACGCCGACGGCAACGAATACGTTGACCTGGTCTGCTCCTGGGGTCCGGCACTGCTGGGCCACGCCCACCCGGCCGTCCTCGAAGCGGTCCACGCAGCCGTGGACCGCGGGCTGTCCTTTGGCGCGTCCACCCCGGACGAGGCCAACCTGGCGGCGATCGTCAAGGAACGCGTTTCCGCCGTGGAGCGGCTCCGCATGGTGTCCACCGGCACGGAGGCCACCATGACCGCCGTCCGGCTTGCCCGGGGTTTCACCGGCCGAAACCTCGTGATCAAGTTCGCCGGCTGCTACCACGGCCACCTCGACGGCCTGCTGGCCTCGGCCGGTTCGGGCGTTGCCACCCTGGCCCTTCCCGGGTCGGCAGGGGTCACCGCAGCCACGGCTGCCGAAACCCTGGTGCTCCCGTACAACGACCTCGGAGCGGTCGAGGCCGCGTTCGCCGAGCACGGCCCCAACATCGCCGCCGTCATCACCGAAGCCGCGCCCGCCAACATGGGAGTCGTCACCCCCGGTGACGGCTTCAATGCGGGGCTGTCGCGCATCACGGCCGCCCACGGCGCTCTGCTGATCGTCGATGAGGTCCTCACCGGGTTCCGCACGGGCTACTCCGGCTACTGGGGCCTGACCGGCGGGGCCGCAGAGTCCACCGAAAAGTGGACCCCGGACCTGCTGACCTTCGGAAAGGTGATCGGCGGCGGCATGCCGACGGCGGCACTCGGCGGACGCGCCGACGTCATGGACTACCTCGCCCCGCTCGGCCCGGTCTACCAGGCCGGCACACTGTCCGGCAATCCGGTGGCCATGGCCGCCGGCGTTGCCACCCTCACGCACGCCACCCGTGAGGTCTACTCGTTCATCGACGCCCGCTCGCTGGAGCTCTCCTCGGCCCTCTCATCCGCCTTGGACGCGGCCGGCGTGGACCACTCCATCCAGCGCGCTGGGAACCTGTTCTCGGTGGCGTTCGGCACCTCGCAGCACGGCGTCCACAACTACAGCGACGCCCAGAAGCAGGATGTGTTCCGCTACGCGCCCTTCTTCCACTCCATGCTGGACTCGGGCGTGTACCTCCCGCCATCGGTATTTGAGGCCTGGTTCCTCTCGGCAGCGCACGACGACGCCGCCATGAACCGAATTTTCGAAGCCCTGCCTGCCGCCGCGAAGGCGGCCGCCGCCGCCAAGGCCTGACCCGCCGTCGTCCTCCCGGGCGCGGGTTATCACCGCCCGTGCCGGAAACGGAAAATCCCCGGTCCGAGGACCGGGGATTTTCTGCATCCTTGCCCTCCGGGCATGAACGGTAATGCGACCTTGGCTACGACCTTAGAGAACGTCGGACAGGAAGCCCTGCAGCCGCTCGGTGCGGGGACCGGTGAAGATCTGTTCCGGCGGGCCGGATTCCACCACAACGCCGCCGTCCATGAAGGTGACGGTGTCCGAGACGTTCCGCGAGAAGCCCATTTCGTGGGTCACCACCACCATGGTCATCCCGCCCTTGGCCAGATCGGCCATCAGGGCCAGGACGCCCTTGACGAGCTCGGGGTCCAGGGCCGACGTCGCTTCATCGAAGAACATCACCTCCGGCTTCATGGCCAGCGCGCGTGCGATCGCCACGCGCTGCTGCTGGCCTCCCGAGAGGTTGGCCGGTCGCGAGTCCGCTTTGTGCTTGAGCCCCACGAGGTCCAGCTGTTCCAGGGCCTCGGCGCGCGCCTGGTCCTTGGGCAGCTTCCGCAGCTTTCGCAGCGCGAGAGCCACGTTCTCCACGACGGTCTTGTGCGGAAAGAGGTTGAACTGCTGGAAGACCATGCCGATGCGCTGGCGGAGCTCGTCCGGGTTGTCTTTCAGCACGGAGCGCCCGTCCAGCAGGATGTCACCCTGGTCCGGTTCGATCAGCCGGTTCATGACCCGCAAAAGGGTGGACTTTCCGGAACCGGACGGGCCGATGACCGACGCAGTCGTTCCAGTTTCCACGTGCAGGTCGATGCCCCGAAGCACATGGTTGCTGCCGAAGGAGAGGTGCAGGTTCTTGCCAGTCAGTGAACCGGACGCGAATTCGCTCATGGCTGCGCTCCCTTCCCAATCAGTGCTGCGGCGTCGTCCGGCTGTTTCTTTTCCGGCCGTCCGGTGCGCAGACGGTTGTCGATGTAGTTGACCAGGTGCGTCAGCGGGATGGTCAACAGGAGGTAAAGCAACGCCGCGGCTACCAGCGGGGACAGGTTCCCAGAGTTTGCCGTGGCGTCGTTGCCGATGCGGAAGATTTCCCGCTGCGACGCAAGCAGGCCCAGGAAGTAAATCAGGGACGAGTCCTTGATCAGCGCGATGAACTGGTTGACCAGCGCCGGCAGGACGCGGCGGATGCCCTGCGGCACCACCACGAGCCGCATGGACGATCCGTAGCTGAACCCCAGTGCCCGGGACGCCTCCAGCTGGCCTTTCTCCACGCTCTGGATTCCGGACCGGAAGATCTCCCCGATGTACGCCGCTGCCATCAGGGACAGAGCCATGATGCCCAGCGGGTAGGGATTGCTGCTGCCGGTGATGTCTTTCACCACCGGGCCGAGCCCGATACTGATGATCAGGATGGTGACGACAGCAGGCAGGCCCCGGAAAATGTCCGTGTAAACCCGTGAAATCCAGCGCAGCACGGCATTGCGGGCGATGGCCATAATGGCCAGGAGCATGCCGAGAACGCAGCCGATGATGCCGGACAAAACGGCCAGGATCAGCGTGTTGGGAAGGCCAACCGTCAACAGGGAGGGGATGACCTGGGCCATCGCCTCCCAGTTGAAAAAGGTGTCAAGAAACTGGGCGAAATCCATAGGCTAGGAGGCCGGGAGTGCGGAAGCCTTGCTGCCCGGCTTCCAGTTCTTGGGGGTTTCACGGTCCGGGTACCACTGCTTGGCCAGCTTGGACCAGGTACCATCGGCGACCACGGCGTCGAGGGCCGAGTTGAGCGCGTCGGTCAGCGCCTGGTTCTTGCTGTTCACCGCGTAGGCCGTGAAGTTCTGGGTGTTGATGGTCTTCTCGACGATGGCGGTGCCGTCGCCGCTCTTGACCTGGCCGTCAGCCTGCTGGGAAGGGGCTACCCAAGCATCCACCTGGCCGTTCTTCACGTTGGCGTAGGCGGTGTTGTAATCGGGGAAACGGACCGGCTCGATCTTGAGCGTGTTGGTGACGTAATCGTCCTGCACGGTGCCCTGGACGACGGCGACGCGCTGGTCGCTGCTGACGTCCTTGAAGCCCTTGATCTTGGAGTCGGTCTTGGCAACGACTGCCATGTAGCCGAAGTCGTAGCCGTTGGTGAACCCAACGGATTCGCGGCGCTTGTCCGTGGTGGAGATCGAGGAGGATCCGACGTCGAACTTCTTGTTCTGAACCTGGGCCAGCAGGGCGGAGAAATCGGTGGCCGCGAACTCCACCTTCAGTCCGAGCTTGGCGGCCATCGCCTTGAGCAGTTCGTTGTCGAATCCGGTGAAGTTGCCGGACTTGTCGATGAAGATGTTCGGCGGGGCATCCGAAAGCGTGCCGACGCTGAGTGTTCCTTCGCTGAGAAGGCCGAGCTTGGACTTGTCGATCTTGTCCAAGGCGGTGACGTCCTTGGTGGTGTACTTGTCCAGCGAGGTCTGATCGCTGCCTGCAAGGGCATCGGTCGGCGACCCGCTGGGCGCAGCGGCGCCGCCGCCGCATGCGGCCAGGGAGACGGCCACGGCAATTGCCACGGGAACGCTGGTCAGCCACTTCATAGCTTTGATTTTCATCAAGCAATCACTTTCATAGAGATTTCACGAGGATTTGGGGGCGGTCCAGTCGCGCAGTCAGCGCGAAGACGACTGCCATAGCAGAGCCGGACCGCAAAACTTAATCATCTCACCACCCGCTGAATAGGGGCTGAGCCGAATTAATCGCGAGGAAATATCTCTATTGCTGAATCTAATTCAGATGCGCGGTGCGGCGTAAGTGCTTCCTTTGCAAATGAAGCCCGTTTGCGGAATCTGGACCAGTTCCTTTTGTGTCGGTGGCGGCATTCCTCTGCGTGTGAGTTGCGTCGCAGACCTCAGAAGTCGCCCCGGCTGGCGTCTTCAGGGGGCAGGACAGGCCAGTCTCCCTCGATCACCGCGGCCGGCTTGGTCTTGCGGAGATATTGCTGGAAATCCGCCGCCTGGCTGACGGCCCAATCCATCTGGAGCTGGTGCAACTGGCTGGCGGGCAGCTTCAGCTTGGGGAACTTGCCGGCCATCGCATCCAGCATGCGGAGAGTCGCCAAGGCATCCGCGGCAGAGGTATGGGCGTTTTCGAGGTCCACGCCGTACTCGTCGCACAGTGCCGTCAGCGTCCTCTTGCCTTTGCGGTAACGGTCCACCTGCTTATTCATGATGTACGGGTCGAGGACCGGAAACCTGCTTAGCTGCGGGACGCCGTACCGGGCCGATTCGGCGGCAAGGACCGTGAAGTCGTAGCTGGCGTTGAAAGCGATCACCGGCACTCCGGCGTCGAAGAGCTCCTGAAGTACCGCTGCGAGTTCCCGGGTGACTTCCGCTGCTGGCCGGCCATTGCTGCGTGCGTGCTCGGTGGTGATCCCGTGGATGTCACTCGCTTCCGTGGGAATCTCGACGCCGGGGTCCGCCAGCCACTCATGTTCCTGGATCACGCCTCCGGAGGCGTCCACCACGGTCACGGAGGCCGTCACGATTCGTGCGGCGCGGGAATTACGGCCGGTGGTTTCGAGGTCGAAGGCGGCCCGGGGGAGGGTGTTCCAAGTGCTCATGGCTACACGCTACCGGCTGGCACTGACAGTTTCGGACCGTGTCGCGGGCTCCGCCGGAACTGGCGTCGGGCTGCTGCGCGGGTCACTTGCGGGGTTCGGCCGGGAGGCAGAGCGGCCGATAGTCTGAAGCCATGCGGACGGAGTATGTGGAGGCGGTGCTGGCGGTCGTCGGGCTCATCCCCGCCGGCTCGGCCGTTGCCTACGGGGACGTTGCTGAATTGCTCGGATCCGGCGGCCCGCGCCAGATCGGCGCTGTCATGAGCCACCATGGAAACGCCGTGCCATGGTGGCGGGTCCTCAAGGCCAGCGGGCAGGCGCCGGAGGGCCTCGAGTCCCAAGCCCTCCAGTTCTATCTCCGCGAGGGAACCCCGTTGCGCGGCGACTTCCTCCGGTTCGCAAGGACAGGGGACGGCCGCTGGCGCGTGGACCTGGCTACGGCACGGTGGGCGCCTTCGGATTCAGAGTTCGACGCCCTGGACGTGATCGCCGAGGGCCTGGAGGCGTCGCTGCATAAATTGTCAGTCGCGGATGATGGAATGTCTGAGTGACCGTAACCATCCAGCAAACCGCACCCTTCCCCGAGCCGGGGGCGCGTTGGGAAACCCCCGCGACCGCCCCGCAGCTGGCCGGGACCGGTCTCCGGCTCCTGCCGCCGCGCCAGATCCACAGTGCCGTTCCGGTCCTATCCGAGGACCAGCTGGCCGCGGTCGAGGTGGCGCCAGGCTCCGGTCCCGTGCTGGTCCCTGGCGGGCCCGGCACGGGAAAATCGACCGTTCTCATAGAAGCGGCGGTCCGCAGGGTAGAGATGAACGGAACGGATCCGGAGCGGGTGCTAATTCTGGCGCCTGGCAGGCTGGCCGCGGACACCCTGCGTGACCGCTTCACGGCTCGGCTGAACCGCAGCCTAAGTACCACTCCCGCCCGAACCTGGGCGTCCTATGCATTCGATCTCATCAGGCGCGCCAAGGCGGAAGGTATCCTGCCGTTGCCCCGTGCCCCGCGGCTGCTGTCCGGTCCGGAACAGGACCTGATCATCAAGGAACTGCTGGAAGGCCACGCCCTGCCCGGCCTGGGACTGCCGTGGCCCGCCGATCTTGATGCTGCGCTGCCCACCAGAGGCTTCCGGCAGGAAGTGCGGCAGCTCTTCGACCGGATCATTGAATCCGGGCGAACCCCCGAGGACCTTGAGAATCTGGGGCGCGAGTGCGGCCGGCCGGACTGGATCGCGGCCGCTGCACTGTACGCCGAATACCGGGATGTCCTGGACCTCCGCATGCCCGAGGCTTTTGACCCTGCCGGGATCATCACGGCGGCCCGGCAGCTGTTCCAGGATTGTCCCGATTTTCTGGCCGCGGAGCGGGAACGCCTCCAGCTGATCCTTGTTGACGATGTTCAGGAAGCCAACCCGGCGGTCTTTGAGCTGTTGGCAGATATTGCCAGCGGCAAGGACGTCTACGTCACGTCCTCCCCGGACACCGTTGTCCAGGGGTTCAGGGGGGCGCGGCCTGACCTTGTTGCGGAGCTTCCGCGCCTCCTGGCAGGCGCTGACGAAGGGAGGCAGGCATTGGAGAAGCCGCTCCGCCACGCGCACCGGCACAAGCCCGCCGTGGCGAGGGCGTGGCTGGGCGTCGCGGACCGGATCTCCCTTCGGGCAGGTGGGCAGCTCGCCCGGCGCCTTGATGAACTCGACGGCGACAGCGGCACCGGTGTGGAGGCGGCCGCCCGGGACGGCGAGGATTTCGATGGAACGGTGGAGGCACATCTGCTGCCGTCGGCGGTCCATGAGCTGCGGTACGTGGCGCAAAGGATCCTTGAAGCCCAGATAAACGACGGCCGCGACTTGGCGGAGATGGCCGTGATTGTCCGCAACGGCGGCCAGCTCAGTCAGCTCCAGCGCTATCTGTCCGGTCAGGGCATTCCCGTACGGATTCCCGTGGCGGAGTCCGCCGTCCGCGACGAAGTCGCTGTGCGTCCGTTGCTTGACGCTTATGCCGTGGCCCTTGATTCTGACCTCCTGACTCCGGAGTCCGCCGTGTCGCTGCTGACCTCACGAATCGGGGGCGCAACGTCGCTTGAGCTGCGCAGGCTCCGCCAGTCCTTGCGCCGGGAGGAAATCCTGGGCGGCGGCGGACGCTCCAGCGACTCGCTGCTCGTTGAGGCCCTAGGGGAGCCCGGGGCGCTCGCGTCACTGGGGATCGAGGGGCGGTCAGCACGTCGCGTCGCGAAGATGATCCAGGCGGGCCGGAGGGCCGCTGCCGAAGCCGGGGCGAACGCCGAGACTGTTCTGTGGGCGCTGTGGAACTCCACTGGTCTTGCGGCAGCCTGGACGGCAGCGGCTCTGTCCGGCGGACTCGTCGGGGCGCGGGCTGACCGTGACTTGGACGCGATGATGGCGCTGTTCCACACCGCCGAACGCTATGTCGATCAGATGCCGGGTTCGGGCCCGGAGCAGTTCCTTGAGTACCTGCTCAACCAGGAATTGCCCATGGACACGCTGGCGGCGCGGGCGCAGGTTGACGACGCCGTGGAGCTGATGACCCCTGCCAGCGCTGCAGGACGGGAGTGGCCACTGGTCATCGTGGCAGGACTTCAGGAAGGCGTGTGGCCGAACACCCGGCTCCGCGGCGAACTGCTGGGCAGCACGCTGTTCGCCGACGCCGTGGAACACGGCGTGGAACACGCGCTCCAGCTCGGCCCGCTGAGCCGGCTCCGGGAGATCCGGTACGACGAACTCCGCAGTTTCTCGACGGCGGTATCGCGGGCCAGGGAAGTACTGATCTGTACCGCCGTGGCGTCGGAAGATGAACAGCCCTCCTCATTTCTGGATTACGTCGCTCCGCTGCGCCCCGGCCAGGACTCGAGGGGGTTCACTCCTGTGGAACGGCCTTTGACGCTCCGTGCCCTTGTGGCCGAATTGCGCCAGTACGCACAGCTCGACGGCAGGTTCGCTGCCGAATCTGAGGAAGCAGTCCGTGTCCTGGGCCGCCTCGCGACCGCGGATCCTCCCGTTCCCGGGGCACACCCCGACACCTGGTGGGGGCTGGCGCCCCTGACATCCGACGATCGTATTGTGCCGCCCGGGGGCACGGTGTACGTTTCGCCCTCAAAGGTTGAGACTGTTCAGAAATCGCCGCTGGACTGGTTTATCCAGGCGGCGGGCGGAGAGGCTGCCACCGATTTCGCCCGGAGCCTGGGCACCTTGGTGCATTCGATCGCCCAGGATCTTCCTGAGGGCTCCGGCTCCGAATATCTCGCAGAGCTCGTCCGGCGCTGGCCCGCCCTGGGGATGAAAGACAACTGGGAAGGGCGGCTGGACTTTCAGCGGGCGGAATCCATGGTGCGGAAACTTGCGCAGTACATCCTGGTGATGCGCAGCGAAGGCAGACAGCTCGTCGGCGTGGAGCAGGACTTCGAGGTGCAGCTGAGCCAGGCCGGAGCCGAACCCCAGACAGATGCCGGCGCCGACCGGACTGCCCGTTCCGCCGTCCTGCGCGGCCAGGTGGATCGGCTGGAAATCGACTGCCATGGCCGGCTCGTGATCGTTGACCTCAAGACGGGCAAAAGGCAGCCCGGCAAAGCCGAGCTCGGCCGGCATCCCCAGCTTGGCGCCTATCAGGCGGCGGTGCTGGCGGGGGGATTCGAGGGCCCAGGCATTACCGCCGATGCCCAGCCGGGCGGTGCCGTACTCGCCCAGCTGGGCACCACGTCCAAGAGTCCCGGTGTCCAGCACCAGGATCCGCTGGATCCGCAGGACAACTGGGCACTGGACATGGTGAAGGGCGCTGCCGAGGTCATGTCCGGCCGTGAATTCGAAGCCAGACACGATCCTTCCAAGGGCAGCTTTGGCGGTCATGGCTGTCGGCTTCCGGAAGTCTGTCCGCTGTGCGCACGGGGAAAGCAGGTCACAGAATGAGTCACACCGCAGACCTCCCCGCAGCCATGTTCAGCCCCGAAGAACTGTCCGCCCTGCTGGGGGAGAAGAACCTGCCCACAGCAGAACAATCGGCCATTATCTCGTCGCCGCTGACCCCCAGACTGGTCATTGCCGGTGCCGGCTCCGGAAAGACCGCCACCATGGCTGACCGAGTCGTCTGGCTGGTCGCCAATGGCTGGGTCAAACCAGAAGAAGTCCTCGGCGTCACGTTCACCAGGAAAGCGGCCGGTGAACTGGCAAGCCGTATCCGGGCAAAGCTTGGCGCCCTGCATCGGATCGCGGCAGCGGATGCCGGGCACACGCTGTTCCCTGCCGGGCTCCTGAGCGCCGATGCCCTGGAGCCCAAGGTGTCCACCTATCACTCGTTCGCCAGCGGCATCGTCTCGGACTACGGCCTCCGTCTCGGCATCGAGCGCGATGTCGTGCTGCTGGGCGGGGCCCAGGCCTGGCAGTTGGCAAGCGAGGTCGTCGAGACGTTCGACGGCGAATACTCCCATTTCCGAGTGGCCAAGTCCACGCTGGTCCAGGCCGTAATCCAGCTCGCCGGCGAGTGTGCAGAGCACCTCCGTGATCCGGGCGAGGTTCAGGCCTGGCTCATGGAGCGGCTCGCCGCGTTCGAGGGCCTTCCCTACGTGGCAGAGGCGAAGAAGAACCCGAGCCAGGCGGCCCTCGATCTCGGCGCGATGCTGCGGACAAGGGCCAGTGTGGCCGATCTTGTAGGTCGCTACTCCGAGGCCAAAAGAGCACGCGGCGCCTTGGATTTCGGCGATCTCGTTGCTTTGGCGGCGAGGGTGTCCCGGGAGATCCCCCTCGCGGCCGATATGGAACGCCAGCGATACAAAGTGGTGCTGTTGGACGAATTCCAAGACACTTCGCACGCGCAATTGGTCCTCTTTTCCAGGCTGTTCGGAGACGGGCACGCCGTCACCGCCGTGGGAGACCCCAACCAGTCCATCTACGGCTTCCGCGGCGCTTCAGCGGGTCAGCTGTTCCACTTCGTCAGCGAGTTCCCCGTCAAAGTGGCTGAGGAGTCAGGCTCGCCCCGGTTTAGCCCAGCCCCAACCTCCTACCTGACCACCGCGTGGCGGAACGGCCGGAACATTCTCGAGGCGGCCAACGTCATCTCCGCGCCATTGAGCGCTGCAGCAGCGGCGGCGGGACCTGCGGGTCAGCGGAAGTCGGCGGCCGCTGTTGAAGTGCCGCCGCTGCAGCCCAGCCCGGTGGCGGTCAAGGGCCGTGTAGTCATGGGACGGTTTGCCACGGATGAAGAGGAGGCGGCGGCGATTGCCCGGGACCTCCTGAAGTTTCGGGTGACCGATTTCGAGGATCAGTCCGCTGGCGCACCAGTTCCGCCCGCTATGGCAGTGCTGTGCCGCCGGCGTGCCCAAATGGAGTGCATCAGGCGGGAACTCGAAGCCAACGGTATCCCGTATGAAATCGTGGGACTCGGCGGACTGCTGGACACTCCGGAGATCGTGGACCTCGTCTCCACGCTCCGTGTCCTTGCTGATCCTGGCCGGTCGGATTCCCTGATGCGGCTGCTGGCCGGCGCGCGATGGCGAATCGGTCCTGCGGACCTTATGGCGTTCCGTGACTGGTCGTCCTTCCTCGCGCGTCGGCGCGGGCAGAGTGCGGCCGATGCTGCCATTGCCGAGGAGGGCCCCTCCGGCGATGTTGTCGTCGAGGGGGACCTCACAGACGCCGCCAGCCTGGTGGAAGCCTTGGACTGGCTGCCCAAGGAGGGTTGGACTTCGGCGCAGGGGCGAACGCTGACGGTGCCGGCACTGGACCGTCTGCACAGGCTGGCCACGGAGCTGCGGCAGCTGCGCGGACTCATAGGGGACGACCTCACGACCCTCCTGGGCGAGGTGGAACGGGCCATGCTGCTGGATATTGAGGTCGCAGCCCGGCCCGGGTTCAGCATCCATCAGGCCCGGAGGAACCTGGACGCCTTTCAGGACGCGGCGGCGGGTTTTCTTCAGACGTCGCAACGTGTGGATGTCCTCGCCTTCCTCTCCTGGCTTGAAGCCGCGGCGGTTGAGGAGGGCGGCCTTGATGTGCCGCCGTCCGACGTTAACCATGAAGCGGTCCAGCTCTTGACGGTGCACGCTTCAAAGGGACTCGAATGGGATGTGGTCTTTGTCCCGGGGCTGAACTCCGGGGCGTTCCCGAGCAGCCGCGATTCACGGTGGAGCAGCGGCTCGGCGGCACTTCCCTGGCCCCTCCGCGGCGACCGGGCAGACCTGCCCCAGTGGGATCTGGACCAGCCTGACCAGAAAGGATGGCTGGACGCCGAGAAGGACTTCAAGGCTGCCGTCCAAACACACGGGGAAGCAGAAGAACGGCGGCTCGCTTACGTTGCGTATACGCGGGCCAAGCACGTGCTGTGGGTTTCCAGCGCCGCCTGGGTCGGTGCCCGGGCGGGAATGGCTGAGATGTCACCATTCCTCGCGGAGCTGGCGCCGCTGGCCGGAGTCGGCGGGAAATCCGGCTCCGTTCCGGCAGGAGTCTCGGCGGGCGAAGTCCACCCTGATTCGGTGGACGAGGAATCCCTGCCAGACAAAAGTCCCCTCACCCAGGACCTTGAGGTGGCCGTATGGCCGTACGACCCCCTGGAGGGGCCTGTCGATCCGCGCACCGGGAGGCGGCTCCGGCTTGTCCCGGGAAGGCGGGCGGCAATGGACCACGCCGCTGAACGGCTGCTACAGGAAATAGCCGCCACCCGTCTCAGAACACTGCAAGGCGCGGAGCCCGAATTGGAGCCGCCGCGCGGGCACGTGTCCGCGCTCCGGCCTCAAGCTGCGAACTGGTCCAGGGAAGCTTCCCGGCTCCTTGAGCGCCGGTCCCGCCGGGCGCGCAGCCGCGACGTCCACCTGCCCGGACACATTTCCGCTTCCACCCTCGTTGACCTGGAGGAAGACGCCGGAGCGGTGCTGCAACGGCTCCGGAGACCCATCCCCCGGGAACCCGGGATGTCCGCCCGGAAGGGCACGGCATTTCATGCTTGGGTGGAAGAATACTTCGGAACGGCCGGCATGCTGGACATCGATGAAGCCCCCGGATCCGATAACCACATTGACGAGGCCTATGGCCTGGAGGACATGGTGGCTACGTTCAGGGAATCCGAATGGGCGCACCGCTCGCCCGCCCACGTCGAGGTGCCGGTCGAAACCCGGGTGGGCGACGTTGTGGTCCGCGGCCGGATCGATGCCGTGTTCCGGGACGCCGACGGCGGCTGGGACCTCGTTGACTGGAAGACCGGACGCCGCCCGTCAGCGGGGCAGCTGAAGACGAAGAGCGTCCAGCTCGCGGTCTATCGGCTGGCCTGGGCAAGACTGAAGGGCGTCCCAGTCGACGAGGTGCGGGCTGCCTTCTATTACGTGGCGGACAACCAGGTTGTGCGCCCCCATGACCTCGCCTCTGCCGGTGAGCTCGAGTCAATTGTCACAGCGGCCCTGGCGGTTCCAGAGCCCTAGGCAGCTGAGGGATCCCGGAAGCCGGCCGCGCTGGGCTGCTTGCTCAGGGGGCCTTGGCCTCGACGATGGTGAGGGCCGTAGTGGACGTGTCATCAGCGGTGAGTGGTGGCCGTGGCCCCGACGGGCCGTCCTGAGTGTCTGCGCTGTCCTGGTCGCCCAGCCCGTCCTGCGGGACTGGGCTGGGCCGGGTGTCCGGGGCGTCCGTGCTCGCGGGGCCGTCCTCAGCAGGGATAGGCGTGACATGCACGGCATCAGCAGGGATAGGCGTGACATGCACGGCGGGCATCTGCTCGGAGACGTCGGTGGCCGCCGGCGCCGGAATCAGTTCAGGCGAAACCGGTCCTGGCCCCGCCGCATGGTTCGGCGGGCCCGCTGTCGGCCCGTCTGAGTCCGCCGGTGAAGTTGCCGGCGCGGGCGGTGTTGCCGGCTGCGGCAGGGGCTCCACACTGATGGGCTGCCCGCCGTACTCGGCGATATCGTCGGCCAGAGTGCTGAGCATGCTTTCCGCTTCGGAGATCATCACGGGGTCGTTGGCGGCGATCCCCTTGACGAGATACTGGGCCAGCGCGAATTCCGCGGACAGCGCGGCCCGGCGCAGCAGGTGGTTGTCCGGAGCGTCACGTCGGTGTTCGGAGTAGTGGCGCACCACAGCATCGACAAAATCCTGCTCGTTGGAGGCCACCAGCCATGCCAGGTCGTCTGCAGGATCGCCGATCCGCAGATCGGTCCAGCCGGTGACGGCCGTCACCCTGTCCTCTTCGACCAGCAGATTATCTTCGTGAAGGTCGCCGTGGACCACGCAGGGATTGAAGCGCCAGAGCGAGACGTCCTCCATGGCGTGTTCCCAGCGGCGGAGCAGCAATGGCGGGATCTTGCCCGTGGTGGCCGCCATGTCGAGTTCGTTGAGCCGGCGCTGCCTGAATTCGTTGGGTGTATAGCTGGGCAGATCCGCGTTGTTCACCAAGGCGCGGGGAAGGTCGTGGATGGCGGCCAGAGCCGTGCCGATCTCCTTCGCCAGCCTCCGGGAGCCGGCGGTCAGTTCTTCAACAGTGCGAGTCGAGCCACTTAGGTGGGAATAGACAAAGGTGGTCAGATTCTGCTGCCGGACGGTTCCGGCCACCGTTGGCATAAGGAACGGGAGCTCCGCCCGGATGGCCGGCGCGAAGGCGCGCAGCACCAGGAACTCCGTCTCCAGCCGTGTGCTGGCCTCTGCATGCCGCGGCGATCTGACCCGCCAGCGCTTGCCCTCGGAATCAAGGAGAAGGGCCGAGTCGAAGTCCGCCGGATCGTCCGGGGCGGAACTCACTGCAGTCGGGCTCAGTCCGGGGACTGCAGCGGTTGCCACAGCTGCCAATTCGATCGGTTCTCTTCTCACGCTTCCACGGTAGATTGACTCGCGTCCAAGACAACGATGTGTCGCGGCGAGTCTTGAGATCCAGCCGAAATAACACCGTTGCGCCGCCCGCGGAGAACCGGCGGCAACCCGGTGAAATGTGAATTGTCACCCCGAGTCAGTACGGTGGATACATGAGTCATGCGGAGGCCGCTGCGCCGGTCATTAAGCCGGCGGGCCGAGCGCCCGAAAATCACCTGCCAGCGGGTGAGGTACCGGCAAACCATCTCTTCGATACCGTTCTTCCCGTGCGTCCCGCCTTGGTGAACCGCGGCTCCGCGGAGCGGATGAAACCAAACTTCGTGGACGGACTCCTGGCAGCAGGACGCGCCAGGGCCATGGTCCTCTCCGGCAGGCAGGCCTTGATCCACGGCGATGCCCTGGTCCTGGCAGACGCCGGCCAGCTGCGGGACAGGATCCACAACGCCGAGTCCGGGCCCTCGCTCATTGTCTACCTGGGCGCTGCACTCGGTTCCCCCGGTCTACCGGCTGGGACGGAGATCCTCCTTTTCATCCTGCCCGAGCAGATGGAGCCGGGAGCCGCCGGACTCCCCTCGGATGCCACCTGGGAAGGCTTCCGTGACGTCGCTGCCCGGCTGGACCCCACCCATACGGCCCTATTCGTAGAGGCCAGCGCCATTGCCAACTGGCATGCCTCCCATACCCATTGCCCCCGCTGTGGCACGCCGACAACAGTGGAGACCGGCGGCTGGGTACGGCGATGCCCGGCTGACAACTCCGAACACTATCCCCGTACTGATCCCGCCATCATCGTCACAGTGGTGGGCCCGGACGGCCGCCTGCTCCTGGGCGGCGGCGGCCCCCTTGATGCCAAGAACTACTCCACGCTGGCCGGTTTTGTAGAACCGGGGGAGTCCCTTGAGCAGGCCGTGGACCGCGAAATCCACGAAGAAGTGGGCGTGCGGGTCAAGGCGTGCCAGTATCTGGGTTCGCAGTCCTGGCCCTTCCCCGCCTCCCTGATGCTCGGGTTCACCGCTGCCACGGATGACACCGAGGCAATGCCCGACGGCGTGGAGGTCACCCGGGCGCGCTGGTTCAGCCGGGAGGAACTCCAGGAGGCTGTGCTCAGCGGCGAGATCGTCATCTCCAGCAGATTGTCCATCGCCAGGTCCCTCATTGAACACTGGTATGGCGGCGTTATCCAGGACCGGCCCGCGGACGAATGACGCTGCGGGAACGCGGCAAAGGCATATCGCCTGCCTTTCGCGCCGGCGCATATGACCGGAGCGAGCACACCATCCATCCTTTCGACTGAGCAGCAGAAGTGACTACAGAAATTCCTGACGGCAATGCCTCCCTTGAGGACCGCATCCTTGGCGGCCTCGACGCCGAGCAACGTGAGGTCGCGAGCACCCTCGCCGGGCCGCTGTGCGTCCTCGCAGGAGCGGGCACCGGGAAGACGCGCGCCATCACGCACCGGATTGCGTACGGCGTGCACTCCGGGGTCTACAGTCCGCAGCGGCTGCTGGCCGTGACCTTTACCGCCCGGGCTGCGGCGGAAATGCGCAGCAGGCTGCGCGACCTGGGAGTGGGCAATGTCCAGGCCCGGACCTTCCATGCAGCGGCGCTGCGCCAGCTCCAGTTCTTCTGGCCGCAGGCCGTGGGCGGAACGCTGCCGAACCTGCTTGACCACAAGGCGCAGATGATCGCCGAGGCCGCCCGCCGGCTCCGGCTGAGCACGGACCGCGCCTCCATCCGGGACCTGGCCTCCGAGATCGAGTGGGCGAAGGTCTCCATGCTCACCCCGGCCAACTATCTTGAGAACGCACAGGACCGGGGAAACCCCGGCGGCTTCGACCTCACGGCCGTGGCCCGGGTGTTCCAGTCCTATGAGGACGTCAAAACAGACCGGAACGTGATCGACTTCGAGGACGTCCTGCTGATCACCGTGGGCATCCTGCAGGAGGACCCGAAGGTGGCGGCCACTGTCCGCGAACAGTACCGGCATTTCGTGGTGGACGAGTACCAGGACGTTTCGCCGCTGCAGCAGCGGCTCCTGGAACTGTGGCTGGGTGGCCGCGATGAACTCTGCGTGGTGGGTGATGCGAGCCAGACCATCTACTCCTTCACCGGGGCCTCGCCCAAGCACCTGCTTGGGTTTAAGGCCATGTACCCGAACGCCAACGTGGTGAAGCTGATCCGCGATTACCGTTCCACGCCCCAGGTGGTCAAGCTGGCCAATGACCTGCTTGCCGCAAGACGCAGCGGGGGTCCGGTGGCCGACGCCGCCTGGGCATCGCCGCTGAAGCTGGTCGCCCAGCGCTCCGCAGGCCCGGTGCCGGAGTTCACGGAGTGCTCGGACGATGAAGCCGAGGCCGCCACCGCGGCGCTCAAGATCCGTGGACTGATGGACGCAGGCGTCCCGGCGAGTGAGATCGCGGTCCTGTTCCGCACCAACGGGCAGTCCGAGGCTTACGAACAGGCCCTGGCCTCGGCCGGTATCGGCTATCAGCTGCGCGGCGGTGAGCGTTTCTTCGCGCGCAAGGAAGTCCGTGACGCCATTCTGCAGCTTCGGGCGGCAACTCGCGCGGCGGCGGAGTCGGCTCCGCAGCCGCTCGGGCAGCTGGTCCGGGACATCGTGGCCTCGCTTGGCTACACGGATTCCGCCCCGCACAGCGGTGGCGCGCTGCGCGAACGCTGGGAGTCACTGGCCGCCCTCGTGGCGCTGGCGGATGAGCTGGTGCTGAGCCGCGGGCCGCAGTTTACCCTCTCGGATTTCGTGAACGAGCTGCAGGAACGGTCGCTTGCCCAGCACGCACCCACCGTTCAGGGCGTCACACTGGCTTCGCTGCACGCTGCGAAGGGCCTCGAGTGGGACGCCGTGTTCCTCGTCGGGCTCAGTGAAGGCCTCATGCCCATTTCCTTCGCCGATACACCGGAGGCGGTGGACGAGGAACGCCGGCTGCTGTACGTGGGCATCACGCGTGCGAGGGAGCATCTGGCGCTGTCGTGGTCCACCGCCCGCACGCCCGGAGGCCGGGCCAACCGCAAGCCATCCCGCTTCCTGGACGGACTCCGGCCGGATTCCGTGATGAGCTCCTCCGCACGGGGCAAAGGTCCGGCGCCGCGCCGCAAGGCTGCTGTTCCGGCTTCCTGCCGCGTCTGCGGCAGCATGCTGTCCAGCGGCGCGGAACGGAAGGTGGGCCGCTGCGACCAGTGTCCGCCAAGTTACGAGGAACAGACCTTCAACGCCCTCCGGGAATGGCGGAAGGAAGTTGCCCTGTCCGCGGACGTGCCGGCGTTCGTCGTCTTTACCGACGCGACGCTCACCGCCATCGCTGAGGCGCGGCCTTCGTCCCTTGAGGAGCTGGCGCTCTTGGCCGGAATCGGCCCCTCAAAACTCGAACGGTACGGCGAAGCTGTGTTGGCGGTCCTGGTGGAAAGCAGCGTCCTCTGATGGCGGGGACGCAGCTGACGACGCACGATGGCTCACCCGTCGTCGTGCGCCGATCCGCCCGCCGGCGCCGCACCGTGGCCGCGTTTTGGGAGAACGGTACAGCCGTCGTCGCCATCCCCGCGCATTTCAGCCGGGCACAGGAAGCCGAGTGGGTCCGGCGGATGCTGGACAAGCTGAAAGTCCAGGGGGACCGGCAGTCCAAAGGCGGGCGGCGCCCCGCGACCGACTCTGCCCTTGCCAGCCATGCTGCGGAGCTTTCGGCACGCTATCTTGGCGGCAGGGCCGTTCCGACGTCGGTCCGCTGGGTCAGCAACCAGAACTCGCGTTGGGGTTCGGCCACGCCCGCTGACGGGTCCATCCGGCTTTCGGACAAGCTCCGCCCCATGCCGCAGTGGGTGATCGACTACGTGCTGCTCCACGAGCTGGCACACCTGCTGGTTGCAGGGCACAACGCCGCGTTCTGGAAGCTGCTGGAGGCGTACCCCGAAACAGCGCGGGCCAAGGCGTTCCTGGAAGGCGTTTCGTTTGCCACTTCGCGCGGCCTGCCAGCTGACGGGCCTGACCCGCAGGGGCAGGCCGACACGGCGGGGTTCCCCGCCGCCGTCGGCCCTTAGCTGCGGCGTGTCCTAGCCGCGGGTGTCCGTTCCCTCGGAACCGTCGTCCTTCTTGCTGCCATCGTCCTTCTTTGCGGCGTCTTCGGCCGTGCCGCTGTCTCCGGCCGGACCGCCGTCTTCCTCGGTCCCGGCCTCAGGAGTGTCGAAACCGCCGTTCAGGAGTTTCATCAGGGCGTCATCCACTTCGCTGTCGCTGGCTTCGGCCAGCTGGCGGCGTTCACTGAAGCCCTTGGGGTCGTCCAGATCCTCGGCGGTGGGGAGCAAATCGGGATGCTTCCAGATGGCGTCACGGCCCTCGATCCCGCGTTCCTGCTTGAGTGAGGCCCACAGCGTTGCCGCCTCACGGAGACGGCGCGGACGCAACTCGAGACCCACGAGCGAGGCGAAGGCGTGTTCGGCAGGACCGCCCGTTGCGCGCCGACGCCGCACCGTCTCGCGGAGTGCCGCGGCGGACGGGAGGACTTTTTCCGTTGCCGCCGAGGTGAGTTCGTC
Source organism: Arthrobacter sp. P1_B11 (assembly GCF_056406715.1). NCBI lineage: Bacteria > Bacillati > Actinomycetota > Actinomycetes > Micrococcales > Micrococcaceae > Arthrobacter > Arthrobacter sp. P1_B11. Next base: position 167,065 of record NZ_JBFTZQ010000001.1, read on the forward strand.
AACCCAGCCCTCAACGAGCGCCAAGGCGGTTTCCAGTTTCTGCAGTGCCTGCTCCTGCGCGGGCGTCCGCTGTGGCATGAAGACGCCCTGGGACAGGGCCTCCTGGATTCCTTCCGGGTTGCTGGGGTCGAGGTCGCGGGCCAGTTCTTCAATCCGGGAGGTGTCGATGTGGATTCCGCGGGCGTACGCCTCGATGGCGCCCAGCAGGTGCCCCCGCAGCCAGGGGACCTGGACGAACAGCCGTGCGTGGGCGGCTTCGCGGACGGCGAGGAACAGCCGGATGTCGTTTTCCGGCAGGCTGAGCCCCTCGCCGAACTTCGCAACATTGCTCGGGAGAAGTGCCATTTCCAGATCGGCCAGCGGCACGCCGATGTCAGTGGAACTGACCACGTCCGCGGAGAGCGCGCCGATGGCCTGGCCCAGCTGCATGCCGAAAATGGCGCCGCCCATGTTCTGCAGCATGGAGGAGGCGCCGCCCATCATGGACTTCATTTCCTCCGGCATCTGCTCCGTCATGGCGGTGGACAGGGCGTTGGCGATGCTGTTGGCCACTGGTTCGGTAAGACGCTTCCACGTTCCCAGCGTTTCCTCGACCCATTCGGCCCGGGACCACGCCCGGCCGATGAGGCCCGTGGCCGGCAGGTCAGTGACCTGGTCCAGCCACAGCTCAGCCAGCCGCAACGCTTCGTCCACCTCGCGGGACTGTGACGAGGAGACGGACGGATCGGAGCTGCCGGCGGCCACCCGCCGTGCGTTGTCGTGGGCGAGTTTCCAGTTGACCGGGCCCTCTGAGGGCGCGCTCATCATGGCCTGAACCTGCGAAAACATCTGCGCCAGGAGATTGGGGTCATCGGGAAGCCCCGCAGCCTTTGCCAGTTCGGCGGGGTCGATGTCGCCCATGCCCTTGCCGCCCATGAGGTTCTGCAGCATTTCCGCCAGCGGATCCTTAGGATTTTCGTCGCCGTTGGACGGATTGAGTGGGTTGGAGGTCATGATCCCGCCGATCGTCGGTGTGACTATTGATCAACTTCACGCTACCCCTGTGCGAGAGCGGCTGTCTGCCGAAAGGGCGTCCGTTCGCTGTAGGCAAAGAGCTTTCGCCGCGCCCGGACGCGTAGTGTTAGGAGTCGGAATGTTTGCAGGCTGCACCCGGCCGTTCGCTTGGTGCAGCCACAGTGCCGCGTTGGACGACGGCGGTGCGGAGAGGTTCTTCAGTGACGATAACCAAGGGCGATCAGCCCTCAGAGGAGTCCGCTGCTCCCGCTGCCGGTGGCGAACCGGCGGGCGCCCGCGGCTCCCGCCATTCCAGGGCGCGCGATCCCCGGGTGTCCGCCATGATGCTGTCGGGGCTTCTCGCCCTCGGCCTCGGCGTTACGGCCGCCGTCCTGCCGGTCCCGTACGTAGTGGAGTCGCCCGGACCCACGTTTAACACGCTGGGCAAGGACAACGGTAAGCCTGTCATCAGCGTCACCGGGCGGGAGACCTATCCGGCGAAGGGAAACCTCAATCTCACCACCGTCTATGTCGACGGCGGTCCCAACGGGCCGGTCAGTGTTTTTGAGGCGTTCTCTGCGTGGCTCGATGGTTCAAAGGCCGTTTATCCGCAGGAACTGATATTTCCGACGGGCGTGACGAAGGAGCAGTCACAGCAGGAGAGCGCCGTGGCCATGACCACGTCGCAGGAAAACGCGGTGGCTTCGGCACTGAAGGAACTCAACATACCCTTCGGGCAGAAACTTGAGGTCGCCGAGCTTTCAGAGGGTTCCGCCTCCCAGGGAAAACTGAAATCCGGGGATGTCTTTACCTCGATCAACGGCAAACCCATTACATCGCTGGTTGTCGTCCAGGAGGAACTGGCTGCCGGAAAGGGCCGGCCGGCCACTGTCGTCGTGGACCGCTCGGGAAAGCCCGTCTCGGAAACAATAACCCCCACCCGAAGCGATTCCGGCAGGTTCATCCTCGGCGTGCTGCTCAAATACCGCTTCATGTTCCCGTTCGACGTAAAGATTTCACTGGACAAGGTCGGTGGACCAAGCGCCGGCATGATGTTTGCGCTGGGGATCATCGACACCGTGACTCCCGGTGATCTCACGGGCGGGAAACACATTGCCGGCACCGGCACCATCAGCCCGGACGGCGCAGTGGGTCCCATTGGAGGAATCGCTGTCAAGATGCACGGCGCCCGGGCCGACGGCGCCACCATGTTCCTCGCCCCGGCCGCAAACTGCGCCGAGGTCACAGGGCACATTCCGGACGGTCTGCAGGTGGTCAAGGTCGAGAACCTGGACGAGGCGAAGCGGGCGGTGGAGTTGACGGCAAGAGGCGCGGACACATCGGGCCTTCCCACCTGCGCAAACAACTAGACTAAATGGAGGAACTAAGGCCCGGCGCCACTCGTGGCACTAATGACAGCCGTCGCCAGGGTGTGTGGCGGGCCGCGCAAGCTGACACGTGCATGGCGCCCAGCGCGCAGTGCGCGATGCATGTTGTCCCATGAAAACTTCAAATATCATCAGCAACTGACAAAGCTATGAGGTACAGAGTTTGTCCCGTCCTGCCAGCCCCACCCCGCCCGGAAGACTCCAGCCAAGGCGCGGTGCCTTGACGCCGACGCTCATTGTCGTAGCACTGGTTGTCGTCGGATTCATCTTCTTCGCCAATGTCTGGACGGACGTCCTCTGGTACCAGCAGCTGGGGTTCTTTGAAGTGTTCCTGACGGAAAACCTGGCGCGGATCAGCATCTTTGCGGCTGGCTTCGCCATCATGTTCGCCGGCGTGTTCTACGCCATCCGGATCGCCTACCACGCGCGTCCTGTGTACGCCCCCGACTCCGAGATCAGGGACAACCTGAACCGGTACCAGGCCCAGCTCGAACCCGTGCGCCGGGTGGTCATGATCGGCCTTCCGGTGCTGTTCGGGCTCTTCGCCGGCAGCGCGGCCTCCAGCCAATGGCAGAAAGTCCTGCTGTTCTTCAACCAGGAACCGTTCGGCCAGAATGACCCCGAGTTCGGACTCGACATCGGCTTCTACCTCATGACGCTGCCGTTCCTGGGCTTCGTCGTGGGGTTCCTCATCAGTGTGGCCGTCGTTGCCGGCATCGCGGGCATCCTCACGCACTACCTGTACGGCAGCATCCGGATTCTGGAACGCGGTATTTTCACGAGCCGCGCTGCACAGATCCACCTCGCCGTGACGGGCGCCTCATTCCTGATCCTCCTCGGCATCAACTTCTGGCTGGACCGCTTCGCTGCGGTGCAGAACAGCGGCGGCAGGTGGGCCGGTGCGCTGTATACGGACGTCAGTGCCGTCATTCCAACGAAGGCGATCCTGGCCGTTGCCGCGATCCTGGTAGCGATCCTGTACATTGTTGCGGCAGTCATCGGCAAGTGGCGGCTGCCCCTCATCGGCACGGCCATGCTGGTGATCACGTCCATCCTCGCCGGCGGCGTCTACCCCTGGGTCATCCAGCAGTTCCAGGTCCGGCCGTCGGAGCAGACCCTGGAAAAGAAATACATCGAACGCAATATCGGCATGACGCGTGCCGCCTATGGACTCGACCAGGTCAAGGTTGAACGCTACAACGCCACAACAACCACCACCGCAGGAGCGTTGGCGCCGGACGCGCAGACCACTGCTAACATCCGGCTTCTGGACCCGAACCTGATATCCGACGCCTTCTCCCAGCTTGAGCAGTTCCGCCCGTACTACCAGTTCCCCAAAGCGTTGAACGTGGACCGGTACGAGGTCAACGGGAAGATGCAGGACACCGTCATTGCTGTTCGCGAACTCAACCCGGATGGGCTCAGCGCCGATCAGCAGTCCTGGCTGAACAGGCACGTGGTGTACACCCACGGTTACGGCGTGGTTGCCGCGAAAGGCAACAAATTCACGGCTGACGGCAAACCGGAGTTCCTGCAGTCCGGCATCCCCTCGACCGGCGTGCTCGGTACTGACAAGACTTACGAGCCGCGGATCTACTTTGGCGAGGATTCGCCGGAGTATTCAATTGTCGGAGCGCCGCAGGGCGCGGCGCACCGCGAGCAGGACCGTCCTGCCTCCAAGGACGGCGGCGAGACCCAGTACACGTTCACCGGCAGCGGCGGCCCGAACGTCGGCAGCTTCCTCAACCGCGTGCTCTACTCGATCAAGTTCCAGTCCTCAGATCTGCTGCTGTCGGACGGCGTGAACGATGCGTCGCAGATCCTTTACGAACGCAATCCCCGCGAACGGGTACAGAAGGTGGCGCCTTACCTGACCGTGGACGGCAACGCCTATCCCGCCGTCGTTGACGGCCGGGTCAAGTGGATTGTTGACGGCTACACCACCAGCCAGTATTACCCGTACTCGCAGCAGGAGCAGCTCTCGGACGCCACCACGGATTCGCAGACGACGACCGGCCGCAACGTGGCTCTGCCCAACAGCTCCGTGAATTACATCCGCAACTCGGTCAAGGCCACCGTGGATGCGTATGACGGTTCGGTCACCCTGTACGCCTGGGACGACCAGGACCCACTTCTCAAGGCCTGGCAGAAGGTCTTCCCGACGTCCCTTAAGCCCTACTCGGAGATGTCGGCGCAGGTCATGAGCCACGTGCGCTACCCGGAGGACTTGTTCAAGGTCCAGCGGGAGCTGCTGGGGCGCTATCACGTGACGGACCCGGTCAGCTTCTACAAGAACGACGACGCCTGGAGCGTTCCGAACGATCCTACGGTTTCGGATGCGGTCAAGCAGCCGCCGTTCTACATGTCCCTGCAGATGCCCGACCAGAAGAAACCGGCCTTCCAGTTGACGTCGGGCTACATTCCGCAGGTGGTGGACGGGAATGCCCGCAACGTCCTCTACGGCTTCCTCGCCGCGGATTCGGACGCGGGGAACAAGAAGGGTGTCAAGGCTGGTTCCTACGGTGAGCTGAGGCTCCTGCAGGTTCCGCCGGAGGCCCAGGTTCCGGGCCCGGGCCAGGCACAGAACAAGTTCAACTCTGATCCCACGGTGTCGCAGGCACTAAACCTGCTGCGGCAGGGTGCCTCTGACGTGCTGAACGGCAACCTGCTGACGCTGCCTGCGGGCGGCGGCATGCTGTACATCCAGCCCGTGTATCTCAAGTCCACGGGTGAGACTTCCTACCCGACGCTGCAGCGGGTGCTGGTGGCCTTTGGCGACAAGATCGGCTTCGCGCCCACCTTGGATGCCGCCCTGAACCAGTTGTTCGGCGGCAATTCCGGAGCGACGGCCGGAGACAAGGACAACAACGGGCAGACGCCCGCGCCGCCGGGCGGCACCACGCCTCCTCCGGCAGGCGGAACGGATGCCAAGGCTGCACTGAAGGCTGCCCTGGACGAGGCGAACGCAGCCATCAAGGCCGGCCAGGACGCCTTGGCCAAGGGGGACTTCGCAGCCTACGGCGAACAGCAGAAGAAGCTGGCGGCCGCCTTGAAGAAGGCGCTCGACGCCGAGGCGAAGATCGGCGCCACCGGAACGGCCGGCACGCCGACCACCCCCTCGGCCACGCCGACGCCTACGCCGAGCAGCTGACGCACTGACAGTGACAGGGCCGGTCCCGTGCTTCCGCAAGGAGGCCGGGGCCGGCCCTTTTGCTGTGCTGCCACCAATGAGGCCGCGCCGAGACGCAGATCACGTCGCCTCGATTTGGCCTCCCGTTCACCGAACGGTAGAGTTGTTCTTGCGACGCGGGGTGGAGCAGTTCGGTAGCTCGCTGGGCTCATAACCCAGAGGTCACAGGTTCAAATCCTGTCCCCGCAACTGAGGAAAGGCCCGGATCACCGCAAGGTAGTCCGGGCCTTTTGCTGTCTCCACAGGTTTCGTTTGCACCCGACGAGCGGGGTGGAAAGTGCGGCACCAAAAGTAGGGTAGTGTTGATCAAGCGACGCGGGGTGGAGCAGTTCGGTAGCTCGCTGGGCTCATAACCCAGAGGTCACAGGTTCAAATCCTGTCCCCGCAACCAGAAGAGAGGCCCTGACCGGCGATTGGCCGGTCGGGGCCTCTTGCTTTGCCCGTTCGTTTTGCCCAAGGGCCAGCGGTTCCTAGTATTCTCTTTCGCAGGGCCCGGAAATCCAGGCCGGCACACGGCCCCGCACTGGTCAGTCATTCTCGAGAGGAATGTAGTTCGATGTCCACAACCAAGAACAAGTCCGGCACGTCCAAAGGCAAGCGGTCCCGGCTCTACTGGGCAGTGCCTGCGGCGCTGGTGGCCATAGTGCTGGTGGTGCTGCTCGCGAAGTGGGTCACGGGCTTGTCGGGCGTCCGGTCCTTCATGGCGGACTACCCCGGACACTCTGAACTCCCCGCCGGAGCGCCGGTGGGCTTTCCGGCCTGGCTGGCATGGCAGCATTTCCTGAACGCCTTCTTCCTCCTGCTCATCATCCGGACGGGGTGGCAGGTCCGGACCACGACGCGCCCCAGCGGCTACTGGACACGGAACAACAAGGGGATCATCCGAACCAGGAACGCCCCCACCAAAATCAGCCTTGAACTCTGGTTCCACCTCACGCTTGATGCCCTGTGGATCCTGAACGGGCTCGTATTCGCTGTTTTGCTGTTCGCCACCGGGCAATGGATGCGGATCGTGCCCACCAGCTGGGATGTGTTCCCCAATGCGCTCTCGGCCGCGTTGCAGTACGCATCACTGAGCTGGCCCACTGAGAACGGCTGGGTCAACTACAACGCCCTGCAGCTCCTGACCTACTTCGTGACTGTCTTCATCGCCGCACCCTTGGCCTTCATTTCCGGGTTGAGGACGTCATCCGCCTGGCCGAAAAAGGCCACCGCCCTCAACAAGGCGTATCCGATTGAGGTCGCCCGTGCGATCCATTTCCCGGTGATGATCTACTTTGTGGCCTTCATCGTGGTGCACGTGTTCCTGGTCCTGGCCACCGGCGCGCTCCGGAACCTCAACCACATGTATGGCGGCAGCGACGACGTCAGCTGGGTCGGGTTCGGCATCTTCGCAGCCTCAGTCGCCGTGATGGTGGCAGCATGGTTCCTGGCGCGACCGCTCTTCCTGCGGCCCATCGCCTCCCTCATGGGCAAGGTCAGCAGCCGCTGAAGCGGCGGCTGCCCCAGCGGCTCACAGCGCTTTGAGCCGCTGGTAGGTGTCCAGCGCACGTTCGCGGGACTCCTGCAGCCCGACGAGGGGCTCGGGATAGCCGGACGCCGCTTCGGGGTCCTTCCACGGTTCGTGGATCCTTTTATCGTCCAGGCCCGAGAGCTCCGGGATATAGCCCCGGAGGTACCGCCCCCCGGCGTCGAATTTCTTGCTTTGCGTCACCGGATTGAAAATCCGGAAGTACGGCGAGGCGTCCGCTCCGGAGCCGGCCACCCACTGCCAGTTGGCGGGATTGCTCGCGGCGTCGGCGTCCACAAGGGTGTCCCAGAACCATGCCTCGCCCAGGCGCCAGTCGGCCAGCAGATTCTTCACCAGGAACGATGCCGCTGCCATGCGCACCCGATTGTGCATCCATCCCGTCTGCCAGAGCTGCCGCATCCCGGCATCCACGAGCGGATACCCCGTGCGCCCTTGTTGCCACGCCTCGAGTTCGGCGTCCGACGGCGTCTGCCAGGGGAAACGGTCAAACTCGCGACGGTAATTTTCGGTGGCCAGCCCCGGGTTTTCGTACAGGAGCTGCCAGCAGAATTCACGCCAGCCAAGCTCGCTTCGAAAGATGCCGACGTCGGCAGGAGCGTTCCGGGGGAATCGTTCGCGGAGCGCATGCCAGATTCGGAACGGGCTGATTTCGCCGAAGCGAAGATGCGGGGAGAGCCGGCTGGTGCCTTCCACGCCGGGAACGTCCCGGCCGGTGCCGTATTCCTCCACGGGCCCGTCCAGGAAATCCTCAAGCCGTTGGCTGGCCCCCTGTTCGCCGGGAGCCCACGTGTCCGCGAGCCCGCCGCTCCAATCCGGCCGGTGGGGGAGCAGCCCCCAGGAATCGAGGCTGTCGCCGGCCGGCGGGGCACCGGACGGGCCGGCTGCCGGCTCCGGGAGGCGCTGTGGGGCGTCAACTGGCAACCGGGGCTCGGCGCCGGCCAGGCAGGAACGCCAGAACGGCGTGAACACCTTGTACGGTCCGCCCGAGCCCGTCCGGACAGTCCACGGTTCGAAGAGGAGGTTCGCCTGGAAGCTGGTGGCCTCGATGCCCTCGCCGGTGGCCCATTCCTTGAGGCCCGCGTCCAGCGTGCGCTCTGGAAGCCCGTAGCGCCGGTTCCACAAGATGGTGCCCGCCGCGGTCTCGTTGGCCAGTTCCCGGATTGCCGGTGCGGCGGCACCGCGCCGGAGCAGCAGCCGCGACCCTTTCGACTCAAGCTCCGCCGAAAGGGCGCTCAATGAATGGTGGAGCCACCATCTGGCCGCACCGCCGAGCGGGCGGATGCCGGGGGAGGCCTCGTCCAGGACGTAGACCACGGTCATCTTTTCCGGCGACGATGCCGCCACGGCGAGGGCAGGGTTATCGTCGAGACGAAGGTCATCGCGCAGCCAGACAATCGTTGAAGCCATGGCTCCACGCTACACGCCGCGGAAACGAACAAGGCCGGGGTCCAGCGGACCCCGGCCTTGCCAGGCTGGCGATAAGAGCGCCCGGGGTTATGCGCCCAGGGCCGGCATCTTTACAGCTTGTCGAAGTCAGCCTCGTCGACGGTCGAGCCGGTAGCGGCCGATCCCGACGCCCCGATTGCCGGCTTGGCGTTGCCTGACTTCAGCGCTGCCAGCCGTGCGTCAATCTCCGTCTGCTCGCCGAGATCCTCGAGCTGGTTGAACTGGGCGTCCAGGCTGGAGGCCGCGAGTTCCTGCTGGCCACGCACCTTTGCTTCTTCACGGCGGATCTTCTCTTCGAACCGGCCGACTTCACTGGTGGGATCCATGAAGTCGATGCTCTTGAGCGCGTCATGGACCTGGGACTGCGCGGCGGCGGTCTTGGAACGGGCCACAAGCTCGTTGCGCTTGCTGGTGAGCTGGTTCAGCTTCCCCTTCATCTGGTCCAGACCGGTCTTGAGCCTGTCCACCACCTCGGACTGTGATGCGATATTGGGCTCAGCGGCCCGGGCCTCGTTTTCCGAGGACATCTGGCGCTGCAGGGCGACCTTTGCCAGGTTGTCGAATTTCTGGGCGTCGGCCGCGTTGCCGCCGCTGCGGTAGTCGTCGGCTTTGCGAGACGCGGCCAGTGCCTTGTTTCCCCAGTCGTGCGCGTTTTTGATGTCCTCGTTGTAGTCGTCCTGGAGCATGCGCAGGTTTCCGATGGTCTGGGCAACCGCGGCTTCGGCCTCGGCGATGTTGTTGGTGTAATCGCGGACCATCTGGTCCAGCATCTTCTGCGGATCCTCGGCCTGGTCCAGCAGCGAATTGATGTTTGCTTTTGCCAGCTGCGCCATGCGGCCGAAAATGGACTGCTTCATGGTGTTACCTTTCGTCCTGCTCAGTGTTTCCCACTGAATCCAGTGAACAGTTGATGTACCGCTTCTACCCGCCGGCTGCATTGTCGCGCCAGCGCTAGTCTTGCCGGCTAGAAACTGCCGGAATCACCGCCGCCGAAGTCGCCGCCGCCAAAGTCCCCGCCGCCGAAGTCGCCGCCGCCGGAGTCCCCACCCCAGCCGCCGCCGTCACCATGGCCGCCGCCCCAGCCGCCCCCACTGCCCCCGTTGAGGATGGAGTTGATGAGGATGCCGCCGAGGATGGCACCGCCAAGGCCGCCGCCTCCGCCGCCGCCGCCGAACATGCCGCCACGGCCATAGCCCTGGTTCGCGTAACCGCCGAAGCTGTCGACGTCGGACTGGGCCAACTGGGCGGCCTGGGCGGCCAGCGCGTGGGCCTGCTGGGCGTAGGTCAGCGCCGTGACAGGGTCGTTCCGGGAGATAGACAGCGCATAGTCCAGGTTGCGCTGCGCCTCGGCCAGGCGGGTCCGCGCTTCAGTGCCGACGCCGCCACGCCTCGCGGTGATGTAATCCGAGGTGGCGCTGATCTGTGCCTGCGCGGACATGATGGTCTGCTGCAGTGAAGCCTGCGCCCGGCGGGCCTGCTCCTGCTGGTCACGGATGCCGCTGAGGGAACGGTCAAGGGACTGGTGGGCTGATTCCACACGCTCGAGCGTGGCGATCGGATCGATCTTGCCGGCCTGGATTTCGCCCTTCACCTGGCCGAGGGCCGCTTCAACCGCGGCCACCGGCCCGGCAAGCTCGGGATGGGCGCCGGACTGGATGATGGCCTTCGCCTGAGCCAGGTCCTGGGCGGTATCCACGACGGCGGCTTCGAGCCCGTTCCGGGCCTCGTCCAGGCTGCCGGCAACCTTGGAGATGGCGTCCAGGAGGACGTTGGTCTGGTGCAGGCTCTCCTCTGCGGCGCGGACGGCCACGGCGGCAAGGCTTCCTTCACCGGCCGCCAGCTTTTCGCGGGCAGTCGCGCCGGCATTCTGCACGAACGCGAGGCGCTCCTTGGCCTGCGCGATGTTGTCCGATACCTGGACAAGCGCGCTGTCGGCGTACTTGCCGCGCAGGTCCGCCAGCGTCTGTTCCGCCTTGGCGATTTTCGCGTCGGCCTCGACCGCCCCGGAATTCACGGCGGCAAGCGCCTGGGGCGCGTTCTTTTCGAGTTCGCGGAGCGAGTCGAAGTCCGCTTTCTGTTCCTGCAGGGAAGCGAGGGCGGCTTCGGAGCGGCGGATGATCTCGCCCAGCCAGCTGCGTTGCTGCTCTTCTGTGTCCGGGATATGGTCGTCCAGCTGCTGCTGCAGCTTGAACGACTCGGACATGTGGGCCTTCGCTTCCTCAAGCGCCTTGGTGAAATTCCCGACGGCGGCGTCGCCGTATTGGGCCTGCGCAAACCCAAGTTCCTGCTCGCTGGACTTGATGGCGTCGTCGGCCTCAATGAGCAGCGAGCCGCTCTTGCGGCGCAGCTCCTCGACACTCAGCGAAGCGAGCGGATCAAGCTCGGCGCCCTGCGGTCCATAGCTGGCGCTGGACGCCTGGGCCTTCTTCCGCCGGTTCCGGAGGTAGAGATAGGTTCCTGCACCGCCGGCGGCCACAACACCGGCGCCAACGAGAACCGCAGCACCGGCGCCGCCGGAGGAAACAGTGCCGCTCCCGCCGCCAGCCGCATCGCCAACGGCTGACGCAGTATCAATGGCGGCCTGTGCGTAGTCCCTCTTGCCTCCGGCGAGGTTTGCAACGATGGCGTTCTGCGTGATGTTCGACGTCTTGGACGCGATGGCACTTGCCGAGTTCGGGGCGAAGTAGTACTGGCCCGCTGTCGAGATAGCGAGCAGAACGTCTGCCCTGCCCATGCCCTTCTCGGTGGCGACCGCCTGCCCCCACGCTTTGGGGTCGGCCGGATTCTCGAAGGACTTCACGGTGACCACGTAGAGGTTGTATTTGTGGTCCTTCAGCAGCTTCTGGACGGCGTCCTGGACCTCGCCCTTTCGGCTGCCGAGGACATTCGCATCATCCACGATGTTCTGGCCGGACGGGATGGATACCGGATCTTCAGCCCAAGCCGCTGCGGCAGGAAGCGCCAGCATTCCAGTCAGGCCGATCACGGCGAGAACACGTTTCAACATTGACCGCATGGCAACCCTTCAGCACGCCTGCGACTGATTCAGGATGAAACAGCCGTCTCAGAATGCAGCAGCGCCCCCACGCCGGGTGTAAAGCCGCAGGTCGCTGTGGCAATTCTTCTTGATTCTATGGTGCACCAAGGGGGCAGTCCACGGCCGGGAATATGCCACCAGCGAAAAGCGCTCTTATCCTAGGTGGACGGGTCTCGTCCGGTGCCGGCGGGCACGTTCAGGAACCTCCCAGCAAACGTTCGCTTTAGTTTCAGTCCCATCGTCCATAGTTAATGGCAGACGAGGATGAAAGGAAGTCCAATGACTGAGAACCCACTACCGGGGGCAGCGCCTGAGAATCGAGATCCTGCAGGGCGGCCCGCTGATCCTACGGTTCGGCCCGCCACCCCGGAGGGTCTCCAGCAGGGGGACGGCCAGCCGGGGAATGTTGAGCCGCTGGGGAGCTATCAGGACCGAGCCCCTGAGCAGCCGAACGGCCACACTGAGCGGTCGGGCAACGACACTGAACGACTCGCCGATGACGGTGCCTGGCGCGCCCGGGAGAACCCCACCATGAGGCTGGACCGTCCCGAGGATAGGGGGGACGCCCAGGGCAATCCGCCGCCGGAGTCCTTCAACGGACCGCGGCCCGTCTATCCCCAGCACGCCCCGTTCTATGGGCACCAGTCCGGGCCTGCGACTCAGCAGTTCGCGTCCGCGCACGAGAATTCGCCCCAGCACACCGGCGGACCCGGTCAGCCGCATCAGCCGGTGTATGGCCAGCACGGTGCGCACTCTGCCGTTCAGGGCAACCCGGCCAATGCCCCCAAGCGCAAGGCAACCTTTGGCGTGGGCACCCTTGTGGCCAGCATCCTTGCCGCCGGACTCGTTGGCGGCGGGGTGGCAACGGTGGGAGCCGGCAACCTCTTCGACCCCGGAACCGCGCCGGCGGCGAGCACAGGCAGCCAGCCCGGAACGGTAATCGTCAACAACCAGGAGGACGTCAACGCCATCACGGCCGCGGCCGTCAAAGCATCACCGAGCGTTGTCACTATCAAAGCCACGAGCGGCAGCGAAGGCGGCACGGGCTCCGGCATCATCCTCGACGACCAGGGCCACATTCTCACCAACACACACGTGGTGACCCTGGACGGCGCAACGGCAAGTGCGGCCATTGAAATCCGCACCAACGACGGCCGGGTGCTTTCCGCCAAAATCGTTGGAACCGACCCTCTTTCCGACCTTGCCGTCATCAAGGTGGATAACCCGTCCGGGCTGACTCCCGCCACGCTCGGTGATTCAGGCAAACTGAATGTCGGCGACACGGCAGTGGCCATCGGCTCACCGCTGGGTCTCACCGGGACGGTGACGGACGGCATCGTCTCCACCCTCAACCGGACCATCAGCGTCGCGTCGTCGGCCGCGCCCAAGGGCGGCCAGGACAGTTCCCAGGGCGGCGACCAGGGCTTCGAGTTCGCACCTCCGGGCCAGGGCCAAGGCCAAAGCTCCGCGGGCAAAGGCTCGATCGCCATCAACGTGATCCAGACTGACGCAGCCATCAACCCGGGCAACTCCGGCGGTGCGCTGGTGAACAGCAAGGGTGAGGTGATTGGTGTCAACGTTGCCATCGCCTCGGCCGGCGGCAGCTCCGCGGCGACCGGAACGGGCAACATCGGTGTGGGCTTCAGCATCCCGATCAACCACGCCAAGCGGGTGGCCCAGGAGATCATCGATAAGGGCAAGGCGACTCACGGCCAGCTTGGCGTCAGCGTCAGGGAAAAGACGGCCTCGACTTCCTCCTCCGGATTCTCGGTCGGCGCAGACGTCGCCACGGTGGAACAGGGTTCCGCGGCAGCCAAGGCAGGCATCAGGGTGGGCGACGTCGTTACACGCTTCAACGACCTCGCCATCAGCGACCCGAACCAGTTGACCGCCGCCGTGCGGGAGCAGCCGGCCGGTGCTTCGGTGAAGGTCACCATTCAGCGGAACGGCCGCGAGCAGCAGCTAGACGTGACGCTCGGCGCCGCAGCAGAACAGTAGACAGTCAAAAAGCAGTACCGCCGACGGCGGGCCCCACCATGGGAGGTGCGGCCCGCCGTCGGCGTCCCCGGTTGTGTCGAAGTGCCCCGGCGCCTTCGTCTGCACAGGGGGCCGGATCTGACACAGGGGTTAACACGGGACGGCACCAGCCCGCCCCTATATGGTTAGCTAGGAGCTACCCGTACCCCGGGCGTTCCGCGGCCATGACCTCACCCGGCTGGCTATCCACAAGCATGGAAGGCTGCTGTAAATACAGTGGAAGAGACATTGAAGATCATCGTCCTGGTCAAGCATGTGCCGGACGCCCAGTTCGACCGGCACCTCAGCGGCGAGGGCCACACGACGGACCGCGACGAGAGCATTCTGTCCGAACTGGATGAATACGCCCTGGAGGCCGCGCTGCAGCTGATCGAGGCCCGTGGCGGCAGCAAGGCCGGCAACAAGGTCATCGCGCTCAGCATGGGGCCGGCCGGTGCAGCCAACGCCATCAAGAAGTCGCTGCAGATCGGCGCGACGGAGGGCGTGCACCTCACGGATGACGCCTTGGCCGGCTCGGACGCGGCCGCCACGTCGCTCGCCCTCGCGGCGGCGGTCCGGCACCTCGGCGGCGACAGCCCCGTGGACCTTGTCCTGACCGGCATGGCCTCCACCGACGGTGAAACGTCCCTCGTGCCGGCCCAGCTCGCAGAACGCCTGGGTCTTCCGCAGGTGACGTTCGCGTCCTCACTGGATGTCGACGGAGGACGCATCACGGCACGCCGTGACGCAGGCACCCACTCGGAAACGGTTGAGGCCGCGCTGCCGGCAGTGGTATCCGTGACGGACCAGATCAACGAGCCCCGCTACCCCAACTTCAAGGGCATCATTGCGGCCAAGCGCAAGAGCATCACCACGCTCTCGCTGGCCGACGTGGGAGTCGATCCCTCCCAGGTGGGCCACGCCGGATCCTGGACCACGGTGACGTCGGCTGAGGAACGCCCGCCGCGCACGGCTGGCACTATCATCACCGACGAAGGCGACGCCGGCATCAAGCTGGTTGACTTCCTGGCCGCCCAGAAGCTGCTCTAAGAGGGATCACAAGACATGGCAAACGTACTCGTATTCATTGACAACCCGGGCCAGGCTCTCAAGAAGAGCAGCCTTGAACTCCTGACCATCGCGCGGTCCCTCGGGGAAACCGCCGTCGCTTTCAACGGAGAACTGCACGACGACGTCGCAGCCGCCTTGGGTGCCTACGGTGCGGCCGCTGTCTACCGCCCGTCGGCTGACGACCTGGATGACTACCTGGTGGCCGCCAAAGCAGCTTTTGTGGCGACGGCGGCGGACAAGTCCGGCGCCACCGCAGTGCTGGTTGAAAATTCGCCCGAGGGCAAGGAAATCGCGGCACGGCTGGGGATCCGATTGAGCGCGGGCGTCATTACCGACGTCGTCGCCGTCGACGCCGACGGCACCGCCCACAAATCGGTGCTGGCTGGTTCCTACACCACCGCAGCGAAAGCGACCACGCCGGTCAGCGTGCTGGCGGTCAAGGCCAACAGCGTCACCCCCGAAACAGCGGCAGCGCCGGGCACGCCGGAAACGGTGACGGTGGAGGTCCCTGCCGATGCAGCCGCCACAGCGGCCCGGATCACAGCACGCGAGCAGAAGGTTGCCAGCGGGCGCCCGGACCTCACCGATGCACGGATCGTCGTGGCCGGAGGCCGCGGACTGGACGGGGACTTCAGCCCGGTTGAGGAATTGGCTGACGCCCTCGGCGCAGCAGTGGGGGCATCCCGTGCCGCCACCGACGCCGGCTGGATCAGCCACGACGCCCAGGTTGGCCAGACCGGCAAGACCGTATCCCCGCAGCTCTACATCTCGGCCGGCATCTCCGGAGCCATCCAGCAGAAGGCCGGCATGCAGACTGCGAAGGTGATCGTGGCCGTGAACAAGGATGCGGAGTCTCCCGTCTTTGAAATCGCGGACTTCGGCATTATCGGGGACCTTTTCCAGGTTCTGCCGCAGGCGACTGAAGAAATCAAGAAGCGCAAGGCCTGAGCCCTTGACCGCACACGCTGTACCAGCACAGAGCCCGTTCAACCCGGACAAGCACCGGGTTGAGCGGGTGCTCTGTTTTGCTGCCCATCCGGACGACATCGATTTTGGTGCCGCCGGCACCATCGCCGCCTGGACGGCGGCCGGCGTCGAGGTCAGCTACTGCATCATGACCGACGGCGATGCCGGCGGCTTCGATCCGGCTCATCGGGCGGAAATCATCGCACTGCGGGCCGCCGAGCAGCAACGTGCGGCAGCGCTCGTCGGTGTCACCGACATCCACTATCTCCATGAACGGGACGGGTTTCTCGAACCCAACCACCAGGTGATGTGGGGAGTGGTGAAGCTGATCCGCGAAATCCGGCCCGACGTCGTGCTTTCCATGCATCCGGAGCGCAACTGGAACCGCATCCAGAAGAGCCACCCGGACCATCTGGCCGTGGGTGAAGCGGTGACGCGCTCCATCTATCCGGCGGTTGAAAACCCCTTCGCGTATCCGGAACTCGCCGAATCCGGGGTGCCCGCCTACAAAGTACCGTGGCTGTGGCTCTACGCCGGGCCGGACGAGCGGGAAAACCACTTCGTGGACGTCACCGCGCACGTGGAAAGCAAGCTCAAGGCGATCCACGTCCACGTTAGCCAGCACCCGGACGTGGAGGCCATGGAAACGTCCGTGCGGAACGGAATGCGGGTTAACGCGCAGCGCGCCGGGTTCCCGGACGGACGCAGCGCCGAGGCGTTTCATGTCGTCACAATCAACGGTCCGGGAACGATTGCAGGGTTCTAGGATTGCCACACTGTAACCCGTGTCATATGCTGGCCTCTGCTTAAATCATATTTATTCAGGAAGGCAGACTTTGATGGCGAAGACTGCACAGCAGCCGGTTCTGGTGATCATGGGCGTCTCAGGATCCGGCAAATCAACAGTGGCAGGCGTTGTGTCCGGCAGGCTCGGCTGGGACCTCGCGGAAGGCGACGACCTGCACCCTGCAGCGAACGTGGCCAAGATGCAGGCCGGCCAACCTCTCACCGATGACGACCGTTGGCCGTGGCTGGAAACCATAGCGGACTGGATCCGTCAGCACACCCAAGCCGGCACCCCCGGCGTTATTACGTGCTCAGCCCTCAAGAAGCGATACCGTGATGTCCTTCGGGGCGAAAACGTCGTTTTCGTGTTTCTTCAGGGCAGCAAGGACAACATCTCCGGCAGGCTGGCCTCTCGCCACGGCCACTTTATGCCGCCGGCGCTGCTCGAATCGCAATTCGAGGCGCTGGAAGAACCCACCGAGGATGAGAACTACATCTCCCTGTGCGTCTCGGCCACTCCGGCCGAGGAAGCGCAGGAAATCATTGAACGACTGAATCTCACAGCCGCCTCCGCCGCTCCGGATCAGAACTAGGAACTCATTTTGAACTCTCTTATTGCAACGCAGCTACCCGCTGCCGTCGAGGGCTGGACAGGCCACGACACCCAGCTGCTGGTTGTAGCGGGCATCGGCATCGCGCTGATCGTGGTGCTGATCGCCAAGCTCAAGCTGCACCCGTTCCTGGCGCTCGTGCTGGGATCGGCCTTCGTGGGCCTGGCGTCCGGCGTGGAGCTGCCCAAGATCATCACCAACTTCGAAGAAGGCGTGGGCGGAGTGCTCCGGGAGGTCGGCCTGCTGATCGCGCTCGGCGCCATGCTCGGCAAGCTCCTGGCTGACTCCGGCGGGGCCAACCGCGTGGTGGATACGCTGCTGGAAAAGGCAAGCGGGAACAAGGTGGTCTGGTCCATCACCCTCGTGGCCGTGATCATCGGCCTGCCGATGTTCTTCGAAATCGGCCTCGTGCTGCTGCTTCCTGTGGTCGTGCTTGTCACCCAGCGCTCCCGGATGCCGCTGATGCGCATCGCCATTCCGGCACTTGCCGGCCTGTCGGTCCTGCACGGCCTCGTTCCGCCCCACCCGGGACCCCTCATCGCGATCAGCGCGGTCAAAGCTGAGCTCGGCACCACGCTCGCCCTCGGCCTACTGGTGGCCATTCCCACCGTGATCATCTGCGGACCGCTGTTCTCGCGCCTTGCCGCCAAGTGGGTTCCCGTAGGCGCGCCGGCGGTGGCCGGCGGCATCGACACCGAACACGGAGCCGACACGACGGGCGTCAAGCGGCAGCCCACGTTCCTCGTCACCCTGCTGAGCATCATCTTTCCCGTGGTGCTCATGCTCGCCAAAGCAGTGGTGGACATCGTCTGGCCCGATCCCGAGACGGCACCCGGAATCCGGACCTTCTTCGACTTCGTCGGCCAGCCCCTCGTGGCCATGACCCTGGCCGTGCTCCTGGCCATCTTCACCTTTGGCTACGCCGTGGGCTTCACCGGCAACAGGATTACCGCCAAGATCGGCGCCAGCCTCGGACCCATCGCGGCCATCCTCCTCATCGTCGGTGCGGGCGGCGGCTTCAAGCAGACGCTGATCGGCGCAGGGGTTGGGGACGCGGTCAAGAAGTGGGCTGAAGGCACCAACATGTCCGTGCTGGTCCTCGGCTTCATCGTGGCCGTTGCGCTCAGGCTCGCCACCGGTTCGGCCACCGTGGCAACGGTGACGGCGGCCGGCATCGTCGCTCCACTGGCCAGTTCGCTGAGCCCCACCCACGCGGCACTGCTTGCCCTGGCCATCGGTGCGGGATCCCTGTTCCTCTCGCACGTCAACGACGCCGGCTTCTGGCTGGTGAAGGAATTGTTCGGGCTGACCGTCGGGCAGACCTTCAAGACCTGGTCCGTCATGGAGACACTGATCTCGGTGGTCGGCTTCAGCTTCGTGATGCTGTTGTCCCTTATCATCTAGCTTCACAGTCGGGACAATCGAAGCCGCGCAGGCCTTGCTCCTACCAATCGGTGGGAGCAAGGCCTGCGCGGCTTCTGTCGTAGGCCAGGCTCTGGTGTGCTCAGGTATTGAGCGGCGCAGCAGCCACGGTGGGAAGCGTCGGCGAGGCGGAGCCCCCCGCAGGCTCCACGGTGATTCCGAGCGAGGCGGCCGTGCCAATCCCCTTGACGACGGCAGGCTTTGACAGGGCCTCAGCATCCATCAGGCCCTCGGAAACAGGAGCGGAACCGTCCTTCGGAATCAGCCACATCTGGTAGACCTTTCCAGGCGGAGGGGCGGGAACGTCCTTCATCCGTACCACCAAGGCGTCCGTCGATGACGATATGGAAACTGTCGCTGTACCGCCGCCACTGACATCCACCGTTGCCTGGCGAACGTCCTGTGCCTCCAGGACCTGCCTCAGCGGATCGTTCTGGTTGGCCACGTAGGCCCCGACTCCCACACCGCCCAAGGCGATGACTGCAGCAGCCGCGACACCGATCAGCCAGTTCCGCACACCGGGGGACCGGCGTCGGACTTCACGGCGTTCGCGTGCAGCGGCAAGCTCGTCCGCAAGCGGCAGCTCGTCCTCAACCGGCGGCTCTGCCGGCGGAGCTTCCGCGCGCTCCGCTGCAGGCTTCGCGGGAAGCTGGGCGACTATGCGCTCAAAGAGATCTGCCGGAGGTTCTTCCTCCACGGTGAATGTCGTGGCCAGTGATTCCCTGGCCTGGCGAACCCGTTCCTGGAAGGACGCCCGTTCCGCCTCCGGAGCCGCCCTGACGTAGGCTTCGATGGCCTGACGCTCTTCATCAGTCACGGCGTCCAAGGCGTAGACCTCGGCAAGTTCAACGGCGCGGCCGGCGGTCAGGTCAGTGGAAATGTCGGCAGCGAACGCCCGGGGCAGCTGTCGCCCGTTGGCATCATGTGTTTCGTTCATTTCAACTCACCCCCAGACAGGTCTTCAATCGGATCAGTCCGTCGCGGATGCGGGACTTGATGGTCGGTATGGCCGCATTCAGCTTTTCGGCGACCTCGCGGTAGGTGAGCCCGCCGTAATAGGCCAGCCGCACGGACTCCTGCTGTGTTTCAGTCAGTGTGTCAAGGCACCGGACCACGGCTTCGGCCTCCAGCCGGCTGCCCACCTCGTCAGACACGGAATCGTGGTCGATGTCCTGGCTGCTGGCGCCGTACTTGGCCTCGCGGTCGTTGGCGGACTGCGAGGACCGCACCTTGTCCACAGCACGCCGGTGCGAGATGGTCATGAGCCACGCCAGGGGGCTCCCGCTTGCAGCGTCGAACTTGCCGGCAATCTGCCACACCTGCAGAAAGACCTCCTGCGTCGTGTCCTCGCTGAGCTCCGGATCGATCAGGACGCGCCGGGCCATGCCGTAGACCCGGCGTGAGGTCAGCCGGTAGAACTCGGCGAAGGACGCCTGATCGCCGCCGGCAATGCGCTCCAGCAGTGCCGCCAACTGGCGGTTAAGATCGACGGCGGTGCCGGGCGGGGCCGGGGCGTCAAAGTTCGGCGCGTTGGGAGTTTCCATCACAGTCAAGCATAGGTCTCCGGGAGCCGATCCCTGAGCAGTTGCGCCGGATACGGCAGCATCGTGCTGGGCAAAACGCAGGGTCGGTTGGCCCGAATGTACTGTTTTCACCTGCCGCTCCTCATGCCCGGGGAATGTGTTCAGGAGTGATTCGGTGCGGGAGGTGCGGCGGATGGGTGTGACAGGTAAAAATGCCCGGTAAAAACCTGGATGACCCGCACAACAGGTGTGCGCCCGTGGGAAGGGTCCCGGATCAGAGTTGCGCGCCGGCGAAGCCGTGCTGCCGCCAGGCTTCGTACACGGCGATGGAGGCGGCGTTCGCCAGGTTCAAGGACCGCAGTGAGGGCAGCATGGGGAGCCGCACCCGGGACGTCACGTGGGGATCGTTCTTCACATGCTCGGGCAGCCCAACCGACTCCGGGCCGAACAGCAGGACGTCGCCCGGCAGGTATGAAATGTCGGTGTAGGACAGTTCGCCGTCGGAGGTGAAGGCGAAGACGCGTTCGGGCTGCAGGGCCGTCCAGGCCGCCTCAAGGTCCGGATGGACTGTCACGACTGCAAGATCGTGATAGTCCAGGCCGGCGCGGCGCAGCTTGGCATCCGAGAAATCGAAGCCCAGCGGCTCCACGAGGTGTAGTTCGGCGCCGGTGATGGCGGCAAGCCGGATGGCGTTGCCGGTATTGCCGGGAATTTCAGGGGTGTGGAAGAGGATGCGGAACACCGTTCCATCCTAACGCCGGGAAAATGCCGGGCCGGCGCCGGGTCAGTGCATCCCCCTGAGCAGCCTGGCAAGCACCGGGACGTTGACAGTGTTCGGCGCGGGCCCGCCGGCCAGGAACTGCTTGAGGCCCCTGGCGAGACCGGCTGCGTTGACCACCTGAACAACATCGGAGGAGCCGCGGGACCGGCGGTGGTGATCGATGACGGGTTCGTGAAGGTTGCCGTCCGGGCTGTGGACCACTGTCCACCCCGTCACGTTCAGTTCGGGGAAGATGTCCTGCATTGCCCAGACCACCTGGGTCAGCTGCGGGGGAGCGATTGACCGGCCGCCGTGGTTAAGCGTGCCGCCGTCCCAGGCATAGGCGCCTTTGGGCAGGAGCATGGATCCGATCAGGGCAAGCCGGTAGCCCGAGAGCAATGCGTGATCGATGTGGCTGTTGTCCGCGGGAGACTGCAGGCCATTGATCAGCCGTGCCGCCGGGATCGCAGGCAGAACCTGCCGGCTGATGAGCTGAACGGTCCGCAGCTCGCGCTGGATCCGGGCTTCGGCGCCGAAGATGCCGCGTTTTCTCGGCATCCCATGGACCTGCCGGCTGGCCACGTCGAACGGGACAAGTGGGACGGCGCCTGGGGCGTCAAAGGGCGGCACGTAAATGGGCTCGTCCCCCGAGGTGTTCCGGGGAGTTCCCGGCCTGTGGATCGTCGCGGAGGCATGGCTTCCGGCCGCCGGTGCATCAAAGTGTGCCTCGTCCGCGCCTTCCCTGTTCCGGTGCCGGGGTCCGCCGGCGTAAGAGCGGTCATAGGCCGCCCTCCGCCGGGGGTCGATCAGGGTTTCATACGCCAGGGTGACTAGCCGGAACGTTGCGGCGTCACCGCCGTGATCGGGATGCGAGGCCCTTGCCGCCCGGCGGTAGGCCACCTTGATCTCCCTGTCCGTCGCGGTCACGGGGACGCGGAGTACCTCGTAGTGGGAGCTGTTGCCCTCGGTCAAGCACGGTCCTTCGGTTGATGTTGCCAGCGCACTCACGCCGCCCGGTCAGCCAAGCATATCGGCCGGCCATGCCGGACTAGTCAGACAACGTCCGTGGCTGTGTCCAAGGTTCCCGGCGGCAATGGAGCGCCCCCGCGGCCGGGTCCACATCGAACGGCCCCGGCGGCAATGGAGCTGCGCCCAACGGCCCGGCACTTAGAGGGAGGGGCGGCCCCGTCTAGACTTTTGCGAAGGCCCGTAGTGCGCGGGGGACGAGCCGCACGCCGCATCCGGGTGCCGGCGACAATTGGAAGGTGGAGATGGCCGAGGTGCTATGCGCTTTGCGGCGAGGCAGTCTGAGAAGCCGTGACCGACGTCGCCCCGGTCCGGGGCAACTGGCTCCCGGGCGCAGGGCTCAAGCACGTCGGGCGTGGGTAGTGGTGGCTGCAGTAGTGGCCGCGGCGTTTCTCGGCGGCTGCAGCGTGCGGGTGCCGGACCCGGCCGCCCCGGACACGGCACCCGCCACCCGCCAGCCCGCCACCCCTACGGTCTCACCGGGTCACGACGCCGGCGCCGTCGCCGCGCGCAGCATGCCCTTCTCGGCAGGGTCCACGCTCGCCCGCGGCGTTCCCGTGCAGTTGTCCGACGGTCTGGCTGACGCGCCGGGCTGGCGGCGGGCAGGGAACGGCTCCGGAGGCGCCAGTGAGTACCGGAAATCCGACGGCTGCCTGGCCGCGGCCAAGGTCCGGATCAATCAGTGGCCGCTGGTAGCAGGCAACGACAGGGAATCGACAGAGGGGCTTTTCGCCTATCTCGATCCCACCATCCTGCCGAAATACCTAACGCCGGCATCGCTTCGCTGGGGCGGAGAAC
Organism: Arthrobacter sp. P1_B11; assembly: GCF_056406715.1. Lineage (NCBI taxonomy): Bacteria > Bacillati > Actinomycetota > Actinomycetes > Micrococcales > Micrococcaceae > Arthrobacter > Arthrobacter sp. P1_B11. Next base: position 189,629 of record NZ_JBFTZQ010000001.1, read on the forward strand.
CGGGCAGGCAGGGTCCGACCGTGGATGTCCTCGTCCTTGAGCGTGCCGCTGTATCCAAGGGCACCACCGGTGCCGTGCTGGCCAGGGTATTCGGGAAGGCGGGTTCATCCGTTTTTGTGGCCATCTCATGCCCGACGGCGTCAGCGCTCACCGCCGCAAAGACGGACGTCGCGCGCTGGCTCACCGTCGTGCCGCCTGCCGAGTAACAGCCGGACCCCTGCCGTGCTGCGCGTGGTGAGCTATGCGCTAGCGCGGTCAGGGGTCTCAGGCTGTCGGGTCAGGGCTGTGGGCGTTCACGCCATGCTTTGTTACGCCGTGAACCTTTGCTACGCCGAGGACCGGAGGCCGGGGCGAAGCTACTTTCGGGCGGCCGTAGCGAGCCGGTTGAGCGCCAAGGCCCCCACCAACAAGCCGAAGTCGCGCAGCGCGACGTCGTAGAAGTTGCCGAGAATGAGCAGGTTCGCGATGATGCCCAGCAGCCACGCAGCCACCACCAGCGAACCGATCCGTGGGCGGAACGCCACGAGCACCCCTGCAACAATTTCGATGATCCCCACCACGTACATGAAGGTCTGCCCGGACACGGGGACCACCGACGTCGCGACCGGGGCGAGGTAGCCCGTCCAGTCCGTGAGCAGGTTGAAGAATTTGTCCAGGCCAAACAGGATCGGCGCCACCGTAAAGACGGTTCGCAGGAGCAGGAAGGCCTGCCGGGCAGTGTCCTGCGCCAACGCTCCGGTCCTTGTGGCGTCGTTTGCAGACGGTTTCATCACTGGGGTTTTCATGACACGCTCCTTCTAAAAGTAGATAACTTGATTTTAGACCCGGCGTGGACATTTAAGCAACGGATCTTGTTTTTAGAGATACGCTTGAGTCATGACCCGTGAACCAACCACAAAGCTGTCGTGGGCAGCGCGGCTTGCCGCCCTCACGTCACTGGGTGATGCCACCCGGCGGCGGCTTTTTGAGTTCGTCGCCTCATCGCCTTCTGCGGTGGGGCGCGACGACGCAGCCGGCGCCCTCGACCTGCCGCGCAGCACGGCATCCTTTCACCTGGACCGTTTGGTGCGGGATGGCCTGCTCGCCGTCGAATTCAGGAAGCTTGGCGGGAAGGCCGGCCCCGGTTCGGGCCGCCCGGCCAAGCTGTACCGCCCGGCGCTTGACGAAGTCGGAGTGTCGGTCCCGGACCGGAGTTACGACCTCGCCGGGGAGCTCATGGCGTCCGCAATCGAGGCGTCAATGTCTGGCCAGGGTTCCGCCCACGAAGCACTCGTCGCCACGGCCCACTCCCGCGGCCGTGCTTCGGCTGAGCGCGGGGCCTCCCTGGAGGAACTGCTGACCGAAACCGGGTACCGGCCGACGCCCGACGGGCAGGGGGGCATTGTGCTGATGAACTGCCCCTTCCACCGGCTCGCTGACGGGCATGCGGACGTAGTCTGCGCCATGAACGGCGCCTTCCTCAGTGGCGCCGCCTCCGCCTGCGGTGTGCCGGAGGAGAAGGTGGAAGAGGATCGGACCTCTGGACGCTGCTGTGCCAGGATCAGGCCGTAAGGGGCTGTTTTCGCGCCCGAAGGGCCCGAACGTGCCGCAGGGCCGCGGGTAGAATTGATCCTGTGCCTGCTTACCTGGACCATGCCGCCACCACGCCCATTGCCGCCGATGCTCTGGCCGCGCTGACCCGCGAACTGGCCCGGACCGGAAACCCGTCGTCCCTCCACGGTGCCGGACGCCGCGCCCGGCGTTCCGTTGAGGATGCCCGCGAAACCATCGCCGCAGCCGCTGGAGCGCACCCGTCTGAGGTGATCTTCACCTCGGGCGGCACCGAGGCCGACAACCTCGCCGTCAAGGGCCTCTTTTGGTCCAGGCGCAGCGACGACCCAGGCCGGCGGCGGATACTCTGCTCCGCCGTCGAGCATCATGCCGTCCTGGACACCGTGGAATGGCTGGAACGCCACGAAGGTGCCGAGGTCGCCTGGCTTCCGGTGGATTCCGACGGCGTGCTGGACCTTGAGGCGTTTGAGGCCGAACTCCTGCGCGATCCGCAGTCGGTTGCCCTCGTGACGGTCATGTGGGCCAACAACGAGGTTGGCACCGTCCAGCCCATCCAGCGGGTCGTGGAGCTTTCCCACCGCGCAGGGGTGCCTGTTCACTCCGACGCCGTGCAGGCCTTCGGCTCCGTGCCCTTGGATTTCAAAACTTCCGGCCTCGACGCCATGTCCATTTCCGGGCACAAGATCGGCGGCCCCGTGGGCGTCGGCGCCCTGATGCTGGGACGCGCCGTGAAGCTCACCCCGGTGCAGCACGGCGGCGGCCAGGAACGGGACGTCCGCTCGGGCACCCTGGACACCGCGTCGATCGCCGCCTTTGCGGCAGCCGCTGACACAGCAGCCAAGAATCTCCGCGAAGAATCAGCACGGATAGCGGCCCTCAGGGACAGGCTCATTGCGGGGGTCCACGAAGCCGTTCCTGCGGCGGTGTTACGTGGAGCGCCCGGGGCGGGCCGGCTTCCCGGGAACGCGCACTTCACTTTTCCAGGCTGCGAAGGGGATTCGCTGCTTTTCCTGCTTGACCTTGCCGGCGTGGAATCGTCCACCGGATCCGCCTGCACCGCCGGTGTCCCACGCCCGTCCCATGTCCTGCTGGCCATGGGGTTGGACGAGGAAACCGCCCGCGGTGCGCAGCGCTTTACCCTCGGCCATCCGTCGACGGAAGCGGATGTGGACGCGCTCCTGGCTGCCCTGCCGGGAGCCTACTCCCGCGCCCGGCAGGCCGGGATGGCTGGCCATGAGTCATCCATCCAGACCGCTGCCACTGTTGCCCGTCAGGCGTCCGGCATCAGCTGATCAAACGGGACCGCCGGGTCGGCCAGCGTTTCGGCAGCCACCTCCGAGCGCGCGGAAATGAGAGCCTTGATGGTCTTCTGCGCGCTTGGCTTGCTGGACCGTGGCCAGTTGACGCTCATGCCTGCCACTACGCGTCCTTCCCGTTGCCAGAAAGCGACGAACTCCTTCGACTCCAGGGACCCCCGGAGGACGGGAGCGGCGCCTGCGGCAAGAGACGGGAAGCCCGAATACTCCATGCTGACGTCAAACTGGTCTGTGTAAAAGTACGGGATGACGTCCAGGGCGGCGTCGTGGCCGAGCATGGATTTTCCTGCGACCTTGCCGCCGTTGAGCGCGTTGGCCCAGTGTTCACTGCGGATGTGCTCGCCCGTGAACGGATGCAGGGCATTGGCCACATCGCCGGCAGCGAAGATGTCGGGGGCGCTGGTCCGCAGCGACGCATCGGTGAGAATGCCGTTCCGTAGCTCCAGGCCGGCCGCGCCGGCCAGTGCGGTGTCCGGAACGACCCCGACGGCGATGACCACGATGTCCGCCGGCAGCTGCTCGCCCGAATCCGTGAGCACTCCGGTGACTTTGCCCGCGTGCCCGGTGATTTCACGTGCCGACGCCGGCAGCCGGAAGTGCACGCCGTTGCCCTCGTGCAGGGCCCGGAAAAACCGGCCCAGCTCAGGGCCAATGGCGCCGCCGAGTGGAACCGCCTCCAGCCCAAGAAGCGTGACGTGGTTCCCGTAACTGCTGGCCGCTGCTGCCAGCTCCATGCCAATCCAGCCCGAACCGATCAGGACAACATTGCGGCCACCGTCCGCGAGCAGGTCCCGCAGGTGGCGGCTGTCATCCAGCGTCCGGAAGGTGGTGACGCCGTCGAGTCCGGTGCCCGGCAGCTGAAGGGGCCGGGGGAGTGCCCCTGTGGCGAGAAGCAAGGCACCGTAGTGCTGCGATCCGCCGTCCGCATAACGGACGGTGTGGCTGACCGGATCAACCTCGGTGACGGGAACGCCGAGGCGCAGGCTGACATTGTTGTCCGCATACCAGTTCTCCGGCACCACCTCCACGTCGTCCTCACCCGCTTTTCCCAAGAGGTATTCCTTGGAAAGCGGCGGTCTGATGTAGGGGTAATGGGACTCCGCCCCGGCAATTGTGATCTGGCCTTGGAATCCTTCAGTGCGAAGTGTGCGGGCGGCTGTGGCGCCGGCCAGTCCCGCCCCGGCAATAATGATGCTCTCAGGGGTCATGATCAGCTCGATTCGTCCGGCGGGCCACTGCGCCCGCGCTCTAAAACCATTGCCTTTGACTTTAGAAGGGACGCCGGGAACCGTCAAGGTCCCGGACGTCAGGAGAAGATGGGCCGCCACGGCGATTCAAGCCCCGATTCCGTCGGGCGGTAGAATAGACGGGCAAGCGGCGTGTCAGCGGGTTCACCACCCTGACTTGCTGCACCGGCCTGAAGGCCGGATTGCCGTGAACAGCCTACAGAAAGCCGACATGCGAGTTTTAGCAGCCATGAGCGGCGGAGTTGACTCCGCCGTTGCCGCCGCCCGCGCCGTTGAGGCGGGGCACGACGTCGTCGGGGTTCACCTTGCGCTGTCCCGGATGCCCGGCACCCTGCGCACGGGAAGCCGGGGCTGCTGCACCATCGAGGACTCCCGAGACGCCTGGCGCGCGTGCGATGTCCTGGGGATCCCCTATTATGTCTGGGACTTTTCCGAGCGGTTCAAGGAGGATGTGGTCCAGGACTTCATCGATGAATACGCTGCCGGCCGGACGCCCAACCCCTGCATGCGCTGCAACGAACGCATCAAGTTCGCCGCGCTCCTGGAAAAGGCAATCGCCCTGGGCTTCGACGCCGTGTGCACGGGCCACTACGCCAAGGTCATCGAAGACTCGGACGGCAACCGTGAACTACACCGTGCCGCGGACTGGGCCAAGGACCAGAGCTACGTCCTTGGTGTGCTCACGCACGAACAGCTCAAGCACTCGATGTTCCCGCTCGCGGAAACCCCGTCCAAGGCCGAGGTGCGGGCCGAAGCGGAGAGGCGCGGACTGTCCGTGGCCAACAAGCCTGACAGCCACGACATCTGCTTCATCCCCGACGGCGACACAGCCGGCTGGCTCGCGGAGAAAATCGAGATGACCACCGGCGACATCGTTGACGAAACCGGGTCCAAAGTCGGCGAGCACCCGGGGGCCAATGCCTTCACGGTCGGCCAGCGCCGCGGTCTGAAGCTGGGCACGCCGGCAGCCGACGGCAAGCCCCGGTTCGTGCTGGAAATCCGGCCCAAGGAAAACAAGGTCGTGGTGGGACCCGAGGCGCTCCTGGCCATCGATGAGATCCGCGGCATCAAGGTCTCCTGGGCTGGGCTGCCCATCAGCGAAGTGGACACCGGTGCCGAATTCGACTGCTACGCCCAGGTCCGCGCGCACGGCGACCCCGTTCCTGCGAAGGGCCGGGTAGAGCGGATTGCCGATGACGGCGGCCTCTCTCGGGACGGCCTCGTGGTTACGCTGACGGAGCCCCTGCGCGGCGTCGCGCCCGGGCAGACCGTTGTGCTGTACCAAGGCAGCCGGGTTCTCGGCCAGGCCACGATCGACACCGCGCGCTCGATGCAGCGCGCCGAGCTGAACTAACGCGCCCTCTGGATTGATCTCTCAACTCCGGACCATGTAGCGGCCGGCGGATTTCCGCCGGCCGTTTTTTCGTACCCATGAGTAGGTCCGGAACCCTGACCCACCCAATTATGGTAAATTTTGTGTCTCATCTCACAGGATGCAACGTTTCACCGGGCAACCGTCTGGTTCAATCAAGGCATCAGGACTGCGTGTCGCCCGCACAATTCATGCCGGGCCGCGCGCGCAATCATCGAACAGAAAGTTCACAGATGGCAATGAACAAAAAAGCCTTGCAGGGCGCTATCGCGTTCGCAGGCATTTCCGCTTTCGCACTGACTGCCTGCACGGGCCCCTCCGGCGGCGGCGGAACATCCACCGGCAGTGCTGGCGGTGGCACCATCACGTACGGCACCACGGACAAGGTGGTTACTCTCGATCCTGCGGGTTCCTATGACGCCGGCTCCTTCATGGTCATGAACCAGATCTATCCGTTCCTCATGAACTCCAAGCCCGGATCAGCGGAGGCCAGCCCCGACATCGCGGAGTCCGCCTCCTTCACGAGCCCCACGGAATACACCGTGAAGCTTAAGCCGGGCCTCAAGTTTGCCAACGGCCACGCGCTAACCTCTTCGGACGTCAAGTTCTCCATCGACCGCGTTGTCAAGATTGCGGACCCCAACGGGCCGGCTTCGCTGCTCTCGAATCTGAAATCGGTGGCAGCCAAGGATGATTCCACGGTCGTCTTCACGCTTAAGGCGGCGAACGACCAGGTCTTCCCGAGCGTCCTCGGTACCAACACCGGCCCCATCATCGATGAGGAAGTCTTTCCGGCAGATAAAGTCATGGGCGACGACGACATCGTCAAGGGCAAACCCTTCGCGGGCCAGTACACGATCGAGAGCTACAAGAAGAATGAGCTTGTCAGCCTCAAGGCCAACCCGGACTACAACGGCCTGCTCGGCAAACCCGCCAATGACGGCGCCAACATCAAGTACTACGCTGACTCCAACAACCTGAAGCTGGACGTGCAGCAGGGCAACATCGACGTCGCCGGCCGCAGCCTCACAGCCACCGACGCCGCCGACCTGGAAAAGGATTCCAAGGTCAAGGTCCACAAGGGCCCGGGCGGCGAGCTGCGCTACATCGTGTTCAACTTTGACACCATGCCGTTCGGCGCAAAGTCCGCGGATGCGGATCCCAAGAAGGCGCTCGCAGTACGCCAGGCCATGGCCGACATTGTCGACCGCGACGCCATCGCCACCCAGGTCTACAAGGGCACCTACCTGCCGGCGTACTCTGTCGTCCCGGATGGACTGCCGGGTGCAGCCCAGCCTCTCAAGGAAATGTACGGTGACGGCAACGGCAAGCCGGATGTTGAAAAGGCCAAGAAGGCCTTCGCCGACGCCGGTATTTCCGGCACCGTCAACATCAAACTGCAGTACAACCCGGACCACTACGGTAAGTCTTCCGGCGACGAGTACGCCATGGTCAAGGAACAGCTGGAGAAGTCCGGCCTGTTCAAGGTGGACCTGCAGTCAACCGAGTGGGTCACCTACTCCAAGGCACGCACCGCGGATGCCTACCCGGTCTACCAGCTTGGCTGGTTCCCGGACTATTCCGACGCCGACAACTACCTCACGCCGTTCTTTATCCCCGGCAACTTCCTGAAGAACCACTACGAGAACCCGGCTGTCACCGACCTCGTCAAGAAGGAACTGGTCACGGCTGACAAAGCCGAGCGCGAAAAGCTTCTGGGTGACGCGCAGACCGCCGTCGCCAAGGACCTTTCGACGTTGCCGTTGCTGCAGGGCGCTCAGCTCATGGTGGCCGGCGCGGATGTCAAGGGCGTGGAACAAACCCTTGACCCGTCGTTCAAGACGCGTCTCGGCGTGATCTCCAAGTAGGACCTGACCCCATCAGATCCTGTCCAGCTTAGGAGGCGGGACGCCCAGCCGGCGTCCCGCCTTTTCTGCTGGATGCACAGTAGATCCGGGGCGCCACGGTGCCCCGGAAACGTCAACTTTAGGTAAGAATGACTACTCTGATTGAGGCGCCGCCAAGCGACGCCGACGGCCTACTGCCGTCAAAGAAAAAATCGGCCGGCGGGGGACTTGGCCAGTACATCATGATCAGGTTCCTGCTGATCTTTCCAACTATTTTCATCCTGGTCACCATGGTGTTTTTCCTGATGCGGATCACCGGCGATCCCATTACGGCAGCCATGGGCGGCCGGCTTCCACCGGAACAGCTGCAGGAGCGGATCCATGCCGCGGGCTACGACCGCCCCCTCCTGGTGCAGTACTTCGAGTACCTCGCCCAGCTCATCACCGGCAATTTCGGCACCACACTCTCCGACAACCGCAAGGTGACGGAGATGCTCGCCACCTACGGTTCGGCCACGCTTGAACTGACGATCAACGCCCTGATTGTGGCGCTCCTGGTCGGCATACCTTTCGGCATGATTGCAGCGCACCGCCGCGACCACATGCCCGACGCCGTGCTGCGCGTGTTCGCGATCCTCTGCTACGCCACACCGGTCTTCTTTTCGGGACTTCTCTTCAAGCTCACTTTCTCGGTCTGGCTCGGCTGGTTCCCTGTTGCAGGGCGTGCCAAGACGTCCAGCGAACTATCGCTCACAGCGCTCCAGGCGCCTACCGGGATCTATTGGCTTGATGCGGTCCGAAGCGGGAACATGGCCGCACTGGGAGACGTGCTGGCGCACGCCGTGCTGCCAGCGCTCGCCCTGGGGCTCCTGACGGCCGGGATCTTCCTCCGGCTGGTCCGTACGAACGTGATCGGTACTCTCGGCAAGGACTACATCGAGGCGGGGCGTTCCCGCGGAGTCAGCGAATTCAGGCTGGTCACCAAGCACGCCTATAAGCCGGCGCTGATCCCAATCATCACCGTGATGGGCCTTCAGATCGCCGTGATGCTTGGCGGGGCAGTCCTCACGGAAAAAACCTTCGAGTGGAAAGGCCTGGGCTTCCAACTGGCCAATTACCTGACCGCCCGCGACTTCGTGGCGGTGCAGGGCATCGTGGTGTTGCTGGCCGTCATCGTGGCCGTCACCAACTTCATCGTGGACATCGTGGCCGCGCTGATCGATCCCAGGGTGAGGTACTGACATGAGCACACCTACTCCGGTGTCGTCCACCGTCCACCGCAGGGTGCCCCTGTTCAAGAGGCTCCCTGTCATTTCGCACTTCAACAAGAGCGTGGGGCTGCAGCGCACGATGCTCGTCATCGGCCTCGTCCTGACCGGGCTGTTCCTCCTCACGGCGATCTTTGCGCCGCTCGTGGCACCCTACGGCTTTGCCCAGCTCTCCGACAACGACGGCAGCTTTCCCACGCAGGACCCGCCGGGTGGCAAGCATCTGTGGGGAACGACTGTGGGCGGATACGACGTGTTCTCCCGCGTCATTTGGGGCTCGCAGACTGCCATCTTCGTGATCGTCGTGGCCGTGGTGCTGTCCATCTTCGCCGGCGTCATCCTGGGCCTGGTGAGCGGTTACCTCGGCGGCTGGCTGGACCGCATTCTTGTGGTCGTCGCGGACGCCATTTACGCGTTCCCCTCCCTCCTGGTGGCCATTGTCATGGCGATTGTCATCAGCGGCGGCGAGTCGAACCTGTTCGGGGGCGTCCTGGCGGCGGCCATCTCAATCACCGTGGTGTTCATTCCGCAGTACTTCCGGGTCATCAGGGCGGAGACGATACGCCTCAAGGCTGAACCGTTCGTCGAATCGGCCAAAGTGGTGGGCGCTTCGAATGTCCGCATCATGAGCCGACACATCTATCGCAACGCCACCAGGACGCTGCCGCTGATCTTCACCCTGAATGCCTCCGAGGCGATCCTGACTCTGGCGGGTCTTGGCTTCCTGGGGTTCGGCATCGAGCCCAGCTCGGCCGCGGAATGGGGCTTCGACCTCAACAAGGCGCTTGCTGACACAACTTCCGGCATCTGGTGGACGGGAGTGTTTCCCGGTCTGGCAATTGTGTGGACAGTGCTTGGCCTCACGCTGGTGGGGGAGAGCATCAACGACCTGAACGATCCACGCCTTCGCGGACGCAAGAGTGCCGGCGGCAAAGGCAGCGGACCGGACCCCACAGCGGTAGCCCAGGCGGCCCTGCAAGCAGAGGTGAGATAACTTTGAGCATCGACATAGGTTCAGTGTCCGACCGGCACGAGGCCAGCGGCAGCCCTGTTCTTGAGATCGAGAATCTCAAGGTCACTTTCGCTACCGACGGCGGCGACGTATACGCCGTCAAGGACGTCAGCCTCGAGGTGAAGGCCGGCGAGGTCCTCGCCATCGTGGGCGAATCCGGCTCCGGCAAAACCGTCACCGCCAAGACCATCCTCGGCCTGCTTCCGGAAACGGCCACGAGCGGCGGGGCGGTGCTGATCAACGGCAACAACGTCATCAGCGTCAGCGCGGCCAAACTCAGGCAGATCCGTGGACGTGACGTGGCGATGGTCTTCCAGGAGCCGTCCACGGCCCTGAATCCCGTCTTCACCGTGGGCTGGCAAATCGCAGAGGGCATCCGTGCCCACGCGGGCGGCGGGCAGCGGGTATCCGCCAAGGAAGCCAAGACCAGGGCCATCGACGCCCTCCGGAAGGTGGGGATCCCCGATCCGGAGAACCGCGTCAACTACTACCCGCACCAGTTTTCCGGCGGGCAGAAGCAGCGCGTGGTCATTGCCGCAGCGCTGGCCCTGAATCCCGGACTGATCGTGGCGGATGAGCCCACCACTGCATTGGACGTCACGGTCCAGGCGGAAATCCTCGAGCTTCTGCGGGATCTTCGGGACAAATACGGAACGGCCATCGTGCTGATTACGCACAATATGGGGGTCGTCGCCGATCTCGCCGACCGCGTCGTGGTGATGTACCAGGGCGACGTCGTCGAAGAAGCCCCGGCGAAGACGCTGTTCGCCGAACCCCGGCAGGACTACACGAAGAAGCTGCTGGCAGCCGTCCCGCACCTTGGCCGGAACTCGGCTTCGGAAGGGATGACTGAGCGGGCGCACCAGGGCGGGAAGGTCCTGGTCGAGGCCAAGGACCTGACCATCGAGTACCCCGGCCGGCTGGGTACGCCTGCCTTCAAGGCTGTGGACGGTGTCAGTTTCACAGTCTCCGAGGGGGAGGTCTTTGGCCTTGTGGGCGAATCCGGCTCGGGGAAGACCACCATCGGCCGTGCCATCGCAGGCCTCAACCGGACCACCGGCGGAAGCCTGAACGTGCTGGGCTACGAGATGCTCAACCTCAAGGAGCGGACGTTCAAGCCGCTGCGCAAGGAAATCGGGTTCGTCTTCCAGGACCCGGCCGCATCGTTCAATCCGCAACTGACCATCGGGGATTGCGTGGCGGAACCGCTCATCATCCACACAAACCCAACCCCGGCCCAGGCACGCAAGCGCGTTGGCGAGCTGCTCGAATCAGTCCAGCTGCCGGCGTCGTACGCTGACCGCTTTCCGCACGAGCTGTCCGGCGGGCAGCGCCAGCGGGCATCGCTGGCCAGGGCCCTGATCCTCAACCCGAAGCTGCTGATCGCTGACGAGCCGACGTCTGCGCTGGACGTTTCGGTGCAGGCGAAGGTCCTGGAGCTGTTCAAGGAAATCCAGCTGGAGTTCGGGTTCGCTGCACTGTTCATCAGCCACGACCTCGCAGTGGTGGACATGCTCTCGCACTGGGTAGGTGTGCTGTACAAGGGCAAACTGGTTGAGCAGGGGATCGGCCACGACGTCATGGGTGCGCCGCGGCACGACTACACGAAGCGGCTCATCGCCTCGCTGCCCGTGCCTGATCCTGCCGAGCAGGCGAAGCGGCGGGAAGACCACCGCACCCTCCTGGGCATCTAGCCCGGCGGTCAGGGACTGGCAAGCGTGCCCACTCTCCACAGCGGAGGGCGGGCACGCTTTGTCTTGCTGGGGTCATCCTTGTGCCTTAGCCGGTGACCACCTTGATGTTGAACGCATTGTTGTTGCCCTGCGTCAGAAAAATCCGGAGCCACAGCGGCAGCCACATTTCCATCCCGCGGGCGGCGTCCAGGGGTCCCAGATCCTTGATGTGTTCCGCCCGCCAACCGAATTCCGCGAGCAGCCGCGCCACCACTTCCTTGGCTTCAGGGTCGTCGCCGGCCAGAAAGGCGTCGTGGTCGCCGCCGGCCAGCCGCTCCGGGGCCACCATGACGTCGGCGCGCATGGTGTTGAGGGCCTTGACCACCCTGGCCGTCGGGAACGCCCTTTGGATGGTTTCCGCGAGGCTGTCCGTATTCGATATGGAGAGCGACGGCGGGAAACCCGCCGAATGGTCCAGCGGATTGGCCACGTCGATCAGCACCTTGCCGCCCAGGTTCATGGTGCTCGCGGCCGCGAGCACTTCGAGTGACACAGCGCCTGGTGTGGCGTTGATAACTACCTCACCATCCGCGGCTGCATCGAAGAACGTGGCGGCCTTCGCGAGCGGGCCGGCACCGGCAGCCCACTCCACTGCTGCCTCGTTCGTGGCCGACCGAGAACCGAGCGTGACGCTGTGCCCAACCTCCACCAGTCTGCCTGCCAGGGTTCTGCCCACAATGCCCGTGCCAAGAACTGCGATCTTCATGCCAACCTCCATCGTCGGTGTGTTGCGGAACACTTACATTCTCCGTCCGGCGGAGGCCGGTGCGGGCGCTTAACACCGGCGGAGTTCCCGGCTCTGCCCATAGACTGGAACCATGACCGAGCTAAACCATGATCTGCCTGACACTGAGTCCTACGACCCCGCCGCGAGCTCGCTGGCCGGGCACGTGGATCCCGAAGTGATGGCGGAGCTGTTGTCGATCCGGTCCAGCATCGACAACATCGATGCAACCCTCGTCTACCTCCTGGCGGAACGGTTCAAGGCGACGCAGAAAGTGGGCTTCCTCAAGGCGGCCCACCGGCTTCCCGCGGGCGACCCCGGCCGGGAAACGGCGCAGATTGCACGGCTGAGACGGCTCGCGGAAGATGCCCAGCTTGACCCTGCCTTCGCGGAAAAATTCCTGAACTTCATTATCGGCGAGGTGATCCGCCACCATGAGGCGATCGCCGAGGACCATCTCAATGCCGCCGCGCGGGGTACTAACGGCCAGGCCGATGCCGTCCGGCCGGCCGGCCCGGTCTCCGGCCCCTCAACACCGCTCAACGCCTAAGCCGTGCCTGCAGCAGAAGAGGCGCAGCAGCTCCAGGTGACTGCCACCGCGCTGGGCCCATGGCCGGGGCATGATCCGGTTGAGGCCGCCCGCATCATCCGCGGCGAACTGGGCAGCCCGCATCTTCCGTTCCTCGCCGAACTGCCGGACCGTGGCGTCGGCGCCGACGCCATAGGGCGCACGGCGTCCCTGCTCGTGGAGATGGCGGTGGACGTCCAGCCCTACGGCTGGCGCATTGTCGACCGGCCCGGTCGCGATCTCACCAGGGCGAGGTCGGCGCTCTCCACGGACATCAACGTGCAGGCGGATGTTGCAGGGGCAGAGGACACCCCGGCGGCTGAATTCAAGGTTCAGCTTGTGGGCCCATTGAGCCTGGCCGCCGGACTGCACCTCCACAACGGTGAGCGGGCCCTGATTGACTATGGCGCACGGCGCGACATCGCAGCCTCCCTTGCTGCCGGCGTGGGGGAGCACCTTGGACGCGTGGCCAGCGCTGTTCCGGGCGCACGGCTCGTAGTTCAGCTGGACGAACCGGATATCGCGTCGGTACTAGCCGGCACCATTCCGACGTCCAGTGGTTACCGGACGCTGCGCTCCGTCGCCGGCCAGGAGGTGGCGGATCTTTGGCGGGTAGTGGTGGATGCCCTCCGGGCCGCCGGCGCCGCCGAGACTGTCATTGCCGTACCGGAAATCGAGGCGCCGTTTGAACAGATTCTCGCCGCCGGTGCCGACGGGATAGCCGTTCCGCTCAAGGCACTGACGTCACGCCAGTGGGAACAGCTGGCCGAGGCCGTCGAAGCCGGCAAGCGGCTCTGGGCCGGTGCCCTGGCAGTGGAGAACCCTGCCTCTGAATTGCCGAGGGCCGCGGAGGTCGCAGACGCGGTGTGGCGACCTTGGCGGCAACTTGGGCTGCCGGCGGCGTCGTTGGGCACGCTCCGGATCACCCCTTCCGCGGGACTTGAGGGGTACGCGCCGTCGGGTGCTTCAGCGGTGCTCACCCGGCTGACGCACGCGGCCGATGCCCTGAACCAGCTCGCATTGGGCTGAACCCGCAACCGGGCTGAACCCGTCACCGGACTGACCCGCAACCGGACTGACCGCGGACCGGCAAGAAACCCGGACCGGGCAGAACCTGCAACGCGGCAGGGTTTCTCGGGCGGTCAGCTCCGCTGCTCCCACCGGTCCGGCGCGGCGTACGGTGGAAGGAATCCAGGCGCTGAAGTGCCGTCCGGATAGGACTCGAGCCTGTAGTCGAAGCTTCCGGCGTAGACCAGGACGAGGCCGATCTGGGGCTGGATGACCTTCACCTGGATCCGGTGGCGGCCATAGTGGCCCGCCGAAGCGTCCCACCATTGCTCGGCATAGGCTTTTGCGTCCAGCGACGCCGGCAGCGGCAGGCGCAGCGGCCCCAGGAACAGCCGGGACGCATCGGAGATACCCCGGAGCCTGCCCTCGGGCGTGGCGCTGAGGTTCAGGTCGGTGACCAGCCGGCGATATCTGCCCACATAATCCACGAGCTGCGGCCGTCCCTCCGCCCCGCGGGCGGTCGGGGAGCGCACGCTTGTCGTGTCCTGGAAGATCCTGGTGCGGCCGGGGAGGAATATCTGCCGCCGGGCTGTCAGGCTGGACCGGCCGAACGGGTCGAGGTGCGCGTGGTTTTCTATCCGGAATGGCACGCGCTCGCCGTATTCGGGAAAAAATGCCTGCTCCCCGGATGTGATCCGCAGCAGTGGGCTCAGCCAGCGTTGCCGGCAGCCCACGACATCGAAGATGCCTTCACCCACGCCATAGCGGCCTGAACCGGGCGCCAGCGAAAAGTAGTCCTGCAGCTCCGGCTGCAACCTGGCGAAGCCGGCGCCCATGGCCTGTTCGTAAATCGGCGTGTTCACGGGGACCTCCTGATGGGCGGTCTGTCTGGCTGAATCCTAGCGGCTGCCCGCATCCCCGGACGGAATCGATGTGCGGTCCTGCGCCGCCGCCATGCCGAGGATCCCGTCAATAAGACAAAGCAAGGGCAATAAGGGAATATATAACTATGAAGGCACGCATTCTGGTAGTTGATGATGACGAGGCGTTGGCTGAAATGATCGGCATTGTCCTGCGCAATGACGGCTTCGAGCCTGTCTTTTGCGCGGACGGCGGGCAGGCCTTGGAAGTCTTTCGCTCCTCGAAGCCGGATCTTGTGCTGCTGGATCTGATGCTCCCCGGGACCGACGGTATCGAAGTGTGCCGGCAGATCCGTGCGGAGTCCGATGTTCCCATCGTCATGCTGACTGCCAAGTCGGACACCTCGGACGTCGTCCGGGGCCTGGAGTCCGGCGCCGACGATTACGTGCCTAAGCCCTTCAAACCCGCCGAACTGGTGGCCCGTGTCCGGGCGAGGCTCCGGCCCGGCGACCAGAAGGCTCCGGAGACGCTCCGCATCGCGGATATCACGATTGACGTCGCAGGCCACGCGGTGAACCGCGGCAGCGAACGGATTTCCCTGACGCCCCTGGAGTTCGATCTTCTGGTAGCCCTGGCCCGCAAGCCCTGGCAGGTGTTCACCCGCGAACTGCTCCTTGAGCAGGTCTGGGGTTACCGCCATGCGGCGGATACCCGGCTGGTCAATGTCCATGTCCAGCGGCTGCGGTCGAAGATTGAACGTGATCCGGAAGCACCGGAAGTAGTATTGACGGTTCGTGGTGTCGGCTATAAAGCAGGTTCCTGAACCCCAGGGCCAGAATCCCTCTGACGCCCCGGAGGGTAGCGGCACCGGCGCCAAGGCGCCGGATTCCGTGGCGCCGGGACGCCCTGCGACTGACCTTGAGGGGACCGGCTCCGATGTCACCGGCGCCGCTGAAACTGACGGCGTAGTGACCGCCGCGGACAGTTCCCGGAAGCCCCATTCTCATCCGGCTCCGGAGCATACTGACGCCCTCGCAGCCAGCCTCGCCCGGTTACCGTCGCAGGCCCGGATCTGGCGGCGGCGGGCACTGATCGTCTCACTCCGGGTTGCGCGCCTGGTGCGTAGCGGACTGGACAGGGTTTTCCCCGGCATCCGGTTCCTGCTGTACTCCTTGCAGCGAAGGTGGCGGCGTTCGCTGCAGTTCAGGACAGTCCTGACGACACTTCTGCTTTCGATGAGTTCATTTGCGATCGTCGGGGCGTACCTGTCCAACCAGATTGCCAACAACCTCTTCCAGGAACGCCTGACCCAGGCGGAGTCCGAAACCCGCTACAACGTCAAGCAGGTGCAGGACACGTTCGACGGCGCCCAGGTCACCGACCAGTCCAGCGTGATCACGCTTGTCTACGACACCCTGAATGCAGTTGAGGGCAAGGGCTCGGTGATCCAGCGCCGATACGTGTTTGAGGCGATGCCCGAGCAAACCAAGCCCCGCAACCGCTGGGTCGAGTCCCGGGCATCTGACCAGCTAACGGTCAGTGTCATTCCCAAAGAGCTCCGGGCCGCGGTGCAGGATTCCGGCAAGGAGCAGTTCTGGGCGTCCACAGAGTTCCCGGTGGGAACGGAAGACCGCCCGGGTATCGCCGTCGGCAACAAGGTGACGTTCAACGGCACCGTCTATGAGCTGTATCTGATCTACGATCTGAACACGGCGCAACAGACACTGAACGAGATCCAGAACGTCCTGTGGGCTGGCGGTGCAGCCCTGATCCTTATGATCGGCGCCATCGCGTGGTACGTCACCCGGAACGTTGTTAGCCCCGTCAGCCATGCGGCGGTAGTGTCCGAAAAACTCGCCGCCGGACAGCTGCAGGAGCGGATGGTGGTCAAGGGTGAGGATGAAGTGGCGCGTTTGGGAGCGTCCTTCAACCACATGGCGGCCAGCCTCCAGGAACAGATCACCCAGCTCGCAACACTGTCGCAGATGCAGCAGCGCTTCGTTTCCGACGTCTCCCATGAGCTCCGGACCCCGCTGACCACCGTGCGCATGGCAGCTGAGGTGTTGTACGACGCCCGCCACGATTTTGACCCTATTAACAAAAGGTCCGCGGAGCTGCTGTACAACCAGGTGGAACGGTTCCAGTCGCTGCTGGCGGACCTGCTCGAGATCTCCCGGTTCGACGCCGGCGTCGCCATGCTGGACGCCGAAGCCACAGACATTGTTCAGCTCATTGCCCACGTAATGGAGGGAGTAGCTCCCGTTGCCGAAGAGTACGGTTCGGGCATGACACTCAATGCGCCGGAGGGAAGCATCGTGGTGGAAATGGACGCCCGGCGCATCGACCGCATTCTGCGGAACCTTGTGCTGAATGCCCTGGAACACGGGGAGGGAAAGCCGGTCAACATCTCGGTGGCGTCCAACGGCACCGCAGTGGCTGTCACCGTCAGGGACCACGGGATTGGCATGAGTCCGGCTGAAGCGGCGCGGGTCTTCGACCGCTTCTGGCGCGCCGATCCCGCCCGGGCCCGGACTACGGGAGGCAGTGGCCTGGGCCTGTCCATCGCGACGGAGGACACGAAACTCCACAATGGCTGGCTCCAGGCGTGGGGCAGTAAGGGCGCCGGCTCCAACTTCCGGCTGACCCTGCCCCTGAAGCAGGGCGACACGATCACGAAGTCGCCGCTTCAGCTTGAGCCGGCGGAGGTTGGCCTGACCTCTTCCACCGACCACACCGTGCTCGTGCTGGGACACAGCGTGCCTGCAGCGGCTGATCCGGGCGAGCCCCACGAAGCCGCGCAGGTGATTGAAGCTGTTCAGGCCGGCGAAACGTCGGCGCGCGAAGCAGCCGGCACAAGGGAGAGGCCATGAGCGGCAGGGCACTGTGTGGCAGGGGCATCCTGGCAACCATTTTCGCCGTCGTGCTTCTGTTTGCGACGTCCTGCGCCCAAATCCCGAGATCGGGACCCGTCGGGAAGAGTACCGACGAGAGCGCGGGAAATCCGAATGCCCCGGTATTTTTCCCGGTGGCGCCCCGGACGGGCTCAAGTCCCGAAGCGGTCATCGAGGATTTCTATCTTGCGGGCAGCGGCTACGAGGACGACTACGCGGTGGCCCGGCAGTACCTCACCCAGGCCTCTTCGGTCGCTTGGAAGCCTGACCAGCGGACCCTGGTGTTCCGATCGGAGCAGGTGGTAAAGACCGGCGTCGAGGGTGTCTTCAACTATGAACTTGACGTTGCGTATTCAGTGGATTCCGACGGCGTCGCCACCCAGATGCCGGCGGGAACCAGGGAGAGCATCCCGGTCACACTGACCCAGGTCGACGGGGAATGGCGGATTTCCAAACTTCCGGACGGCACCGCCATTCCCGAAGAGACATTCAAGGTCATTTACGGTGCCTACCCGATCTACTTCTACGATCCCGCCTTCACCTACGCCGTTCCTGATGTGCGATGGTTCATCAAGAAGAAGACCGTCAAGTCGATGACGAGTGCCCTGCTCGCCGGCCCCGCGCCCTATCTCAAGGGCGCCGTGGTCAGTGCCTTCCCGTCAGGCATGAAACTGGCGCGGGAGTCGGTTCCGGTGGTCTCAGGAGCGGCCCAGGTGGACCTGTCAGCCAAGGAACTCACCGAAGCTTCCACCGAGGACAGGCTCCGGATGCAGACCCAGCTGGCCCTGACGTTCCGCAGCCAGCCGGATGTCATCAATGTGGAGCTAAGGGCCAATCAGGACCTTGTGCGTGTTGAAGATAATGGGACGGTGCTGCCGCCGGTCCAAAACAGGAATGCCCCGGCACGCCAGATCGCCGTCAGCAACAACGAGTTGGTGCGCTACGAAAACAACAGGATTTCTCCGCTTCCTGACATGCAGTCCGTTGCGGGCCTGAAGCCGCGGTCGCCTGCAGAGTCGCCGGTTTCGCAGTCGGTGGCCTTCCTGGACGGCAGCCGCAGCACACTGTATTCCATGGTTCCCGGGCAACCCCCGAGGGCCCTGATCACGCGGAGCACGCTGTCCCATCCGTCGTTCAGCCTGCATGACTGGGTCTGGACCGCGGGACCCGGAGTGCAAGGGGTCACCGAGCTCACTGCCTTCCGTCCCACCGGGATAGCGCAAGCTGCCTCCGTGCCGTCGGTGACACTGGCTCCCTCCTGGCTTGCGGGCCGTACGGTCAAGGATTTCCGCGTCTCCCGCGAGGGCGTCCGGGCGCTGGTTATTTCCGAGCAAAACGGTTCCACCCGGGTCCAGGTGACAGGCATCATCCGCAGCGCGGACGGGACTCCCAAGGAACTGACGGCCCCGATCACGCTGCAGGCCAGTGACAGCCCCAACCAGGGCGTCTGGGTCAACGACACGACCGTTGCGGTGATGAAGGGCGCCGCCTCTGCGAATGTCACCCCGGAGCTGCTTTCCCTCACCTCGCCCCAGCCCCAGAAGCTGGCCCCGTGGCCAGGCTTGGTTGCTCTCAGCGCCGGCAACGGACCCGAGGAGATCTTCGCGCAGTCCGCGGACGGCGTCTTCCAGCGGCTCGGAAATGGTTGGTCCCCTCAGCTGAAAGGACCCAAGGACCCCTCGTTTCCCGGCTGAGTGATTCGACGGGTTTTCCACAAACGGCCCTTGGTTTCTTTCCCGGCGCCGCCATTCAAGGGACGCTTGCTGTGTGGAGATTCGACGCAGGGCGCCGGCAGTCAGCATGCCAAGGGACCCGGACCTGCTGCCTGAGCCGGTCTGGCCTGCCAGGCACCGCGGCCAACATCCGCAGCGGCTGCTGAGGGCCGCCGATTCGCTGGCCGGCGCGGCGGCCGAGGTCGTGGCCTTGGCAGTGCCGGTTGAGTGCGTCTGCTGCGGCAAGGAGGACCGGGCTATCTGCCCGGGCTGCGAGCGGCAGGTCCGGCTGCTGACGCGGCACCCGTTCCGGGCCGAGTCTGCGGCACATGCCCTGATGGACGTGGACGGGTCAATCATTCTGCCCGTGGTGGCAGCGGGCATCTACCGAGAAGAGTTGGCTCAGTCGGTCCTTGCGTTCAAACGGCATGGACAGCGGCCGCTCACGGCTGTTCTGGCGAAGGCCCTTGGCCGGGCGATCCTCGCCGCGGCTGCCGGAGCCGGGGACATCTGGCTCGTGCCCGTGCCCAGCAGCCATGGCGCCTACCGCAAACGAGGGTTCAGCCCGGTCCACCTGATGCTGAACTTCCTCATCCGCAGCAACGCCCTCCACGGCATGAGCTGCCACGATGTGTTGCGGAAGGTGAGGACGCCCGGAGTAGCCTCAGCCGTTCCCGGCGGTCAGAAAGGCTTGGGAAGAGGGGACAGGTCCCGGCGCGTCCGTGGTTCCATGCGCGCTGTCAGGAAGGGGCGTGCGGGCGGATTGCGGGGCCGCCCGTGCATCATTGTCGACGACGTCCTCACCACGGGTTCGACGCTCGCTGAAGCCGCCCGGGCAGTGCATCAGGCAGGGGGAGTGGTCCGCGGGGCGGTGGTCCTGGCTGCCGCCCGTGCGCCTGATGCTGCACCCCCGCTGGCCCGGTCCGAAGCGGACTGCCGGTACCGGAGACATACAAAAAAATAAACAGCGAAAGGATGAATAACTCGTTGCTATGAACTAACGTCGGGTATGGGTACCAAGATCAGTTGTACCTTTCGATAGCGGCTCGGAAAGGGGCTCGACTGTCATTCAGATCGTCCCCACGAAGCGCCGCCGTCGTGTCACCGAAGTCATTTGGAGGGCACCATGGAGTTCATGATCAGCGGACGAAATCTGACGGTCTCGGACCGATTCCGCGAATACGCCGGCGAGAAGATCTCGAAGATCGAGTCGCTCGGGGACAAGGTCCAGAGGGTGGACGCGAAGGTTTCCAAGGAAACGAACGCGCGCCAGACCGGTGACCAGCTCACAGTCGAAGTGACAGTCCTGGGCCGAGGCCCCGTAATCCGTGCCGAAGCAAGCGCCGCAGACAAGTTCGCCGCGTTCGATCTCGCCTACAACAAGCTGCTTGAGCGGCTCCGCAGGGCCAAGGACCGCAAGAAGGTCCATCACGGTCGGCATACGCCCAAAGCAGTACGCGAGGCCACGGCAACATTGGAGCCTGCCAGCTCTAACGAACCTATTTACGTCGAAGCGAGCCACCGTGACGAGCCTGCTCAGGAGCCGGTTGAGAAGTCTCCGTACGACGTCGACAACGACATTCCCGCCGGCGACTCGCCGGTCTTGATCCGCCGCAAGGTGTTCCCTGCCGCTTCCCTCACGCTGGATGATGCCGTGGACAGCATGGAACTTATCGGGCACGACTTTTACCTCTTCGTGGACAAGGCCACGAATGCGCCGTCTGTGGTCTACCGGCGCCGGGGCTGGACCTACGGTGTCATCACACTCGACCATTACTGCGAGCCCGGCGAGAACACCGCCGAGGAGAAGATCCACGCCTACCGCTCCGACGATGCGGCTGCAACAGCCTAGGATGGTGCCCTAACAAACGAAAGGGCTGACATGGGTGCAACGCTGAGCCTTTCACAGGCCCGGCGGATTGCCCTGGCAGCCCAGGGACTGGACAAAGGACGGCCCGCCGCGCCCGTGACTTCACGGACGGTGGGCCGTACCTTTGCCCGGATCCAGCTGGTCCAGATCGACTCCGTCAATGTCCTGGCCAGAAGCCATTTCCTTCCCTTCTTCTCGAGGCTTGGCAATTACGACCGCACCATCCTTCAGCAGATGGCGGGCAAGCATCCGCGCCGGATGATGGAATATTGGGCCCACGAAGCGAGCTTCATCAGGCCTGAACATTTCCAGGACCTTGTGGTGTGGCAGAACCGCACTTGGGTTGGCGCTTCCGCAATGGATCCAGGCCTGAAATCCGGCGTCACCCGACTGGTGCTGGATGCCCTCGCTGGCGGAAAGCCGATGACTGCCTCCGAGCTCACAGCGGCCATCGGCCACGTGGAGGACCGTAAACACGTCAACTGGGGCTGGAACTGGAATGCCGTCAAGCGCGTCCTGGAGCACCTGTTTGAAGAGGGTGTCGTCTCTTCGGCTGCGCGCACGGAGCAGTTCGAGCGCAAGTATGCGCTGACCCGCGACGTGTTGCCGGCCACGGCCGCGCAAGCGGCACCGGACCCCGCTGCAGCCATGGACAGGCTTATCGACGCGGCCGCACAGGCGCACGGGATAGGGACCGTACGGTGTTTCGCCGACTACTTCAGGACACCGATCAAAGCCGCGGCTGTATCGGTTCAGCATCTCGAGGAGAGCGGACGGCTTGAAGCGGTGACGGTGCAGGGCTGGGACCGGAAGCTGTACCGCCATGTTGACGCCCGGTTACCGCGCGCTGCAACCGGCCGGGCTTTGCTCAGCCCTTTCGACTCACTGGTTTTCGAACGCCGGAGGCTGGAAGAGCTTTTCGGGTTCCACTACCGGATCGAGATCTACACCCCTGAACCAAAGCGCCGGTTCGGTTACTACGTTCTCCCTTTCCTGCTCCGGGACCGCCTCGTGGCCAGGGTGGACCTCAAAGCAGACCGGGCCGGCGGCAAACTGCTGGTCCGGGCGTGCTTTGGCGAGCCGGACGCACCGGAGGACACCGCCGTCGAACTTGCCGCCGAGCTTCGGCTGATGGCCGAGTGGCTGGGGCTGGAGGACGTGGTGGTGTCTCCGGCCGGAGACCTCGCCGGAAGTGTCTCGGCCGCCGTCCAGGAAACAGGAGAGCAGTATCCGCTCTCAGGGAACAGGGGCAACGTGCTCTGCGTCTCTCCCGTAGACTAAACACGCCAGAATTCGGCAGCATGAGACTGGGAGCAACTTCACGTGGCATCACTAATCGAAAAACTTCTCCGCACGGGTGACAAAAAAACCCTGAAGCAACTGCGGAACTATGCCGATTCCATTAACGCCCTTGAAGACTCATTCAAAACCTTCACCGACGCCGAACTGCGTGAAGAAACGGACCGGCTCCGGGCCCGCCACCAGGATGGCGAAAAGCTGGATGATCTCCTCCCAGAGGCTTTCGCCGCCGTGCGCGAGGCGTCTTCCCGCACCCTTGGCATGCGGCACTTCGACGTGCAGCTCATGGGTGGTGCCGCACTTCACCTGGGCAACATCGCCGAAATGAAGACCGGTGAAGGCAAGACCCTCGTGGCCACAGCTCCTGCCTACCTCAACGCCCTGGCCGGCAACGGCGTGCACGTCATCACGGTCAACGACTACCTGGCCGAATACCAGTCCGAGCTCATGGGCCGCGTCTACCGCTTCCTCGGCCTCACCAGCGGCTGCATTCTTTCCAATCAGGACCCGTCCGTCCGCCGCGAGCAGTACGCCGCGGACATCACCTATGGCACCAACAACGAGTTCGGCTTCGATTACCTGCGCGACAACATGGCATGGGATAAGTCGGAGCTCGTCCAGCGCGGACACCACTTCGCGATCGTCGATGAGGTCGACTCCATTCTTATCGACGAGGCCCGGACCCCGCTCATCATCTCCGGTCCCGCCCAGGGCGACACCAACCGGTGGTACAGCGAATTCGCCAAGGTCGTACTGCGGCTGCAGCCGGAGAAGGACTACGAGGTCGACGAAAAGAAGCGCACCGTCGGCGTCCTGGAAGGCGGGATTGAAAAGGTCGAGGACTACCTGGGCATCCAGAACCTCTACGAGTCCGCCAACACTCCGCTGATCGGCTTCCTGAACAACGCCATCAAGGCCAAGGAACTGTTCAAGCGGGACAAGGACTACGTCATCCTTGACGGCGAGGTTCTCATTGTCGACGAGCACACCGGCCGCATCCTGGCCGGCCGCCGCTACAACGAGGGCATGCACCAGGCCATCGAGGCCAAAGAAGGCGTCGAGATCAAGGCCGAGAACCAGACGCTCGCCACCGTGACCCTGCAGAACTACTTCCGCATGTACGGCAAACTGTCCGGCATGACCGGCACGGCGGAAACTGAAGCCGCCGAATTCATGAGCACGTACAAGCTCGGAGTGGTTGCCATCCCCACCAACCGGGACATGCAGCGCCTCGACCGCTCGGATCTCGTCTACAAGAACGAAACAGTCAAGTTCGATGCAGTGGTCAGGGATATCGCCGAACGCCATGAAAAGGGCCAGCCTGTCCTGGTTGGTACCACCAGCGTCGAGAAGAGCGAGTACCTCTCACGGCTGCTCGCCAAGGAGGGCATCCGGCACGAGGTCCTTAACGCCAAGAACCATGCCCGGGAAGCGGCCATAGTAGCCCAGGCCGGCCGCAAGGCCGCCGTGACGGTGGCCACCAACATGGCTGGCCGTGGAACGGACATCATGCTGGGCGGCAACGCCGAGTTCACGGCCATCGCCGAACTCGCCAAGCAGGGGCTGGATCCGGAAGAGAACTCGGAAGAGTACGAGGCCGCGTGGCCGCAGGCCCAGGAGGCCGCCAAGCAGGCGGTCAAGGAAGAGCACGAGGAAGTACTGAATCTCGGCGGGCTCTACGTTTTGGGCACCGAACGGCACGAGTCACGCCGGATCGATAACCAGCTCCGCGGTCGCTCGGGCCGTCAGGGCGACCCCGGCGAGTCCCGTTTCTACCTCTCGTTGACTGACGACCTCATGCGCCTGTTCAATTCCGGAGCAGCGGAACGCCTGATGAACAGCTCTGTCCCCGATGATGTGGCCCTTGAATCCAAGCTTGTTTCCCGCGCCATTGCCTCGGCCCAGGGCCAGGTGGAGGGCCGGAACGCTGAGCAGCGCAAGAACGTCCTGAAGTACGACGACGTCCTCAACCGGCAGCGCGAAGCCATTTACGGCGACCGTCGCCGCATCCTTGAGGGTGACGACCTGCACGAAAAAGTGCAGTTCTTCCTTGAGGACACCATCAACGCCCTCATCGACGGAGCCACCGCTGAGGGCAACGGCGACGACTGGGACTTCGACCAGCTTTGGACGAACCTCAAGACGCTCTATCCCGTGAGCGTGACCGCGCACGATGTGATCGATGAGGCGGGCG
The DNA here is from genome assembly GCF_056406715.1 of Arthrobacter sp. P1_B11. Lineage (NCBI taxonomy): Bacteria > Bacillati > Actinomycetota > Actinomycetes > Micrococcales > Micrococcaceae > Arthrobacter > Arthrobacter sp. P1_B11. Next base: position 214,102 of record NZ_JBFTZQ010000001.1, read on the forward strand.
GAAAATCGCGCATCACGGTCGAGTTCCTCCGGGAAGAGATCCTGTCCGACGCCAAGTTGGTGTACCAGGCCCGTGAGGAAACCATTGGCTCCGAGAGCATGCGCGAGCTTGAGCGGCGCGTTGTTCTGTCGGTCATCGGTCGGAAATGGCAGGAACATCTATATGAGATGGACTACCTCAAGGAAGGCATCGGCCTGCGTGCCATGGCCCAGCGTGATCCGCTGGTCGAATACCAGCGCGAGGGCTTCACGATGTTCCAGGCCATGATGGAAGCCATCCGGGAGGAGAGCGTCGGTTTCCTCTTCAACCTTGAGGTCGAAGTTACGCCTGCGGAAGACGTAGTGGTTGCCGATGCCGCCGGTGCGCACACGGAACACCACGAGCCGCAGATCCACGCCGCCGGGCTGGAAGCGCCTGAAAAGCCGGCACAACTGCAGTACACGGCGCCCGCGGAAGGCGGCGGGACCCAGACCCGGATCGAGGGTCGCGCGACGGGACGCTCGGGAAACCCTGCCAAGGCAGCCTCGCAGGACCGCCGTGACGGCAAGAAGAAGCGCTAAGAGCCGCACAGTCTGAATGACAGCGAGGGACCGGAGCAAATATTCCGGTCCCTCGCTGTTTGCGCTTCCTCATCCGATTTCCAGGGCCGTCACCCGCCAGACTTGTTTGCTGCGTTCGAGCCGGACAGCGACTGCGCGGGTCCGAAGTTCGTCGATGACCACCGCACTTGCTTCATAGATGTCCGGAGTTACCTCGCAGGCGCGCACAGACCGGACCGTCGGGTTCCGATGGAGGCGTCCCAGCTTGCGGGGAGTCCGGGAAGCTTCCCGCCTGGTAAGGCAAGCCCGGTGCTGCAGCGCCACTAGGCACCGTTGGTCTAGCCGCCGCGCCAACTGGTTTATGGGCCTGGTTCCGGCAAGCACTTCTATGGCTGCCTGGACTGTGGATCTGGTAATGGCACAAATCTCCCGCAACTCGTCGGACGCATTGATGCCTATGGACGGGATTGCCGGGTGCGCTATGGTGCCCGCGCTCCGGACTGAGGTTACGGCAGTCATGATTCGGTCCTTTGGTTGAAGTGGAACTGCGGGCACGGCGTATTGCGGTGACGAAGGTGCGCAGAGGCGATAGTGCGAAGGGGCGCGGGTGCGAAGGTGCGATAGTGCGAAGGGGCGCGGGTGCGAAGGCGCGCAGGGGCTGCCGGAATCAGGGAGCCCTGAGGACTTGGCCAGGCAGGAGCACATCAGGGTTGTTGCCTATGGCTGCCCTGTTTGCGTCAAACCAGCGGGGCCACTCCAGGGCGATTTCGACGTCGGACGCCTCCGGCCCCAACGCCCTTGCGGCGATGGTCCAGAGCGAATCACCGGCCCTGACCGCTACCTCATGGTGCGCCGTGTCGGGAAGTTCGAGGGCCGCTCGGACCCGCGCGGAGGTCACCAGCCGGGGAGCTGTAACGGGCGGGCGCGGCTGCCACTGCGGCTGAACGTCCGATGTGGAGGGCACCGACTGCCCGGCGTCCGGCACCGACTGCCCGGCGTCCGGAACCGACTGCCCGGTGCCGACGGCGTCAGGCCTAGAAGGCGCGGCGGACTGGCGGATCAAGGCCGGGATCGGGCCGGTGAGGGACTGGCCGTCAGTCGGCGCCCACGCGGCCGAGACCGCCGCGGCGCTAGTGGAAGACAGGCTGGCGTCAGGCGGGGCAGCGTGAGCAAGGGGCGCACCAATGAGCTGTACTCCCACGGCAGCGAGTGCCAGCCGCCGCATGAAGGCGGGACTGAAACGGCCACTCAGCGCGGCGGCACGATTTCGGCCCGTCCGTTCAAGCAATGCTGCTGCAAACGCCGCCACGAGCGACGCTACCCACCAGACCGCGATGATGAACCCGGCAGCTATCGCCACCAGGCCGAGAAGATCCTCGAAGACCATCGACTGCCGCCGCGATGCGGATCGCTGCCAGCGGTCGAGGAGGCCGGCGCCGGACAACACCAGGAAACAGCCGAGTCCCAGGACAAGGAGCGCCATGGCTGCATCGCACCGGACTGTCCTGGGATTAGATGGCTGCATGGCTTTGCCCTTCGTTTAATGCTGTTTGATGTTGTTTGATCAATATTGATGCGATTGGTCTCTGTTTGCAATAGTTGGCTGATACTTGTCTTCAGAAGGCGGTTGCATTGACCCGCCTCTCCGGTCCGCCTACGCTGGCGCCATGCGATGGAATGCTCTGTTTGAGGACTTGGAGGCGCAGATAGCCGAGGCCGAGGTCTTGGGACGCGAGTCCGAAATATCGGAGCGATCCAGGTCGGACACGGCTTCCATCGGGTTGGCCGACCGGCTCCGCGGATCACTGGGCCGGTACGTCGGCGTTCATCTTGGCTCCGGATCGGCGTTCACCGGGACGCTAAGCCACGCGGGTGCGGAAAGCCTGGTGCTCGACGAAGCGGCGCACCAGGTATTGATTCCCTACGCCGCTGTGTCCCGCTACGTGGGGATGGGCCGGATGGCCGTGGGCGAACCGTCGGCAGTGCGGCGGAAGGTGGGCCTGGCAAATGCGCTGCGGAGCCTTGCCCGTGACAGGGCGGGGCTGACGGTACTGATGGCCAGTGGCGCGGCGGGGGAGGTGCGGATCCCCGGAGTCATTGACCGCGTGGGGCGGGACTTTTTTGATCTCGCGATCACGGCGCCGGGCGAAGCGCGCCGGGCGTCCAACGTCATGGACGTGGCTACGATTCCGTTCGGCTCGTTGGGTGCCTTGCGGTCGATGCGGCCTGGAGAACTCTAGCGATTCCGGTGTGGCGCGGGATCAGACTGACTTGGACTTCGCCTCTTCGATCATCCGGCTGGCCTCCGCGTAGCGCTCTTCTATGTACTGCTCGAGCATCTTCTCTTCGACGCGCCACTGACCGCGGCCGCCCACCTGGATGGCCTTCAGTTCCCCGCTGCGGACAAGCGCGTAGGCTGCGGGCGAGTTGATCTGGAGCTGCTCGGCTACATCTGCAAGCGTGAGGAAACGGGGCATAGGTCAATTCTGCCACCCGTGATGCCGAATGATGCCGTTATCCACAGTTTGATGATGTTTGCGCCTATGACTTTCCGTTTGGGCATGCATGCCGTAACAATGATCATGACCGGCGCACCGAAGGCGCCCTACGCGTCAAGGGGGAGCAGTACGCATGAGTGCCAGCGCCACGGCCACCGGGGCCCGTCTGAAGAAGCCTTCATGGAAGGATCCCCGGCTTTTGGTTGGGGTGCTGCTGGTCCTTGCCTCGGTGGTTGGTGTCATATCGCTCGTCGGCAGTGCAGACAAGACCACCGAAGTGTTTGCCGCCCGTGAGGCGATTGCGGTGGGAGAGAGGCTCACGCCGGAAAACGTCAGCCGGGTCAAAGTGCGGCTGGGGGAGGTGGAGCCGCACTACATCACGGCGGAGACCGGCATGCCCGACGGCCTGGTGGCGGTCCAGCGGATCGGTAAGGACCAGCTGTTGCCGAGGGAAAGTCTGGGCAGCGTGGACGCCCTCGGCAGGAAGCCGGTCGCCATCACCGTTCAGGAGGCGCTGCCGGAGCAGGCTGTTGCAGGGACCCGCGTTGACGTATGGGTTTCTCTGCCCGATGCCCGGAACGGCTTTGCGCAGCCGAAGCTGCTGCTGCCGGGTGCGGAAATCGCCCACGTAGCACCGGGATCGACAGCCCTGGGTTCCTCCAAATCCACTGTTCTGATGGTCCTTGTCGGAGACAACCAGATGCCGTCCCTTCTCGGCGCGCAGGCGAACGAGGCCAAGATCTCCGTGGTGTGGAATCCTGCCGGCGGTGCCAAATGAGCATCCCCGTTGTCACGGTGGGACAGGCCCAGGAGGACCTGGTTGGCGGCCTGGAGAGGCTCCACGGGCCAGTCACCGTGGTGCGGAGGTGCACGGAGCTGACAGAACTGCTCGCTGCCTGCCAAAGCGGGCTCGCCCGGGCAGCCGTCGTGGCCGGGGGGAGCGAGGAACTGACAGCCTCCCTCGTCGACAGGCTCGGCGCGGTGGGAGTCGCGATCATCGCCCTGACCGACAATGTGGAGGAGGCGGCGCGGCTGCGCGGCATCGGTGTGTCCGCAGCCATTTCCACCGTCGAATCCGCAGCATTGGCCGAACGCATCTCCGAAGCGGTGGCACAGTTCTCCGGACACGGGATCACCGCCCCGGTTCCGGGCGAGCGGGGCTTCGCCGAGACGGGTGCCGCCTTGAGGGCGGATGCCACCGACGTCGACGACGCCCCGGCGCCGGCCGGAACCGGAAAGATCATCGCCGTGTGGGGGCCGGCCGGTTCTCCCGGGCGCACCCTGGTGGCCGTGAACATTGCCGGTGAACTTGCTGCAGAGGGAAAGTCCGTCCTGCTCGTCGACGCCGACAGCTACGCTGCAAGCATTGGCGCAGTCCTCGGACTGCTGGACGAAGCGGCCGGCCTGGCGCAGGCATGCAGGCTGGCCGACCAGGGCCTCCTGGACCGTGAAGCGCTGCTTCGCGTTGCCATGCCGGTTGCCATTAAGTCGGGGACCTTCCGCGTTCTGACCGGCATAACACGGGCAGACCGCTGGACCGAGCTCCGGGCGGCTGCAATGGCACTTGTACTGGAACGGGCCAGGGAAGTGGCCGATGTTGTCGTTGTGGACACGGGCTTTTGTCTCGAGGCCGACGAGGAGCTGAGCTTCGACACTATGGCGCCCCGTCGGAATGCCGCTACGCTCAGGAGCCTGGAAATGGCCGACACTGTCTTCGCCGTCGGGTCTGCGGATTCTGTGGGCGTCCCTCGGCTTGTGCGGGGACTCGCCGAGCTGGACACTGCGGTGCCCGGCGCGAACCCGGAGGTGGTGATGAACAAAGTCCGGGCCGCCGCCGTGGGCCGCTCACCCGAACGGCAGCTGCGGGAGGCGTGGGAGCGCTACGGGCCGGCAATCGGCATCAAGGCGTTCCTTCCCGCGGACCCAGGGGCCAGTGACGCCGCCCTGATTTCCGGGTCGTTACTCCTGGAGGCGGCTCCGGAATCTCGGCTGCGGTCCGCCATTGCCGCTCTCGTTTGTGCACCTGTCCAGCGAAATAGCCGATCCTCTGTGTTCCCTTCCACAGCAAAGCGCAGGCTAAGGGGCTAGGCTCACGATTAGGGCTGCAACGGTGCGGCCGCGAACTTGTGATGGAGGCGTTTGTCGATGTCGTCTGGGTCCAGCGTGGAGGATCAGTCCCGTTCAATCGGAGCCGAAGAGGGCTTCTTTGGGGACTACTATGAGCACCTCGCGGAGGAGGATGCCCGTTCGTACCCTCGTGAGATTTTGAGCTCACGTGCAGAGACGCACCGCCGGGTCGCGGCGACCCGTCAGCCCGGCACTGCCAACATCTCGATTGTTGAAGAAGCCGACTGCAGCGTGGTGTACATCGTCACCGACGACATGCCCTTCCTCGTGGATTCGGTCAACGCAGAGCTGGTCCGGCAGAACTCTGCCATTCACCTCGTGCTCCACCCCATGTTCGTGGTCACGCGCAACCGTCAGACCAATGAGCTGGTCAAAGTGGACAGGGTTCCGTCCAATATTGGTATTTCCAGCGGTGACACCGCTGCATTGCCCAGTCTGTCCCGCCTGATTGCCCAGGGCGACAATGCTTCGCACATGGAATCCTGGATCGCAGTGGAGATTGGCCGCACCAGCGCGGAAGCCAGGGGGCGCCTGACCGGAGGACTGGAACGGGTGCTTGGCGATGTCCGCGCCGCCGTCGAAGACTGGCCGAAGATGCGGAACAAGGCCCGGCAGATAGCCGAGAGGCTCGACAAGATTGCCCATCCGGCCCAGATTGCAGAGCTGCGGCAGGCCCAGGATCTGCTTCGGTGGCTGGACCAGGGGAACTTCACCTTCCTCGGCTACCGCGAGTACGATCTCGTCAACGATGCCGGCGAGGATGTCCTGGAACTCCGGGAGGACAGCGGGCTGGGGCTGCTCCGTGCCCGCCGCGAAACTCCCCACATCCAGCACCTCACGGATGCGGGCCGGCGGAAAGCGCGCGAAAAAAGAGCTTTGGTGATCACCAAGGCCAACTCGCGCTCGACGGTGCACCGGCCGGCCTACCTCGACTACATCGGCGTCAAGAGCTTTGACGCCGCAGGAAACGTCAACGGCGAACAGCGTTTCATCGGGCTTTTCGCCACGAGTGCCTACACCGGTTCAGTGCGGAACATTCCGATCGTCCGGGAAAAAGTCGAAGCTGTCCTCCGCAGCGCCGGCTTCCCGCCTGATTCGCACTCAGGTAAGGACTTGGTGGGAATCCTCGAGACGTACCCACGCGACGAACTCTTCCAGATTGAAATCCCGGACCTCGCGGCGACGGCGACCGGCATCCAACGCCTGCAGGAACGCCGCCGCACCCGCCTGTTCCTGCGGCCCGACATCTACGGACGATTCATGTCCGCCGTCGTCTACCTGCCGCGCGACCGGTACACCACGAACGTCCGCCTCCGGATCGAGAGGGAACTTCGCGAGACCTTCCACGCCGAATCCATCGACTACGAAGCACGGATGACGGAGTCGGCGCTTGCCCGCCTCTTCTTCAGGATCCGGTTGCCAAAGGGCGCAGACGTCGGGCACGTCAACGCCGAGGACCTTGAGAAGCGGCTCGTCCGGGCCGCGCGGTCCTGGGGCGAAGGCATCAGTGAAGTCCTGCGCGACAGGAGCGCCAACGCCGGCACCAAAGAACTCGCCGACATCTGGGCGGAAGCGTTCCCGGCAACCTACCGGGTGGACTACGAGGTTGAAGACGCCCTGGAGGACATCGAAAGGTTTGAAAAGTACGGGGCCGCAGCCGAGCGACGTGCCGGAGCGAAGCAGGAGCGCCCAGGCGTCCACGTCTATCTTCCGGAAGGCGCCGGGGCAACGCTCGAAGAGGATGCCCGCGTCAAGCTCTACATGCTCGAACCCAAAAGCCTGAGCCAGATCCTTCCCTATTTCCACAACCTGGGGCTTGAGGTGCTGGATGAGCGGCCCTTCGAGATCGAAACCTCAGACAGCCGGGATTTCTTTCTGTATGACCTCGGACTGAAGTACCCGGCGGGGGTGGAGCCGCTGTCAACGGGCCAGCTGCTGGCGGACTCCTTCGGTGCGGCGGTTTCCGGCGCCGTCGAATCGGACAGCTTCGACCGCCTCGTGCTTCGTGAAGGCATGAGCTGGCGTCAGATTGTTGTGCTGCGGGCATATGCGAAGTACATGCGGCAAATGGGCAACACCAATTCTTTCGAGTTCATGGCAGACACGCTGCTGGCCAATCCGGAAGTCACGAAGGGGCTCAGCGCGCTGTTTGAGGCGCGCTTCGACCCAGCTCTGACGGAACTGGAGCGCTCCGAACGGCAGGAAAAGGTCCGTGCCGAGCTGGCCGCATCCATCGAAAGTGTCGCGACCCTCGACGCGGACCGCGTTCTCCGGACCTTCACCAACCTGATCGAGTCAACGCTGCGCACCAACTTCTACCAGGACAAGCCCTACCTGAGCTTCAAGCTGAACCCCTCAGGCATTGAAGGCCTGCCCTACCCGCGGCCCAGGTTCGAGATCTGGGTCTACTCGCCGCGGGTCGAGGGCGTCCACCTGCGCTTCGGCAAAGTGGCGCGCGGCGGTCTCCGCTGGTCCGACCGGCGGGAGGACTTCCGCACGGAGATCCTGGGGTTGGTCAAGGCCCAGACCGTCAAGAACGCGGTGATCGTTCCGACGGGCGCCAAGGGAGGCTTTTTCGCCAAACGGTTGCCTGATCCGGCGGCGGACAGGGCAGCCTGGATGGCCGAAGGCATCGAAAGCTACAAGACGTTCATCCGCGGCTTGCTCGACCTCACCGACAACCTCGTTACGGGCACCGAGGGTGAACAGCTCGTTCCGCCGGGGAATGTTGTCAGGCACGACGACGACGACTCGTACCTTGTGGTGGCGGCGGACAAGGGCACGGCAACCTTCTCGGACATCGCGAACGGGCTTGCGGCTGAATACGGATTCTGGCTGGGTGACGCCTTCGCCTCCGGCGGGTCGGTGGGCTACGACCACAAGGCCATGGGCATTACGGCCAGGGGAGCGTGGGAGTCAGTCAAGCGCCACTTCAGTGAGTTTGACCTGGATACGCAGTCCGAGCCGTTCACCGTCGTCGGAGTGGGCGACATGTCAGGTGATGTTTTCGGAAACGGGATGCTGCTGTCCAAGCACATCCGGCTGCTGGCCGCCTTCGACCACCGGCACATCTTCCTGGATCCCAACCCGGACGAGACCAGCTCCTATGCTGAACGCCAGCGTCTGTTCGAGCTGCCGCGCTCGTCGTGGGACGACTACGACAAGGGACTCATCAGCGAAGGCGGCGGGGTTTACCCGCGCCAGGCCAAATCGATTCCTGTCTCCGCGCAGGTCCGCGCCGCACTGGGCCTGCCCGAGAGCACCACCCAGCTGAGCCCGCCTGAACTGCTGCGGGCCATCCTGCTGGCGCCGGCCGACCTGCTGTACAACGGGGGCATCGGCACGTATGTGAAAGCGAGCACCGAGAGCCACGCCATGGTCGGAGACAAGGCTAACGATGCCATCCGCGTCGATGGGCGCGACCTTCGCGTGAAGGTGGTGGGCGAAGGCGGAAACCTGGGCATGACGCAGCGTGGCCGCATCGAGGCGGCCCTGCAGGGCGTCATCCTCAACACGGACGCCATCGACAACTCGGCAGGCGTCGACTGCTCGGACCACGAGGTCAACATCAAGATCTTCGTGGACCGGATGGTCGCGGCAGGAAAACTTGAGCCGGACGAACGTGCCGAGTTCCTTGCCTCCATGACCGATGAAGTGGGGCGGCTTGTCCTCGAAGACAACATCGACCAGAACATCCTGCTGCTCAACGACCGTCAGCGTGTGGCCGAATGGAGTCCAAGCTACGAACGGCTGATGGACTGGCTGGAAAAGTCGGCGGATCTGAACAGGGACCTTGAGGCGCTGCCGTCCACTGCGGTCCTTCGCGAACGGCTCGAGCAGGGGCAGGGGCTGACATCCCCGGAGCTGTCGGTGCTCGCCGCCTATGCCAAGATCGAGCTCGCAACTGCTCTTCGTGACAGTGATCTCGCTGACGATCCGTGGTTCAGGCAGACGCTGCGCGGATACTTCCCCGAGCAGCTGCGGGAGCGGTTCGACGCCGAACTGGACACGCATCCGCTGCGCCGGGAAATCATCGCAACGGTCGTCGCCAACGACATGATCAACATGGGCGGCATCACTTTCGCCTTCCGGACCATGGAGGAAACGTCAGCGAGCGAAGTGGCCGTGGCCAAGGCGTTCGTTGCGCTCCGTGAGGTGTATGAGCTGGACGTCATCGTGTCCGAACTCAATGACCTTCCGGCGTCATTCCCCACCGAACACTGGAGCACGGTCCACCTCGACATCCGGCGGCTTCTGGACCGGGCCGTGCGCTGGGTGCTCGGGCAGGGAACCACGTCCCGCCCCATTGCCGACATCGTCGCCGAGTTCAAGCCGCTCATCGATCCGATGCGTGCGCGTGTCTTGGACTACCTGCGAGGGGACGACCGCGAGCGGGTGGCCGCGTGGCTTGAAAAGGCGCGGTCGTGGGGTCTGCCAGAAGATCTTGCCCACCGCTGGGCCGAGCTTTTCGAGAGCTTCGTCCTGCTGGACATTGCCAAGATCGCACACGCCCGCCAGGAGCCGGTGGAGGAAATCGCGCACGTGTACTACACGGTGTTTAACCGCTTCCATGCCGACTCCCTGCTCGAACGGATCAGTTCGCTGCCGAGGAGGGACCGGTGGCAGGCTCTGGCCCGGGCTGCGCTGCGTGATGACCTCTACTCGACCGTTTCGGACATGACGACGGCGGTGCTTGAGTCGACTGCCTCAGGGTCACCGGCCGGAGATCGCCTCAAGGGCTGGGAGCAGCTGAATGCCGAACAGCTGGGCCGCGCGAAGAGCATGTTCGACGAGGTCAATGCCCTTGAAGCGGACGATATGGCCTCGCTGTCGGTAGCATTGAGGCTCTTGAGGTCAATCGTCCGACGCTAGGGCGTTGCCCGGTGTCGAAAACTGGAGGTGCAGTGGCAATCTTTACGGACCCCATCAGGGAACACGCTGATTTCGGGCCGGGGGATGCCGAATGGCTGCACCTCCTGGTGGGTGACTGGCAGATGGTCGCCGACCTCGCTTTTGCCGACCTCGCCCTCTGGTTTCCGCATCCGGATTACGGTTACGTGGCGCTTGCCCACGTGCGGCCCTCCACGACGCACACGGTATTCCATGCCGACTTCGTCGGGGAGGGCATCCGGTCCGATCTTCAGCCCCTAGTGGACAAGGCGTGGGCCAGCCGCACGATCGAGCGCTCCAGTGAAACGAACTGGAGCAGTGACATGGCGCTGCGGGTGGAGGCCGTGCCGATGGTCAGAAACGGCCGGACGCTGGCCGTGGTCACGTCACACATGGATCTTTCGAGTTCGCGGATGCCGTCCCGGCTTGAACTGACCTACCGACAGTGTGCCTACGACCTGCTGCGCATGGGCACCTTGGGCCTGTGGCCCGATTTTGCCTCGCCCACGGGTTCGCGCCGGGGGGCCCCGCGGGTGGGCGACGGGCTCATCCGGCTCGATGCCGAGGGGATCGTGCAATACGCGAGCCCGAACGGTGTCTCCGCGTTCCGAAGGTTGGGCGACGGCGAGTCACTGGAAGGACGCTCCCTCGCGGAAGTCACCGCCGGCCTGCTGAAGGACCGACGCCTGGTGGACGAAACACTCCCGCTGGTTGTCACCGGACGCATGCCGTGGCGCAGCGAGATCGAATCCAGGGGAGTCAGCCTGTCCCTGCGGGCGATCCCTCTCCGCGATGAGCAGCAGCGGTTCGGGGCACTCGTGCTGTGCCGCGATGTGTCCGAGCTGCGGCGCAGGGAAATGGAGCTTGTTACCAAGGACGCCACCATCCGGGAAATCCACCACCGGGTCAAGAACAACCTTCAGACCGTCGCGGCCCTGCTGAGGATGCAGTCCCGCCGGATGGTGAGCGACGAGGCGAAGCAAGGGCTGGAACAGGCCATGCGGCGAGTCGCAACCATTGCCCTGGTCCATGAGACTCTCTCCCAGGGACTCACGCAGAGCGTCGACTTCGACGAGCTCATTGGGCGCCAGTTCCGGCTCTCGGCCGAGGTGGCATCACCGTCCCAGCAGGTGCGGACGCAGAAATCAGGGCTGTTCGGGGAGCTTCCAAGCGACTTTGCCACCCCGCTGGCGCTCGTGATCAATGAACTGGTGACGAACGCCGTCGAGCACGGCCTGGAAGGGCGGACCGGAACTGTCTGGCTGCTGGCTGACAGATCCGAAGGCGATGACGGGGCTGAGCTGCTTACGGTGACCGTTGCGGACGACGGGGTAGGTCTGCCGGACACCCCGCACGTCGAGGGCCTCGGACTGCAGATCGTCCGGACCCTGGTGACGAGCGAGCTGGCCGGCACCATCCATTGGAAGCCCCGGGACGGCGGCGGTACCGCCGTGCAGATCGTGCTGAGTCTCGCAGGCCGCTGATGCCGCCGGGCATCGAACGCCCGGGCATCAAAGCAAAATTATGAAAAGGCGACGGCCGCGGACCCTCGGTCCGCGGCCGTCGCCGAATCTGTTGAACTGTCCGTCAGGAGGCGCGGCGTGCGCGGGCAGCCCGGCGCTTCAGCGCCCGGCGCTCGTCCTCGCTCATGCCGCCCCAGACGCCGGCATCCTGGCCGGACTCCAGTGCCCACTGCAGGCAGGTGTCGACGACGGGGCACCTGCGGCAGACGCTCTTTGCTTCCTCAATCTGAAGGAGCGCGGGGCCGGTGTTTCCCACCGGGAAGAAAAGCTCCGGGTCCTTGTCGAGGCACGCTGCGCGGTTACGCCAATCCATGCTGATCAGTCACTCCATTCCTGGTAAGTCATTTGCCACTTGTGAAAATATTCACTAGGGCCTACAAAGGAAAGGGGCCCAGCGGGCCCCCTTGGTCATCTGGATCAAGCGTTTCATGTTAACGCTGTGTAAACAAGGGGTAGTGGTCCACGAAATCCCCCTGAAACGTGAGCGATGCATCACACCGGGCAACAGCCCCCACCGTCTGTCCGACTATGTCCGGTATGGTGCCAGTGTGTCAAGACCCCCAGCCAGCCCGTCCAGCCCCGACTCTGAGCCCAGCGATGACGGGTTTCCCCGGCGCCCCGACAGGCCTGAGCACTCCACTAGCGGCACTGCGCGCCCGCGCTCCATGGCCGTCATTTCAGGGATTGTCGCAGCCGAGGCCACCGCCCTGCTGGCGGCTGCCGCGTGGTACGGAGTCCAACTCCTGACCGGAGCCCCTGTCCTGTCCTTCTGGGGTGCCGTCTTCACACTTGCGTTGCTGCTGGCGTTCGCTTCCTGGCTGTACGCCGTTGCGGTGTTCCTGTTCCGGGGCTTCCGCTGGCCGCGGGCAGGTGCCCTGGTGGCACAGCTGTTCGTGCTCACCATTGGATTCCCCACCCTGACGGGTGGCTACCCGCTGGCGGGTGCAGCCATGCTGATCCCCGCCGCTGCGGCCATCGTGCTGCTCTTCGACAAACGGGTCATACGCTTCGCGTCCCGGGCCGCCGGTTCGCCTCCCGCGCTCTGATGCCTTTGCGCGTCAGCCGGGCTCGGGATTATCGGCGTTCGGCGTCGGCCGGGCTCGTGCCAGTAGATCCTGCGTCTGCGTTTTGAGGGCGCCCGGCTGGCTGCAAGCGAGCTGAACGGGCATTGCCCTGCCGTCCGCAAGAAGGACTGCCCGGCCCGGGGGCGGATTGGGTTCCAGCTCGAACCTAATGCCAAAGAGGTCTCCGTCCATCGGGCTCCGCGGCGCGATGAGGATCCCGCTCCCATGATTGCGTGCGGCCATGGCGAGGGGGACTCGCTGCATCAGGGCCTGCCCAAAGCCCGCGGACAGAACGACGGCCCAGCCGAGGGTGTTCAGTTCGAGAAGCTGCTGGTTCGTGGAGACGGACAGCAGATCCGCGTCGTCGACGAGCAGGACCGCATCCCTGGCCAGACGTCCTTGGACCGCTTCCCGGTGGATTTGTGCCCAGAAGTCTGCTGCGCTGGGGTCCGGGTCCGGGTCCGGGTGCAGGTCCGGGTGCAGCCAGCCCGCCGCCGATGGGTTCAGGGCGGGAAGAGCACCCAGCAACGAGGTCTTGCCAGTCCCCACGCCGCCCACAACGGCGAGGACGCCGCCGGCGGGCAGGCGGACCGCGACGGGGGTCAGCTCATCGCCGCCCACACCTATGTACAGCCGTCGGTTTCGGTGGCCACGTTCATCCGCCGCGTCCGCCGGATGGAGAGTGTCCGGAGCAGGCACGGCTTGTGTTCGACCGATCAGCATGAGGAGATTCGCCAGCGGAACCTGAGTAGGCAAGGGTTCCACTCTGAAAGGAATGCTGCGTAACGGAGCCTGGGCCGCTCCGGCGATGCTGCCCTGGCCATCGCCGGCATGGAACTGGCACACCGCAGGGTGGCTGCCGGACAAGGACCCGAAGGCCACGGCGCGGCCGGCGACCGCCGGAACTTCGGACATTTTGGGCCACGCGAACCGGCTCTCTTCGCTGGTACCCCTAGGAAAGTACACGCGGTTGGGAACGGCGGAGATGAAACGCGAGGTAACCAGTTCACGGTCTCCCGAAATGAGGACGGTGATGGCGGCGCGGTGTCCGTCGCGCACAATGTCCTGGACCAGCTCTTCGGCCCACATCAGCGGACCGGCGCGCATGGCGGAAACCCAGGAACCCCACCCTGAAATCGCGAGGACCAGGGGAGTGGCCTGCGCCGCTGCCGCCCCGCTAAGCCGGCGGGACATCTCACTGCCCAGCCGTTCCAGCACTCGGACTCCACGGCGCAGTTCGTGGAGGCCGACGACGGCCCCGGCCCGGCTCGAGGAAACCAGGCCGGACAGGGAGCCGTCGGCGTCCAGGACGTAGAGGTGGGATTCTGCCGGCTGCGTCGCCAGCTGCCCCAGAGCCAGCGTCATCGCGTCGGTCGCATCGCCTGACGTGCCGGCGATCAAAGCGAGGTGGCCGTCGTTTGCAGGGCGCCACCAGAGCGTGGCGACCCTCTGTTCGTGGGGCAGGTCAAGCCAGCCGAGCTCCACGCAGCAGCCATCATCTTGCCTACCGGAGGAAGCCGGCGGCGCGGATGAGGCCGAACGGACGTCTGCCGGGGAAGGGCCGAATGCAGTGTCACTTCCCGTTCGGGGGCGGCGCGGGAAGGTGGGTGCATCCGGCAGTGGTGGAGCGACCGGGCTGCGGACGGTGCCGCCCGCCGCTGTCCACAGCGACGCTGTCAACTCGATCAGGGGCCTGACGGCGGCTGCCGGCGTGAGCGGCGCGGGGCCGCGACGGTCAGCGGTACGGGATGCCGTCCTCCCGAGTTCATCGCTGGTGCGGCGCACAATGACCCTGCCCTGCCGAAGGCCCGGGGATGGGGAAAGGGAGAGCGCTGCCCCCTGGAACTCTTCCGGGGCCTGTGTTCCCCGAGCAAGGTAGGCCCGGCCTGGTGCTTCTACGGAAATCGTGGCAGCAGCGCTGATTCCTATGACGTCAGCCGACTCGTGGGCGGACTGGACACGGAGGGCAATGCTGGTGGTGACGTTGGCGCGGATGTCAGCGTTGAGCGCACCCTGCGGACGCTGGGTAGCCATAATCAGATGGACGCCCAAGGACCGGCCGATGGTGGCGATCCGCATCAGTTCGTTCAGGCTCTCCGGCGCGTCTTCCACCAGCATCCTGAACTCATCGATGATAAGGACCAGCTGAGGGAGAGGAGGTAGGCCAGGTGTTCCGGACAGTCGATAAGCGCGGAGGTCCGGTGCCTGGACTCTCGCGAGGAGTTGCTCCCGGTAGCGGACTTCCGCGCGCAGCGACGCCATGGTGCGGTCAAGTTCGCTCCTCGTAAGGTCCGTAAGCATGCCCACGCAGTGGGGGAGTGCGGTCATGGGGCCCAGTCCTGACCCGCCCTTGAAGTCGAAAAAGAGGAGGTTGACGCGGTCCGGCGGATAGCTGAGGGCCAGTGCCACAGTGAGGCTCCGCAGCAGCTCTGACTTGCCGGAGCCGGTGGTGCCTGCCACGAGCACATGCGGACCGTCAGCCTCAAGATCCAGCAGCCGGGGACCGCCGGCGCCAAGTCCGATGGGGATGGCAAGGCCCGGCGCGAGTCTTCCTCTGGCCCAGCGCCGCGCTGTGGCGTCGGTTGACGGGTCAAGGAGGTCACTAAGCGGACATGCCGCCGGAACTGAGGGACGGGCAGCCGGGGCGCCGCCCCTGCCTTTTACGAACTGCCTGCAGTATCGGTCGAAGACGTCAGGGGGCACCAGATCGGCGACGAAGGGTTGGATTGCGCCACGGGACCGAAACCAGGCCTGGCGTTCACCCAGTTCAATGTCGGTGGCTGAAGGTCCGCCTCCGGAACCCGTGAACCTGATGACGCGCCAGCCGCGACGCCGTGCGGTCTCAGCTACCCTGTCCTGGCACTTTGTCCCAGTGACCAACAGGATTCCTGCAGCTCCTCCGTCGAGGCGGGAACCGGCAAGGACCACCTCGATCTCGCCGGCGGCCGCATGCAACGTGACGGCCGGAAGATACCTGGCCGCCAGGGGCAGGGCTGCGACCGGCCCGCAGACCGCAATCTGAGTTCCCCGGGCCTGCGGATATCCGCTGAGCTGCATGAGAAACGAGCGCATCAAGCCGAGGACGTCCGTGTCCGATCCCCGAATCGAGACGATCGGAATCCCCGGATCCAGCACGAGTGGAACACGTCCAAGCGGCGGCGGCCGGAACTCCGGATCGTCGGGCTCCAGGCGGACGTTTGCTACCTGTTCGGCCAGCCCGAGCCGGAGCCAGACGCCGGCGGCGTCCGGAATCTCATCGTGTTTTCCCGAACCTGAGGCGTCCAAAGCCAGATGGGCAGCCGACGGAGCTGACCGCCGTCGTCGTTCCTTGTCCGTTGCCGACGCTGCTGCAACGGCCGACCGCATTTCGCGCCGGTGCCTCCGGCCCGTGATCAAGGGGACCAGAAGTGTCACTGCCGAGACTGCTGTGAACGCCAGAAACATCCACATACCGGTCAACAGAGCGAGTCCGACCCCGGCAAGAAGGGGGAGCCCGGCGCTGAGAAACAATGTGGTCCGGTTTTCCTGCCGCGCCGGCCGCGGCACCGTCAAAGGCTCTGCCACCGACAGCCCAGCGGCGCTGAATCCGGAGCTCCGGGAGCCAGAACTGCTGGCCACCACAACGGACATGGTGGAATTTCCGCAGCGGATGAGCGAACCGGTCGAGATGACGGCATTCCTGACGCGTGTGCCGTCCACTTCAGTCCCGTTCGCGCTGTCGAGATCCTCAATCGTCAGGGCCGTGTCCGAGACATCGATCCGTGCGTGTTCCCGGGACAGGTCCGCATCCGGGATGGTCAGCTCCGTGTCGGTCCGCCCAATCCGGTAGCTTCCCCGTCGCAGTGGAAGCACCGTTCCGGCGCCCGGGCCGCTGTGAACGGCCAACAGCAGGACTGCTGGGACCTCCTCGGGTGTCCGCCTCCGTGGTCTTCCGGCCTCAATGGCCCCGTCGACCAGGACCGCGCCATTGACAAGGGGAACCTGTCCAACGGTCAGGGCCGTGAGCGGCAGGCCGTCCACCGTCAGCATCCGGGTCGCAAACCCGAGGGAAAGTTCATGGTCCAGTTCGGATCCCGGGCATCCGTCCCCGGCCGAAACCGTCAGTTCCACGGGTGCGTCGGCCAGCCCGGATCCGGGTCCGCGGACCAGAGTGCAGTGCAGGGTCACCGGCCGGCTCTCCGTTCTTGAGGGCAACTTGGGACCACGCTAATGCGGCTGCCGCAGGAACCGCCCTGATGAATGTGCGTATGTGGATAACCAGCCACGCCTGGCCGGGCGACCGCCTGAACCCCTGTGGCGGTCCTTAGCCGAGTCGGCGTTCCGTCAGGTCAGCGGATAGTGTTAAGGCAAAACCGGGGGGTCGCCGTGTGGCTCCTCCCTGCCAGTCATGAGAGAAAAGGCATCAGAATCGTGAAGATTGCTGTAATTGCGTTGGGGAAAATCGGGCTGCCGCTGGCGGTCCAGTTTGCTTCCAAAGGCCATGACGTTGTCGGCGTCGATGTAAATCAGCAGGTCGTTGACCTCATTAACGCCGGAACCGAACCGTTCCCCGGTGAGGCCCACCTGCAGGAGAAACTCTCTGAACTCGTGCCGGCAGGCAAGCTCCGCGCCACCACCGACTACGCCGAAGCTGTCCCCGGCGCCGATGCTGTGGTGCTCGTGGTGCCGCTGTTCGTCGACGCGGAAGCAAAGCCTGACTTTGGCTGGATGGACAGCGCAACGGCTGAACTGGCCAAGCACCTGACCCCGGGCACCCTCGTCTCCTACGAAACAACCCTCCCGGTCGGGATCACCCGCACACGGTGGAAGCCTGCGCTCGAGGCGGGCTCCGGCCTCGTCGAGGGCACGGATTTCCACCTCGTCTTTTCCCCCGAGCGTGTCCTGACCGGCCGCGTGTTCGAGGATCTGCGCAAGTACCCCAAGCTCGTCGGCGGTCTGTCCGCGGCGGGTGCGGCCAAGGCCGTCGCGTTCTACGAGGCCGTCCTGGACTTCGATGAGCGTCCTGACCTCCGCCGTCCAAACGGCGTCTGGGACCTGGGCTCGGCGGAGGCCTCCGAGCTGGCGAAGCTGGCCGAGACCACGTACCGCGACGTCAACATCGGGCTCGCCAACCAGTTTGCCCGCTTCGCGGCCACAGCCGGCATCGACATCTACCAGGTCATCGAAGCATCCAACTCCCAGCCATACAGCCACATCCACCAGCCGGGCATCGCGGTAGGCGGCCACTGCATCCCGGTGTACCCGCGCCTTTACCTCTGGAACGACCCGGAGGCCACCGTGGTGCGGGCCGCCCGTGCTGCCAATGCCGACATGCCCGACTACACTGTGGGCCTCCTTGAAGGTGCCTACGGCGACCTGACCGGCGCCCGGGTTGTCGTTTTGGGCGCGGCCTACCGCGGCGGCGTCAAGGAGACGGCGTTCTCCGGTGTCTTCGATGCCGTGGCTTCCCTCGAGAAGCGCGGCGCTGCCGTGTCGGTTCATGACCCCCTGTACACGGATGCGGAACTGGACAAGCTCGGCTTCGCGGCCTACCACGTCGGCGAGCCCGTTGATGCAGCCGTCGTCCAGGCAGACCACGCCGAGTACCGGGAACTGACACCCGCGGACCTGCCCGGCATCAAGGCCTTCATCGACGGCCGCCGCGTGAGCTCTGCTGACCGCTGGGACGGGGTCACCTACCGCGTCATTGGCAAGGCCTGACACTGACTTGCTGCTGCGGCCCTGCCGGGCCTCAGCGTCAGCACCTTTTGAAAGGAACCAAACTATGACGACGACCATTGCTCCGAGCGCTGATGTTTCGGATCAGGCCATCCTCGGCGACGGCACGAAGGTATGGCACCTTGCCCAGGTCCGCGAGCAGGCGAATCTTGGTGAAAACTGCATCGTAGGGCGCGGTGCCTACGTCGGCACCGGTGTGCAGATCGGCGCCAACACGAAGATCCAGAACTACGCCCTGGTCTACGAACCCGCACGGCTGGGCAAGGGCGTTTTCATCGGACCGGCGGTGGTGCTGACCAACGACACCTACCCGCGGTCGGTCAGCCCTGACGGCTCGCTTAAGAGCGCCCACGACTGGACGCCGGTGGGCGTGACCATAGAGGACGGCGCCTCGATCGGTGCCCGCGCCGTGTGCGTGGCCCCCCTGACAGTCGGCCGCTGGGCGACGGTGGCGGCCGGTGCCGTCGTCACCAAGGATGTTCCCGCGTTCGCCCTCGTGGCGGGCGTTCCGGCCCGCCGACTCGGTTGGGTCGGCAAGGCCGGCCAACCGCTGCGGCAGGAGGGCGACTTCTGGGTCTGCCCCGCCACCGGCGCCAAGTACATTGAAGACGGAAATTCCCTGAAAGAATCTGAGGAGAACGCATGAGCTACGACTTTATCCCCGCCGCGAAGCCGATCATCGGCGACGACGAGCGGGCCGCCGTCGACGCTGTTCTGGCCACCGGCATGCTCGCCCAGGGCACGCAGGTCGCGGAGTTTGAGAAGGAATTTTCTGCGGTCCTTCTCGATGGCCGTTCCTCGGTAGCCGTCAACTCAGGCACCTCCGGGCTCCACCTGGGGCTCCTGGCCTCCGGGGTTGGCGCCGGCGATGAAGTCATCGTTCCCTCGTTCACCTTTGCCGCGACCGGCAACTCTGTTGCGCTCACGGGTGCCACTCCGGTGTTCGCCGACATCGAACTGGACCACTACACGCTCGACGTTGACCACGTTGCCTCGCTCATCACGGACAAGACCAAGGGCATCATGCCCGTCCACCTGTACGGCCACCCGTTCGACGTCGAGGGCTTCACCAAACTTGCCGCCGAGCGTGGCATCGACCTGTACGAGGACGCGGCCCAGGCTCACGGCGCCAGCTTTAACGGCCAGATGGTGGGAACGTTCGGCAAATTTGCCATGTTCAGCCTTTACCCCACCAAGAACATGACCTCCGGTGAGGGCGGCATGGTCTCCACCCCCGACGCAACGGTCGAACGGAACCTGCGTCTCCTGCGGAACCAGGGCATGGAAAAGCAGTACGAAAACGAACTTATCGGCTTCAATGCCCGGATGACTGACCTGCACGCCTCCATCGGACGGGTCCAGCTCAAGAAGGTCCTGGGTTGGACTGAACAGCGCCAGCAGAACGCTGCTTTCCTCACCGAGAACCTGCAGGGTGTTGGCACGCCCAAGGTCGCCGAGGGCGCATCCCACGTTTACCACCAGTACACGATCCGGGTCACCGAGGACCGCGACGGACTGGCCAAGGCCCTGCGCGAGGAGTACAACATCGGTACCGGCGTGTACTACCCGGTCCCGAACCACCGCCTCCCGTCGTTCAACCGCACGGAAGACCTGCCCAACACTGAAACCGCGGCCAAGGAAGTACTCTCCCTGCCGGTGCACCCCTCATTGGGTCAGGGTGACCTGGAACGCATCGTCACGGCGGTCAACAAGCTTGTCCAGGCAGGTGCCTGATGGCAAACCTTCGCGTTGGCCTGATCGGGCTGGGCATGATGGGCCGTCACCATGCCCGCGTGGTGCGGGAACTCGACGGCGTCGACCTCGTGGCTGTCGCGGACTCCTTCGGGGATCCTCACGGTGTCGCAGGCCAGCTGGACTTGCTCTCTTCCGTTGAGGAACTCATTGCAGCCGGCATCGACATGGCCGTCGTGGCCGTACCCACCGGCCTGCACGAGGAAGTAGGGCTGGCTCTGGCCGAGGCCGGCGTCCACACGCTCGTTGAAAAGCCCATCGCCGACAGCGCCGAGGCCGGGCAGCGTCTCGTCGACGCCTTCGCGGCAAAGGGCCTCGTGGGGGCTGTTGGCCACATCGAGCGGTTCAACCCTGCCCTGCAGTCGCTGCGCAAGCGCATTGAAGCCGGCGAGCTCGGCGATGTCTACCAGATTGCGACCCGGCGTCAGGGGCCGTTCCCCGCCCGGATCGCCGACGTCGGCGTGGTCAAGGACCTTGGCACGCACGACATCGACCTCACAGCCTGGCTCGCGCAGAGCCGGTTCGAGTCGATTTTCGCCCGCACCACCACCCGCAGCGGCCGTCCGCATGAGGACATGGTCGCGGCCACCGGGCAGCTCAGGAACGGCGTCATCACCAACCACCTGGTCAACTGGCTCTCCCCGATGAAGGAGCGCCTGACCATTGTCACCGGTGAGAAGGGCGCCTTCGTGGCTGACACCATCACCGCCGACCTGACGTTCTTCGAAAACGGCACGGTTGCCACAGAGTGGGAGTCCATGGCGGCGTTCCGCGGAGTCTCCGAAGGCAACGTCACGCGCCTCGCCATCGCCAAGCCCGAGCCGCTGCGGACCGAACACGAAGCCTTCCGCGACGCCGTCCTTGGCCTGCGCAGTGACGTGGTCACCATGCAGGAGGGGCTGGATACCCTCAGGGTTGCCGAGGCAGTCCTGGAGTCCGCAACGAGCCGGCAGATCGTGAAGATTGCCAATTCGTGACTGCTAAGAAACCCCCGAAGGTCGCCGTAGCCTCACGCCTCTTCACCCCGGAGGTGGGGGCGGCATCCTTCAGGCTGCAGGCGCTGGTGGATGGCCTGAGGGCAAACGGCGCGGAAGTCAGCGTCGTGACCACCAGGCCGCCCAAGGGCTCCCCGGCCTTCAGCCCGCAGTACAGGCTTTCCCGCTGGCCGGTGCTGCGGGATGCCGGCGGCAACGTGCGCGGCTATGTCCAGTACATGAGTTTCGACGTGCCGGCCTTCTTTCGGCTGCTTTTCACCAATGCCGACGTCGTCGTGTCCGAACCGCCCCCCACGACGGGCGTGGTGGTTGCCCTGAGTTCGGCGCTGCGACGTCGTCCGTTCGTCTACTACGCGGCGGATGTCTGGACCGAGGCCCTGTCAGCAACGGATGTTCCGGGCGTCGTCATCCGGGTGATGCGCGCGGCCGAGGGCTTTGCACTGCGCAGGGCCGCCAAGGTGATTGCGATCTCGGACGCCGTGGCCGAAAAGGTCCGGCAGTTCGGCGTCCACGCGGACCGCGTGGCCGTCGTCGGGAACGGCATCGACACTTCGGTCTTCGGGCCGGCCGGGGATTCAGCGGAAACCCAGGCACCGTATTTCGTCTACACGGGGACCATGTCGGAGTGGCAGGGCGCGGACGTCTTTATCCGGGCGCTGCCTGCCGTTCTGGCTGAGCACCCGGGTGCGGGCATCCGGTTCTTCGGCCAGGGTTCCGATGAGCCGCATCTCAGGGAACTCGCCGCGGAAACCGTTCCCGGACACGTGCACTTCGGCGGGGTCATTCCTCCGGCGGATGCGGCGCAGTGGATCCGCGGCGCTGCGGCAGCCCTGGTCAGCATCAAGCCGGGCCAGGGCTACGACTTCGCGAAGCCGACCAAAATCTACGCCGCCGCCGGATGCGGCACCCCCGTGGTCTTCGCTGGCGCCGGAGAGGGCGCTGCCCTGGTTGCGGACAACGGACTGGGTGAAGCGCCAGGTTACGACGTCGACAGTGTCGCCGGGGCCATGCTCCGCGTGCTGGCCGCTGAATACTCAGGAAATGACGACGGCGGCCGGGCCGCCAGAGCGGGCTGGGTGCAGCAGCACGCCTCGCTGGAAACCTCGGGGCAGCATGCCGCGCAGGAAGTCCTTGCGACCGTGGGGGACTGAGAACAGCGGGGACTGAGGATACGGTCCGGGCACGAGGAGAAAGTGCACCTCGGTGGAGCAGCCAGGTGCAGCAATTTCGCCCTGCTGCACCCGCTCGGTCTGTCCCGGACAGGCACTCTGCAGGAGCCCCGGAATGCGGGACAATTTTTAACTTCGGGTAGTCTAGACCCGGCAGATAGGGCTGTCTAACCCTGCCACCAAAGAACACAGGAGAGTTGTGAACGCTGATCTCGTCGTAGTCGGTTCAGGTTTTTTTGGCCTGACAATCGCGGAACGCGCCGCCACGGAGCTTGGGCTTAAGGTTGCAGTCCTGGACCGCCGTCACCATATCGGTGGCAATGCATACAGCGAAAATGAACCCAAGACCGGCATTGAGGTCCACCGCTACGGCGCCCACCTCTTCCACACCTCGAACGAACGGGTCTGGGAGTACGTGAACCGCTTCACGGCCTTCACCAACTACCAGCACAAGGTGTACACCAGCCATAAGGGCGAGGTGTACCAGATGCCCATCAACCTTGGCACCATCAACCAGTTTTTCCGCGCGTCCATGGGACCCGCGGAAGCCAGGGCGCTGATCCAGGAGCAGGCAGGGGAGCTTGCGGGCACTGATCCGCAGAACCTGAACGACAAGGGCATCCAGCTGATCGGCCGGCCCCTCTATGAGGCGTTCATCAAGTACTACACCGGCAAACAGTGGCAGACGGACCCCAAGGACCTGCCGGCGGAGATCATTTCCCGCCTTCCCGTCCGCTACAACTACGACAACCGCTACTTCAACGACTCGTATGAAGGTCTCCCGGTTGACGGCTACACGGCGTGGATCGAGCGCATGGCCGATCACCCGAACATCGAGGTTCACCTCAACACTGATTTCTTCGACGGCGGGGAATTCGGCCAGGCTTCTGTGCGTGGCCAGGTCCCCGTCATTTACACGGGACCGGTGGACCGGTACTTCAACTACGCCGAAGGTGACCTCTCCTGGCGCACCATCGACCTTGAGGAAGAGGTCCTGCCCGTGGAGGACTTCCAGGGCTGCGCAGTGATGAACTACCCGGACGAGGAAGTCCCCTACACACGAATCCACGAATTCCGGCACTTCCACCCCGAACGCGACTACACCAAGGACGCCACGGTGATCATGCGGGAGTTCTCCCGTTTTGCGGAGAAGGGCGACGAACCCTATTACCCGGTGAACACCGCCGTCGACCGTTCGAAGCTGCTGGCCTACCGGGACCTGGCCCGCGGTGAAGATTCCGTGCTGTTCGGCGGACGGCTGGGGACGTACAAGTACCTCGACATGCACATGGCCATTGGATCGGCCCTGAGCATGTTTGACAACAAGATCAAGCCGCACTTCAGCGGCGGTGCGAAGCTGGAAAGCGGAGGAGTAGACGCATGAGCGTAGCGACAGAGTTCCGGCAGGGAGCCGAATCGGCCACAGACGATACCGTCTGGAAGACAGTTCACCGGGTGGTTTTCCCGGTCGACGGCGACACGGACACCCTGCCCCTGTACGTTGACTTCGATGCCGCGCGCCGTGTCGTCGACGGCCAGGAGTCGACCTCCAAGCGCGGCGGAGCCACGCCTATCGCCACTCAGCGCAGCCAGGTCCGTTCGGACTTCATCCTCGGCCGCCGCCGGCTGTCGCTGCCGGCCCACCGCAGGGTCTCGTTTGGAACGTACTTCAACGCATTCCCCGCCAGCTACTGGCGAGCCCACACGGACGTGCAGAAAGTCCGGCTCAGCATTGAGGTGGATGCCGAGGCAACGGTCATTGTGTACAAGTCCAGCCCCCGCGGAAGTTCCAACCGCGTTCAAAGCATGCATGTCACGGGAGGGGCCACCGCGACGTGTGAACTGTCGCTGACCACCTTCGCCGACGGCGGCTGGTACTGGTTCGACCTCGTCGCCCACGGCGACGACGTGACCCTGCAGCAGGCTGACTGGGCGGTTCCGGAACCGGAAGGCTTCAGCCCTGGCACGCTTTCCATCGCGGTCACCACGTTCAACCGTCCGGATTACTGCGTCAAGCACCTGCGGACGTTCGCCGAATCAGAAGACCTGCTCGCGGTCATGGACCGGCTCATCGTCACCGACCAGGGTAACCAGAAGGTCAGGGACGAGCAGGGCTTCGAGGAAGCCGCCGCTGTGCTCGGCGACAAGTTCAAGCTGATTGAACAGGGAAACCTTGGAGGCTCCGGCGGGTTCGCCCGCGGAATGCACGAGTCAGTACAGGACGGCCAGAGCAAGTATGTGATGCTCCTGGATGATGACGTCGTGGTGGAGACCGAGGGCGTGCTGCGTGCCGTCAACTTTGCAGACTTCACGCGGAGCGCCACCATTGTGGGCGGCCACATGTTCAACCTGTTTGAGCGATCGGTGATCCACAACTTTGGTGAAGGCATCAACGAGTACCGGTTCCAGTACGAACCGATCGGCGAGGGGCAGATAGCCCACGACTTCGCTGCCAGCAACCTCCGGACCACGCCCTGGATGCACCGGCGGATCGACGTCGACTACAACGGCTGGTGGATGTGCCTGATCCCGACCTCGATCATCAAGGAGATCGGGCTCGCCCTCCCCGTCTTCATCAAGTGGGACGACGTCGAATACGGCATCCGCGCCAAGGCCAACGGATACACCACCGTGAGCCTGCCCGGAGCAGCCGTGTGGCATATGCCGTGGACGGAGAAGGACGACACCATTGACTGGCAGGCGTACTTCCACCAGCGGAACCGGTGGGTGGCGGCCTTGCTGTACTCACAGTACGAGAAGGGCGGACGGCTGCCGGTCGAAAGCTTCCTGCAGGACGTCCGCCACCTGCTCTCGCTGCAGTACTCGGCCGTGGAGCTCCGCAACCGCGCCCTCCAGGACCTGCTCGACGGGCCTTCGCACCTGCACCGGACCATCGGCGGCAAGCTTCCGGAAATCCGCCAGGTCCGTTCGGGCTTCCCGGACGCCCAGGTCACCAAGGACATCACCGAGTTCCCCGCCGTCAAGCGCGTGCACCTGCCCAAGTTCGGCATGGTCCCGACGCGGCCCAAGAACATCGTTCAGACAGTGTCCAGTGCGCTTTCCGGTGCTGTTCGCCAGCTGCGAGGCGTAAACCCGGAGGCCTCCCAGCACCCCGAAGCAGTCGTGCCTGCGGCAGACGCGCGCTGGTGGCGGCTGTCGCACCTGGACTCGGCCATCGTCTCTGCTTCCGACGGAACCGGCGCATCCTGGTACCGCCGGGACAACGTCCGTTTCCGCAAGCAGCTGCTGCGGAGCATGACGCTGCACGCAAGGGTCCTGGCGCGCTGGGACGAACTCTCGGCGGCATACAAGGGTGGACTCAGTGAGTTCACGTCACCCGAAGCCTGGACGAAGACCTTTGAGTCCATGTCCGACTCCAGCCCTGAACAGCAGAAGCCCAATAAGTGACGAACGGACGTACATCCCCGACACGCCAGGGCGCTGACCGCGCCCTGGTCGTTCCGGGAACCGGGAACGGTCTTGCCGACGTTTTCCGGTCCAGGTTCCTTCTGAAACTCCTGGTCCGCAAGGAGCTCAGGATCCGCTACCGCGGATCCGTCCTCGGACTGCTCTGGACCTACGTCAAGCCTGGCGTGCAGTTTGTTGCCTTCTACCTGGCGCTGGGCGTTTTCCTTGGCCTCGAGCAGAGCCCGACAAACAGGGGCGGCTTGCCGAATTACGCCGTCTACCTGTTCTCCGGGATCATCATGGTGAACTTCTTCACGGAGTCCCTGAGCACTGCCACCCGCTCGATCGTCAACAACAGTGGCCTGATCAACAAGATCTACCTGCCCCGCGAGCTGTTTCCGGTCTCGTCGGTTTGGGTGTCGGCGGTGCATTTCCTGCCGCAGGCGTTCGTGCTGGTGGTCGCTTGCCTGTTCAGTGGGTGGCGGCCGGGCCTTCTCGAGGCGTACACAGCCGTTGCGGGGTTCCTGATCATTGCCCTCCTCGCCACGGGCCTGGGGCTCTTTTTCGGGGCCGTGAACGTCTATTTCCGGGACTCGGAGAATTTCGTCGACCTGCTGCTGATGGTTGCCACCTGGGTTTCGCCTGTGCTGTATTCCTGGCGGATGGTCCAGGCCAAGGCGGGGGACTTCTGGTTCTCCGTGTACCAGCTCAACCCCATCACGATCGCCGTCGAGTCGTTTCACCACGCGTTCTGGCTTCCCACCACGGCGGGGGCGGAGGGCAGCCCGCCCAACCTGGTCACCGTCTGGATCCCGGTGGGCCTGCTCGTGTCCCTGCTCATTCTGTTCCTCGGCCAGTGGACCTTCCGCAGGCTCGAAGGCCGTTTCGCGCAGGAGCTGTGACATGACCACCGCCATAGAAATACGCAACATCAACAAGCAGTTTGTCCTGCGCCACACCAGATCACTCAAGGAAGCACTCGTGTGGCTGATCCGGGGACGCAAGGGCGACCTCTCCAAAAAGTTCCATGCCCTCAGGGACCTTTCGATCGACGTCGAACACGGTGAGACAGTGGCGCTCCTGGGCCTCAACGGTTCCGGCAAATCGACGCTGCTCAAGCACATTTCCGGGGTCATGCTGCCCGATTCGGGCACAGTCCGCACCGGTGGCCGGGTGGCAGGGCTGATTGAGGTAGGTGCGGGATTCCATCCTGACCTGTCAGGACGGGACAACGTCTACCTGAACGGCGCGATCCTCGGCATGACGGAAGCGCAGATCAAGGAAAAGTTCGACTCGATTGTTGAGTTTGCCGAGATTGGCGAATTCATCGACACCGAAGTGAAGTTCTATTCCTCCGGCATGTACCTTCGGCTGGCGTTTTCCGTTGCAGTCCACACGGACCCGGACGTGTTCCTCGTTGACGAGATCCTGGCCGTAGGCGACGAGCCGTTCCAGAAGAAGTGCCTTGCGAAGATCAAGGAGCTGGCCGCCGCGGGGAAGACCCTGATTGTCGTCAGCCATGACCTGGATCTGGTGTCCCACGTCTGCGAACGCGGAGTGATGCTTGAACATGGCTCGGTGGTCATGGACGGCCCCGTTGACGAAGTCATCAGCAGGCTCCGGAACCGATAGATCCGGGTCAGGACCGCCGGCCGAGGCCCATGCTTGGCCGGCCGGGAACTGACCCACCGTTTTTCTGCGGACCGGACGAATTCGGACGGACCGTGTACCTACATAACCCAATCTTGGAGGAAATGTGTCCTGGCTGACGTCGCTGCCGGCCCTGTTCATCGCGGTAGCAGTGGTGCTCCTCCCGGGCGCAGCCCTGGGATGGGCGCTGGGCTTCCGGCGGACCAGCCTTCTCGGTTTTGCACCGGCCCTGTCGCTGTCCATTGCGGGCATCGGCGCTATTCTCGCCCCGTTTGTCCACGTGGGCTGGAGCATCTGGGCTGTTATTGCGACCACCCTGGTGGCTTCCGCCGCTGCATGGGCCATCATGCGGACGCGCTGGGCCCGACCCCGCCGGACGCCGACGGATGATACCCAGGAAAAGTGGACCGTGCTGGCAACGGTAGCGATTGGTATTGCTGCCGGCGCCTTTCTGATTGCGCGCCGGTACGTCCAGCTGGTCGGGGTTCCGGACAACATTTCCCAGCGCTATGACAATGTCTTTCATTTGAACGCTGTCCGCTTCGTGCTGGACACGGGCAACGCCTCCACGTTGAACCTGGGAAGCATGGCAGGGGGAACAGGAGGTCTGTCCTCGGTGTACCCCGCCGTGTGGCACTCGCTGGCCGCACTCGTGGCCCAGTTGACGGGCGCATCCGTGCCGGTATCAGTCAATGCGGTGAATCTGGTGGCCTCGGCGGTGATCTGGCCAATATCGGTGGTGTTCCTGACGCGGGTGGTTCTTGGACCGCGGCCGATCGGCCTGCTGGCGGCCGGCGTCATATCGGCCGGGTTCCTTGCCTTCCCCTACCTCCTGCTCGTGTGGGGACCGCTGTTCCCCAACCTGCTCTCGGTCGCTGTGTTGCCGGCCGGTGTTGCCGCAGTGGTCCTTGTCTGCCGGCTGGCGCCCACGTTGCAGGACGTCCCGGTCCGGAGCTGGCTCGTACTCGTGCTTGCACTTCCCGGACTGGCGCTGTCCCACATGAGCGCCATCAACGCACTGCTTGCCTTCGGCGTCCCCATCGTGCTGTGGAGGCTGGCACTGCACGTCCGGACGATGGTCCGCGCCAAGGCTTCTCCTGGGAGGTTCGCCGTCACCGCAGTGGCAACGGCAGCCGGGATTGCACTTGCACTGGTCATCTGGGACAAACTCAGGCCGGCAGCCTACAACGGCTGGACCGCCCATCAGACGGTGGCCGGAGCCATTGGTGAAGTCGTCGCGAATGCGCCGATGAAAACCGACGTTACCATGGCGATCTCCATTCTGGCTTTGATCGGACTGGCCCGAATCGTCCGCCAGCGGTCCCAGTTCTGGCTGTTTGGCTGCTTTTTCGTCGCTGGATTCCTCTACGTTGTGGACGCCGGTTTCGAGGCGGGGTGGGCCAGGGCATTCTTCACGGGAACCTGGTACCAGGACACGTACCGGCTGGCCGCGTACGTGCCCATCTTCAGCGTCGTGCTCGCTGCCCTGGGTGTCCTGGTCCTTGCGGACTGGGCCACGGGAGCTTTCGAGCGCCTGACGCCGCGGCTGCGGGGGAGCGCCCTGATGAAGGGCCGCGGAGCCCTTCTTCCCGGCCTCGCCGGCATGGTCATCGCCTGCGTGGTTCTCGCCTGGGCCACCCAGACCGGCCCCGTCCGCGACTATGTCGCGTCCAACCATATTTTCTATGAGCGCGACACCAAGGATTCGATCCTTTCCTCGGACGAGTACAAGCTGCTGGCCCGTATCGATTCCCGGGTTCCGGAGGATGCTGTCATCGCAGTCAACCCCTGGAACGGCGGGGCGCTGGCCTATGCATTTGCGGACCGGAAGGTCCTTGAGTTCCACATGGGTCAGCGGGAATCAAAGAGTGAACGTGTCATCGCGGACTCGCTCTCCAAGGCGGACTCGTCGCCGGCTGTGTGCGATGCCGTGCGGGAGACGAAGGTTTCGTACGCGCTCGACTTCGGCAAGCAGTACCTGTTGAACCATCCGTCCAGCCGCACGTTCCCGGGACTGCAGAACCTGGATGCCTCCAAGGCCGTGGAACTGGTGGACCAGGAGGGAGCGGCCAAGCTGTTCAAAGTGGTGGCCTGCGACCCGGCCGCCGCCGCCAAATAGCTTTCTACCGCAAGCGGGACCAGAACCCACGCGAAAGGCCTCCGGAGAGGCAGCCTGTCAGCTGCCGTTCCGGAGGCCTTTTCCATGGGCGGGGCCCAGGGAACCTAGCTGCCGAACGCCTCGATCAGCGCCGCGACCGTACGCTCGGCGGCGTGGCCGTCGCCGTAGGGCGTGGCGTCGGTTGCGGGCGGCGCGGGACGGCGGACAGTGTCTGCCAGGATGCTCAGGTCCTCGCTGACCAGGACGTTCCAGCCCAGTTCGACCGTCTCCACCCATTCGGTTTCCGGACGGATGGTGGTGCAGGGGGTGCGGAGCAGGAAGGCTTCCTTCTGGAGTCCGCCGGAATCGGTGATCACGCCGGCGCTGTTCCGGACGGCATGGACCAGCTGCGGGTAGGCCAGCGGTGCAGCAACCCGGACGGAACCCTGCTCCAGATCGAGGCCGTGCTTGGCCGCCAGGCTGACGAGCCGCGGGTGGGCCAGCACGAAGACCGGCTTTTCCAAGCTGGCCAGGGACTCGATGATGGCTCCCAGTCGCTCAGGAGAATCGGTGTTGTCGGGCCGGTGGATGGTGCAGACGTAGTATTCGCCCGGCGCTGCATCGACGGGCAGGGGCTGCTCGGTGGCGTCGAGCATGTCGCGGACCTTGAAAAGCACGTCGGTCATGACGTCGCCGACAAGTACCGTCCGCTCCGCGAGGCCTTCCGTGGCGAGGTGCTTCACCGCCACCTCGGTGGGTGCAAGCAGGAGGTCAGCGCTGTGGTCCGTCAGGACGCGGTTGTGCTCTTCCGGCATCCGGCGGTTGAAGGACCGGAGCCCGGCCTCCAGGTGGGCAACGGGGATGTGCATCTTGATGGCCGCGATGGCCGCCGCGAGGGTTGAGTTGGTGTCGCCATAAACCAGGACACAGTCCGGGGCTGACTCCTCAAGGATGCCTTCCAGGCCGTGCAGCATGGCACCTGTCTGGGCACCGTGCTTGCCGGAGCCGACGCCAAGATTGAAATCCGGTGCCGGGATGCCGAGATCGCGGAAGAACACATCGCTCATGAGCTCGTCATAGTGCTGGCCCGTGTGGGCGATCAGGTGTTCGGCCTGTCCGGCCATCGCCGCCGCTATCGGTGCAAGTTTCACAAACTGGGGACGTGCGCCAACGACGCTGAGAATTCGCATGGATTCAAGTTTAGAGGCAGGCCGTCCATATTTCCGCCCGCGTGGGCTCCGGGCGGGCACCGGGACCCGCATCGGCGTCGGCCCGGCCACCGGTTCCGACGGCGGCTGCGGCCATCAGGAAACCCTGAAGACGCCCGCTTTCGCCCGGAGGCGTTCAGCCAGATAGTGCCTCACGACAGAGTCGCGTGACAGGACAGCCAGCGGCTTGGCGGTGACAAGATCGCCGCTTCTGCCGGCATTCCTGTGATGTTCGACGGCGGCACGCAGTGCCGGGACATCCGCCGCCTTTGCGGCGGCGCGGGCCAGGTCAGCGTCGCGGCGGCTCAGCGCCGGCAGTGACCCGCCTGCGAAGGCCAGCAGCCGGTCGGAGACGTCAGCCCAATAGCTGCGTTCAGCGTCGTCCCACAGAGCCCTGCCTTGAGCGTCAGCAGCCGCTGAGCCCCGCCGGACCAGGGCGCCGATGCCATGGACGCGCAGGATTTTCAACGCCACGGCCCGGCGCTCGGAAACGGTCGCGGCGCGGAGCCAACCAGAGGTGAGGAGACGCTCGAGCCAGCGGAATTCATCTGCCAACGGGCTAATAGAGCTGGTAACGCGGCCGGCCCCGGAGTCATCGGTCTGGTGGTACGCGGCCGCTCCGTAGGGGTAGCAGACGGCGCCGGCGCGGAACCACAGCTTGAGGGTGGTTTCGATGTCTTCGCCGGTGCGCAGGCCTTCGGCATACCGGAACCCGACTGCTGACAGGGCAGAGCGCCGCAGCAGGCCGTAGGGAACACTTCGGTACGCGAGGCCGTCCTTAAGCGGATCCAAAACCGCCGGCTTGGAGGGCCGGATCCGGGGAGACGGAAGGATGGTGCCCTCAGGGGTGCGCAATGGCGCGATGACGGCGGAAGCGCCAGCGGCCTGCGCAGCCGTCCACCAGGCCGCCAGCGATCCGGGCTCAAGGTAGTCGTCGGAATCGAGGAAGCAGAGGTACGTTGCCGTGCTTTCGTCCAAGGCGAGGTTGCGGGGACCGGCAGGGGAGGGGATGCCGTCGTCGCACCGAAGCCAGGTGACGCCGTCGGAAGCGAGGCCTTCCTGCGTCAGGTCCGGAGCGCCGGCCCCTCCGATGTTGTGCAGCACAACCGTCGTTCCCAGGGCCACCCCGAGCTCCGCAAGCCCGGGAGCCTGGTCGAGCACGGACCGGACCGCGCGAACGAAGGGCCGCTCCAGATCATGGACAGGGATGACTACTTCGATGCTCTGGCTCATGGGGGTGCGTGCTCCTCGGCAGGGTTTCATGGGTCCCGCGATAACCTTACTGGGTGGACAACGAAATACAGGACTCAGTGCTGCTCGACCTGGTGATCGCCGTACATACCCCCGACCGGCCCGTGGGGCGCGCCGTTGCGTCGCTGGTCGACGGTGGTCTGCCCACGGCTCCCGGTGCGCAGCGGCGGCTGCGGATCAACGTGGTTTGCCACAACACGGATGTGGATCCGATCCGAAAGCGTGTTGATCCCGAACACCGGAGCCTCGTGCGTTTTCACCACTACGTGGACGGCATCAAGAGCCCCGCGGGCCCCTTCAACCACGGCATCGCCGAATCATCCGGCACGTGGGTGGCCATCATGGGCAGCGATGATTCCGTCGAGCCGGGCGCGCTGGCACGGTGGATTGAAGCTGCTGAGCGCGACCACGCCGACGTGCTGATAGCCCCCATGGGCCACGCCGGCGGTGGTCCCATTCGTACGCCTGTGGTGAGGCGCACCCGCCACGCCCGGCTCGATCCAGTGGCCGACCGCCTGACGTACCGGACAGCGCCGCTCGGACTGTTGCGGCTTTCGCTCGTGCGCCGGCTGGGACTCACATTTCCGACCCGCTACGCCACCGGCGAGGACCAGTCGTTTTCGGCGAAGCTGTGGTTTTCGGGCGCGAACATCAGCTACGGCCGCGGCCTCCCGCGATACCTGGTGCACGCCGACGCTGCCCTCCGTGTCACCCACACGCCGCGCCCCGTGGCAGAGGACTTGGCATTCGCAACCGACTTGGTCACGTCCGGATGGTTCGAGGATTTGCCTCACCGGGCCAGGGAAGCAATTGTCACGAAGATCATCAGGGTGCACATCTTTGGGCACGTCCTGCTGCGTGCCGAGGCCGGAACATGGAGTTCGGCCGATGCCGCCGAGATGGCGCGCGAATTGCAGAAACTGCTGTTCCGGGCACCGCATGCTGCGCGACCGCTTTCACTCGCGGACAGAAGACTGCTCGACGCCGTGGCCCGCGAAGAGGCGGACGTGGCCGTGATGAAGGCGCTGGCATTGGCCCGGCGCCGGTTTGCGAGCCCGCAGACCTGGCTGCCGCGCAGCCTGTCGCACGCCCTGCATCCCGAGGCGCCACTGAGGTTCATGAGCGCCTCGGCGCTGGTCTAGCGCGTAACGCCGGGATGAGCACGGCTTCCACGCTCCGGCGCCCCCTGAAAACTCTCCGATTCCGTCGAAAGAACACATGAAGATCCTTGTAGTCGCAACGTGGTATCCCCATGACGAAAATCCCACCGAGGCGCCGTTTAACTCCGAGCACGTGGAAGCCATCCGGGGACGCGGACACGAGGTCCGCGTGATCCACGTCCGGCTCGGCACCACCCTCGCCATGCCGCGGCAGTCTTCCGGCCTGTGGGAGGGCACGCCCGTGCGGCGGGTGGCCGCGGACCCGAAACGGCCGTCTACCGTCCTGGCTGCCAGCCGGACGCTGGCCAAGGAAATGGCCTGGGCTGACGTGGTCCACACCATGGCGTTCTCCTCGATCCTCGTCACGATGATGCCGTGGGCCGCACGCGCGCTGACGGGCCGCCGGCCAGCATGGGTCCATACAGAGCACTGGAACGGCGTCGTGAACCCGGCCAGTGTCTCGCCACTCTGGGCCAAGCTGTCCTGGGTGCGCGGCGTCCTGCGTTTGCCCCACGTCGTCACCGGTGTGACCGGGCAGCTCACGCGCGAAATGCAGCGGTTTGCGCGCCCCCACGCCGCCGTCGTGGTGCCGTGCGTGGTCAAAGCCCGCGGCGCCGTCGTCCCTTCCTCCTTCGGTACGCCGCTCCGCCTCGCTGCCGTGGGCGGGCTCATTGCCCGCAAGCGGCCGCTGGAAGCGGTGCGGGCCATTGCCTGGCTGCGCGACCACGGCACGGACGCGCACCTGACGTGGGTGGGTGAAGGCCCGCTTCGCGGGGAATGTGAGGCCCTGGTTGCGAGGCTCGGGCTTGAGGACCAGGTGACGTTGACAGGCTCGGTGAGGCCCGCAGAAGTTGCCGGCCAACTGTCTGACGCCGACCTCTTCTTTCTTCCCACTGCCCAGGAAAACTTCTTCACTTCGGCCGCAGAGGCACTGGCGGCGGGCCGCGCTGTCGTGGCCACCCGGGTGGGCGGCTTCAGCGACTATGCCGACGGCTCCAACAGCAGACTGGTCGACGACGTGTCCCCTGAGACGTTGGGAGGAGCGGTCCTGGATGCCCGGGACGCATTCAAGGATGTGCCTGCCGGAGACATTGCCGGTCCCATCCGCGAACGGTTTTCGCCGGAGGCAGTGGGGGAGCTCTTCGACCGCGCATATACGGCTGCTCTGGCCCGTGCCTGAGGCCACGGGCGTTACAGGCATCATTGCACACACTCTCGGAGGGGAACTGTGAAGTCGGAACCCAAGGTTCTTCAGTTCAATGACTGCGCCTTTGTGGCGCGGAACATGGTCCGCGCTGCGGCGCGCGCGGGCATCAGCTGGGACTACCTGCCGCCGGAGCAGGTCCGTCCGATGACAGTGGCGCCGAAGAATCCGCTGCTTGCCAAGGCCCGGTTCATCCCGTACGTTGCACGGCGGGCCGTCAAGCTCCGGGCAGCCGACGTCGTGCACGTGCACTACGGCACGAGCGTCAGGCTGATTAAGGAACGCGGAATGCCGCGGCGCCCGTACGTCCTCACCCTGCATGGAACCGACATCAGAAGGCAGTGGAAGGATCCAAGCTTCCACGATGAGATCCAGCGGGCCATCGATGGCGCGGCACACGTCTTTTACGCGAACGCCGACAACGAGCACGACGCACGCGCGGCCCGTCCGGATTCGGAATTCCTTCCGTCCCTGGTTGATGTGGCCGGATTGCCGTCGTGGTCGCCTGTGGGACCACCCACAGTGCTGTTTATCTCACGCTGGGACGACGACAAGGGCGTGACCCAGCAGCTGGGCCTGGCGGAGGAGCTATGCCGGGCACTTCAAGGCAAGGCTGAGGTCGTTGGCCTTAATTGGGGCCCCGGTGCATCGCAGGCTCAGCGGCTCGGCGTCACCATGTTGGACAAGCTGCCGCAGCAGGAGTATTACGAGAAGCTCAGCCGCGCCTGGGTGGGAGTGGGGCAGGCTTCAAATTACTTCTCCACCAGCGAATTCGAAGCCCTGTGCATCGGCCTGCCGGTGGCTGCCCTCGGGAGCCGCCTGCCGCGACCCGACGACGGCACGGTTCCCCCCGTGATGGAGGGGAACGTCGACGAAGTTGTCGAGCAGATCGTCGGAACGCTCGCCGACCCGCACGCCCAGTCAGCGCGGCTGGGTGGCCGCGGGTGGGCTGTGCCCAGATACGATGCCGGCAGATACGTGCCCATGCTGGATGCGCTCTACCGCCGGGTTTCCGGCTGAGGCAACCGCTGAATCAAGAAGGCCCGGACGCTGAGTCCGGGCCTTGTTGGTACTTCTGATCTGGTGCTTAGGACCCAGCGCCGCGCGTACTCAGGGGCTGCTTGGCAACGAACTCCTGAGCCGCATTCTGTCCGGCGTCACCGGCGTCTTCCTCGCCAGAGTCGTCGCCATCGCGGTTGTGCAGGCCCGCAAGTGCAGCGTGCTCGGCGAAGTCAGGGTTTTGTTCCACGACTTCGTCAAAGGATCCCTGGGAGACGATGCTTCCTTCTTTCATGAAGCAGACCAGATCGTTGTTTCGGATAGTCGAGAGGCGGTGCGCTACGGAGATCACGGTCATCTCGCCGTGCAGTTCGCTGATCGCCTTGGCAACGGCAGCTTCCGTTCCGGTGTCCAGGGCACTCGTGGCCTCATCAAGCACGAGTACGAGGGGATTCATGTACAGGGCGCGCGCAATGCCGAGGCGTTGGCGCTGGCCACCCGAGAGAGCGAGCCCGCGCTCACCGACGCGGCCGTGGATGCCGTCCTTGCGCGATTCGATGGTTTCCAGGAGTTGGGCCCGTTCCAAGGCCTTGAGAACTTTTTCCTCGTCGATGTCTTTGCCCCATGTCAGGGCCACGTTCTGGGCCACCGATCCGTCAAAGATAGCGACTTCCTGCGGAACATAGCCAACGCGTTTGCGCCAGTCGGAAAGGACTTCCTCGAGCGGAACGTCGTCCAGCGTCATGGTGCCTTTGGACGGGGTCAGTAGGCCAAGGAAGATGTCGATGAGCGTGGACTTGCCCGCCCCGGACTGTCCCACGACGCCCACCGAGGACCCAATCGGCAACCGAAGGTTGATGTTCTGAACGGCAGGCCCACCGGCCCCTGGATAGGTGAACTCCACGTTCTTCAGTTCAAGCATCTTCGGCTCATGCTTGATGGGTGTCTTGCCGAGCTTCTCTGCGTTTTTGCGGTACTCCGCAGCGTCGCGGATGTCGCCCATGACCGTTTCGGTGTAGGGCAGTGTCGACTGCACCAGTGTCAGCTGGGACTGCATCTGGGTAAGAGCCGGGACCATCTTGAAACCGGCCAGTCCAAAGATCGCCACAGATGACATTGCCGTCTGGATTCCTCCGATCAGATAACCGACAGTGCCAATGAGGAGGAAGCCGCCAATCAACGCCATGTCGATCACGAATTTTGGCACCGACCCCATGAACCTGATGTTGGAACGGGAACGTGCGGCCCTTTCGCGGCTCTGCATGACAACGGCGCCGACTTCGTCTGCCTTGTCACGCAGGGTAATTTCCTTGAGCGCGCCAAGCATTTCAGAGACCAGAGTGGACATCCGCATGGCAGCGTCCCGGTTCACCTTGCCGGCTTCGTAGGATTTTTTCGAGAGCCAGAGATAGAGGAATGCAGCTATCGCGCCGAGATA
This sequence comes from Arthrobacter sp. P1_B11, assembly GCF_056406715.1. Taxonomy (NCBI): domain Bacteria; kingdom Bacillati; phylum Actinomycetota; class Actinomycetes; order Micrococcales; family Micrococcaceae; genus Arthrobacter; species Arthrobacter sp. P1_B11. Next base: position 250,793 of record NZ_JBFTZQ010000001.1, read on the forward strand.
AATGACCGTAACGAGCGCGGTCTGCCACGAAGCGCCGATCAGCACCACCAGCACGGAGGCGAACGTCAGCACTTGCGCCGGAAGAGTCACAGCAGGGAACAGGACGCCCGCAACCGTGTTAGCGATTCCGACGTCGATCATGCGCACGAGTTCCGTAGTGGAGCGCTTCATTCGTTCCGTCCACGGCGCGCGGATGTAGCTTTCAAAGAGAACCGTGCCGATTTCAAGTTCATAGTCTGCGAACTTGCGGGTGGAGATCCATTGCAGCCAGATGTTGAGCACAGACTTGAGGATCATGACCATCGCGGACGAGACCAGCAGGAGTAGACCGAACTCCTGGCTCACAGATCCGAAGACAGGAAGGCTCATGCTTCCACCTTTAAGGATCTGGTTGAGCACGAGCGCGAATACGCCCAAAGCAGCGGAGTCGAGAAGCGCCAGCACGGCCGACAGTACGCCGAAGAGAAGGAGGAACCGTCTTGCGTTGGACGGCAGAAGCGGCAGCAGCTCGCGCATGGTGCGGCGCAGGTGTTTCAAGAATTACTCCAGAACGGCAAGGGACAGAATCCCTCCCAATACTACGCGCCGCCCTCCGCAGACACCCTTTGCAGGGCGGGCGGAGCTCATGGCCCGGTGCCGCGGCAGTCGAGGGGTAGGGCAAGTAACTGTCACTGGTCGGCCAGTGTTGAATGAGATGATGTGGGGAATGAGTCAGCAAATTCGGGTTACACAGTTGTTCGATTGTGCAGATGTGGCCAAGACGTTCGTTATGGAAGCCCGTCGGCAGGGAAAGCCGTGGAAGATCATCCAGGGCCCGTGGACCCGCGGCGGAACGAAGGCTGCCTATTACCGGTTCCGGTTGGAGCAGGCTCTGGCCTACCCGCGCACGCAGGTCTGGCATGTGAACATGGGCGGGCGGGCAAAATGGGCGCGGGGATCCTTTGCGCGTCCGTACGCGCTGACGCTTCATGGCACTGACATCCGCGAGAACTACTGGCAGGACCAGCACCATGCGGTCATTAAAGAGGACATCGACCGTGCGGGGCAGGTCTGGTACACGACTCCCGATCTGCGGGAGAAGGCGGAGCGTGTGAGGGCGGACGCGGAGTACCTTCCCGCCCCTGTGAATATGGAAGAGCTTCCGGACTGGGCTCCAGCTCAGAAGCCACGGGTATTCTTCCCCTCTCGTTGGGATGCCTCCAAGGGCGGCGATGCGCTGTTGCAGGCCGCTGCAGATGTGGTTTCGGTCGTCGGTTCCGGGGACGACGTGGATGTCGTGGGCCTGGACTGGGGAGACCGTGCGGATGAGGCGGCCCGGCTCGGAATACGGCTCCTGCCAAAAATGCCAAAACGGGAGTTCCTCCGTGAACTGTCCTCCGCGCACGTAGCCGTCGGACAAACCACGGGCGTTCTGGGAATAAGCGAGCTCCAGGCAATGGGCATCGGAGTGCCGACGGTCTTCACCGATCGCATTGAAGGCTATCCGCCGGGGGTGGCGACTGTTTCCGTCGAACGTGCCGAGGTGGGGCAGGCCGTCAGGGATGTGCTGCGAGATCCGCAGGAGGTATCCCTCCGCCTTGGCGGGCCCGCCTATGTTCGGAGCAATCATGGCGCATCAGCCCTGCTGCCCAGATTAGAAGCCGGCTACGCCAAAGTGTTAGGAACTGCATTATGACCAAGCCCCACCTGCTATATATAGCTTTCGCCTTTCCACCCAGCACCGCGTCGTCTGTGTACCGCTGCACGGCTGTGGCCAATGCCTTCGCCAACGACGGCTGGGACGTGACGATTATTACCGTGGACCCCGAGGTCTGGTCCCAGATCTCGGGAGTGGACGAGAAGCTTGCCGAGTCGATCGATCCCCGCATCCAAGTCATCGCAGTTGACGACGGCGGGGCCGAGCAGCCAGCCAAGGGTGACCTTCGCCGCTTCTCCCGTTTCAGGATCGAGGCGCCCTACCTGTGGAAGGAAGCGCTGCGCCGCCGCAGCCGCCGCAACTTTCCTGAAGATTTCCATGGCTCCTGGCTGGAACCCGCCGCCTCGGCTGCCAGACGCGTCCACGCCGAAAAGCCCGTCGACCTGGTGATGGCTTCCGCCAGCCCCTACGTGTCATTTGGTGTTGCCCGGGCGCTTGATGGCGTCCCGTATGTCCTGGACTATCGCGATGCTTGGGCGTTCAACACCATCAGCGGTGCGGAAGACTTCGGACCGGACAGTGCGCTGGGGCAGCGCGAGGCGCAATACCTGAGGGAGGCCGCCCAAGTCTGGTTCGTCAACAGCCAGATCAGGGACGAATACGTCCGGCGGTACCCGGAATCTGCTGAAAATATGCGCGTCGTGGCCAATGGGTTCGATCCGCAGCCCGGTCATGCCAAACGGGCGGTGCAACGAACCGACCATCCCCGCTTCGGCTACTTGGGCACGCTTCAGTACGTAAACATGCCCTTGCAGGAATTCTTGGACGGCTGGGACAGGGCTTTCGGCGGGGATACGCCCGGTGCCGAAGCTGTCTTCCGCGGCAAGCTGAGCGCTTCGGGGGCCGCCGGCGCTGAGATTCTCCAGATCTTTGGCGAAGCCCGCCGCAACGGGCTTCGGTACGACGGCCCGATCTCCAAACGGGATGTCGCCGGTTTCTACGGCACTTTGGATGCACTTGTCCTCCTGCTTTCAACCGGCAAATACGTCACTGGGGGCAAGACCACAGAGTACCTGGCCACGGGCCTGCCGATCGTTTCCGTCCATGACATGGAAAATGCCGCCACTGACCTGCTTCGTGACTACCCGTTGTGGTTTCCGGCGAAAGAGCTCACTGCTGAAGGCATCGGGCAGGCACTTCGGGAATGTGCTGAGGCGTTGCAAGACCCGGACGATGAACGCTGGGACGCGGCCTGGGCCTACGGACAGCAGTTCCTCCGCAGCACGATCCTGGAACCCGTAATTGCAGAGCTCCGCGCTATCGCGGGTCAGAGCGCGCCCTCCATGCCCGCGCGCGAGGAAAGGACACAGGTATGACCGGGCAGAAACCGCTGCACCTCAGCATCCTTGTCGGACGCGGCGCTCATCCGCAGGCCGTGATGGACGATTTGTGGAGCCGGGCTACCGCGCTCGCAGAACAAAACGGCTGCCAGATGACGGGAACCGTCGTTTATACATACGACGACGGGCCTCAAGTCACTCCGGCAGATGAACGGGTGAAGGTGGTTACCCTCGAAAAATCGCCCGCGGGGCGGGTGATTTCGTTGTTAGCGGACGCTGCCGGGAAACCAGGGCCTGTCGGGATTGCCGGCCGGCTGGTTCGGGACAACATGGAGTCCCGCCGACTGGCCAGTGCAGTAGCGCGACGGAAAGACCTGCGCGACACCTTGTGCGGCTCCGACATAGTGGTGGCCGCTGACCTCATCGCAGACCGTACCGTATGGCAGCTGCGTAAACGAACAGACGCCGAACTGGTTCATGGTCCGATCGCCATGTTGCATGTGCTCCGACGAATGGTCCGGGATTGAGCTCCGGCACGGAGTCTTGGGCGAGCCTAAGCCACGGCGCCTATGGAATACTTGACGCGTGAGTCGAACCTGGATTGTCATCCCCATGTACAACGAAGCGTCCGTCGTCGGCACGGTCATCGAGGGGCTGCGGGGAGAATTTCCCAACGTTGTGTGTGTCGACGATGGCAGCACGGACGGATCCCAGGACGTAGCACGGCAGGCCGGGGCAGTGGTCGTCCAGCATCCAGTTAATCTGGGGCAGGGCGCGGCGCTCCAGACAGGCATTGAGTATTCGCTTCAGGATCCTGAGGTGGACTGCATCGTGACCTTTGATGCGGACGGACAGCATCGCGTGGCAGACGCGATGGCTATGGCAGACCGCATACGTTCGGGGGAGGCCGACGTCGTTCTTGGGTCGAGGTTCCTCGATGACAGGACGAAGCTGACGCCGCTGAAGCGACTTGTCCTGAGGACGGCCGCCGTACAGTCGCGCATGGCGACGGGCATGGCCCTCACCGACGCGCACAACGGCCTGCGGGCGTTCAGCCCAGGCGTTGCCCGGGGCATCAATCTGCAGCAAAACCGGATGGCGCACGCTTCTGAACTTGTCCACCAGCTGGCGGAGATGAACCCGCGCTGGGTCGAGCAACCGGTTGAAATCGTCTATACGGACTATTCCAAATCGAAGGGCCAGTCCTTGTTGAACTCGGTCAATATCGTCGCTGATCTCTTTTTTAGGTGAAATTGTGCAGATTATTGTCCAGATAGTTCTTGTCCTGGCCGTTGTAGTCATGTCGCTGGCACTAATGCGCGGAGGGTCCAACGCCCGGCACCTCGCCATCCGGCGCATCATGCTGGTGCTCTTTGCCTTGGTGGCTGCGTTTTCCATTTTCTTCCCTGAGTTGTTGACGCGGGTCGCGAGGCTTCTGGGCATCGGCCGTGGAACGGACCTGGTCCTTTACGGCCTTGTGGTGAGTTTCCTGGTGTTCATGGCCACCACGTACCAGCGGTTCCGTCATATGGAGGCGACGCTTACGAAGCTGTCGCGCAGGATAGCCTTGGATGAGGTGGGACTCCCCGGCAAGGCGGAGCAGCCCCAGAGCGAGGGCACGCAGGACCACCGGCGTCTGACACCGCCGGCCGCCGGGGGACAATGAGTTCGGTTCAGGCCGGCACGCAACTAAGCGGGACCCGCATTTCCGAGCGGCCCCGTACACGGGACTTTGGCCTCGACATACTGCGGATCGCCAGTATCTGCGGAGTTGTGGCGATCCACGTTTTCGGCCACATGGTTGGACGCGCGCCGCGCGACAGCCGTGCGTGGTGGATTGCGATGGCGATCGACGTGGGCTGGATCTGGGTTGTGCCTGTGTTCGTCATGATTTCCGGCGCGCTGATGCTTGGGTCCAAGCAACTCACGGAGAGCCCTGGGATTTTCTATCGGCGTCGAGCGGTCCGCCTGGTACCCGCACTGATCGCCTGGAACCTCATTTACCTGGTTGGCGTGCGGTTCTGGATGCGCGGCGAAGTTATCCCGCTGCCGCGGATTATGCAGCTGCTGGTTGACGGGTCGGTGTTCACCCAGCTCTACTTTCTCTGGCTGATCGCCGGGCTGTACGCCGTGGCGCCATTCTTGGCGTCGTTCCTGCGGGGCGGCGGCCGAGGAAGGGCTGCAACTGCCGCCGCATCGTTTCTTGCCGCTGCGCTGGTCTTCTACATGATTCCGGGAATCCTGAGCCTCTTTGGCATTTCGCGCCCGATTCATCTCAACTTCCTCACCCACTGGATGCCCTACGTGGGCTACTTCCTGGCCGGCTATGCACTGAAGGATGTCCGGCTCAAGGGGTTCAAGCTGGCGCTTGCCGCTGTGGCGACGGGTTGCCTCATTGCGGCAGCCATTTGGCATTACAGCCATAAGGGCGTCTTTCCGCTCCTCGATGCGGTTTCCTCCGTTTCCTACGTTGGCGTGCTCGTGGCCCTCGCAGCGCTGGGCGTGTTCGTCGTGACGCTGTCCCTCACGGCCAAGCTCACCGTGAAGCAGGCGGGCAGGGCAATCGTGGCGCTGTCGAATGCAACTTTCGGCGTCTTCCTGGTACACCTCGTCATCTTTGAAGTCATCCGGCTTCAATTTCCGGAAGTTGCCGCCGGTAAATCTCTGGCTGCCATCTTCGCTGCCTATGCCGTGACATTGATTGGCAGTTTCGCCGTTTCGCTGGCCGCGCGGCGCGTTCCTCTGCTCAGAAGCATCTTCTAGTCCTTCCGGCCGTCCCCCGTGCATTCGCCCCAGGGGAGGCCGGCAGGTCAGGTCTCCGGCTAACAGGCGCGCGGGCGTCTGGGATAATGAGTCATATGACTGAGCTCCCCTCGCTGCTGATCCTGACCTTCTCACCCATACGCTCAGATCCGAGGGTCCTCAAGCAGGTCGAGCTGTTCAAGGACAAGTACAGGGTGTTCACGTGTGCCTACGGTGGGGCCCCGGAGGGAACCGAAGGTCATTTCCCTTTGCCCGATGATTCGCGCGGCTGGCCGTCGGACAAGCTGGGCCTCGTGTCCCGCCGCTATTCCCGCGTTTATGACGGACTGACTGCCGTGTCGGCTGCACGGAAGATCTTGCCGCGCGGCGAATTTGACGTCATTCTGGCGAATGACCTGAACACGTTGCCGCTGGCGCTGGAGCTCCAGCCACGGCTCGGCGTCCATGCAGACCTCCACGAGTTCGCACCGCGCGAAAAAGAGGACGATCTGAAATGGCGCCTGTTCGTTGCACCGTTTATGCGATGGCTTTGCCGCCGCTACTTGTCCCTCGCCGCCTCCGTCACGACCGTCTCGCAAGGCATCGCGGACGAGTACACCAAGGATTACGGCGTGGCGGCCGGAGTCGTGACTAACGCGGCACCATACTCCGAGCGGGACGTGCGCCCTGTCAATTCGCCGGTGCGCCTGATCCACAGCGCTGCCGGGCAGCGCTACCGGAAGCTTGAAAACTTCATCGAGGCAATGCGGGACGCACCGGATTGGCTCACCCTTGACATGATCGTCATGCCCAACGAGCCGGATTACGTCAATGAGCTCAAAGAGAAGGCTGCAGCAGTGCCGGCGATCCGCTTCCGCGACCCTGTGCCGTACAGCCAGCTGGTGTCCACCCTGAGCGAATATGACGTCTCACTCGTATTCCTGCCGCCCACCAACTTCAATCTCAAGAACGCGTTGCCGAATAAGTTCTTCGAAGCCGTCCAGGCGCGCATCGGCCTGATCGTAGGCCCATCACCGGCCATGGTGTCACTTGTGGAGCAGTACGGATTGGGCGCCGTGACACCCGATTTTTCTGCCGGCTCTTTGCGCGAAACACTCCATTGCCTAACCGCCGAAAAGATATCAATGTGGAAGAGGGCTGCGGATGCTGCAGCCCGGCCGCTCTCAGCCGAATCCCAGGTGATGGCCTGGCAGAAAGCGGTCGAGGACATCGTGGGGTCCCGGCACGCCCGCGCCTAGGCTGTTACAAGCACGCCGACGCCATTCAAGAACGGCGGCTCCCCAATGGGAGCCGCCGTTCTTGCCTGCACCCGGCGTCTAGCCCGCGGCGGACGACGCCGAAACGAGTGCCACCGCGCCCACCGACCCTGCGGTCCACGCCGTTCCCCACCTGCTGCCGGCGAGTACCGGGTAGTAGCGCAGCTCTCCCGAGGTCCGCACGGCCAGGACACCCTCGCTGGCAGCGCCCGCAAAACCGGCCGCGGCGGAGAACTGGCGGAAGTTCTGCCACCCGGAGCCGACTACCTTTCTGGTTTCCGGGATGAATTTGTTGAGTCCGGTGGAGCGGTAGAGCTTCATGGAGCCCGCTGGGTTGACTGCCAGAATGTCCTGCTTTCCATCGGAGTCGAAGTCGACCATGGACAACTTCAAGCTCTCCCAGCCGGCGCCTATACGGACAGGGGCGCCGAGCGTGCCTCCGGATGCATTCGCCCAGTAATTCAACTCACCGTTGGCGCCATAGCCGACCAGGCCCGGATATGTGGACCCGGAAACCCATTTGCCGGGAACAATCGTGCTTCGGTCAAAGCCTGCTGTGGCGACAGCAATCTGTCCGCTGAAGCCGCCTGTCTTTGAACCCAGGTACGCAGACAGCCCGCCCGTGGACTTTTGGGCCAGGACGTCCGGCACGCCATCGCTGTTCCAGTCCACAACGTTGAGCGATTTCATTCCTGACCAGCCGATGCCAATCTGGTAGGCGCCGCCGACGCCCGCAGAGCCGCCTGCCGGGCGGTTCCACAGTCCGCCTGTCGAATCAACTGTGAGCACATCGGCCGTGCTTGTGATCGCCCGTCCGGAAGCGAGGAAGGGGCTCCCGGAAATGAGGGTGTTTGACCAGCCTGAGGTAAGTACAGACTTCTTGCCGAAGGCACTCTGCGCGAGGGGGTAATAGTTCAGCGTGCCGGCGCCGTCGCGGGCAAGGATTCCGTTCGATGTAGGCGCCGTGAATCCCTTTGCCGAACTGATGCTGTTCATGGCGTTCCACCCAGTGCCGATGACCTTCCGCGGTTCGCTAATAAACGAGCCTGAGCCGTTGGATCGGAACAGCTTCATCGAGCCCAGATAGTCGACACCGGTGATGTCCTGGTTGCCGTCCCCGTCTGCATCAATGATGGCGATGTGTATGCGGACGAATCCTGAGCCGATGGCAGCTGCAGGCGAGAGAGCACCGCCCGAAGCATTGGCATAGAACTGGAGGGACCCGTCGTTTTTGCGTACAACGGCGCCTGGATACTTAGAGGTCTTCAACCACGGTCCAATTGCGACTTCGGCGCCGGAAAGGCCGGATGCCAGAACCGACGGGGCGGCAAAGCCGCCGGCGGACAGCCCTAAGCAGATGCTGAGTGCTCCGGCCGTGCTGAAAGTGGCTAAATCCTGGAGGCCATCGGCATTCCAGTCAGTGACGTGGACCGAGGCGAAGCCGGTGAACCCAGTGCCGATCTTGACGGCCGTTCCCATATACCCTGTGCCCGAGGCATGGCGATAGAGGTCTCCCGCCGCATCAACGGTTAGGATGTCTGCGGCAGTGGTGATTGACGGCGTCGGCTTCGGTGCGGGAGATGGAGCAGCGGTGTTGATGTTCTCACCGCCGGCGATGAGGTAGCCGTTCCAGCCGACACCGATTGGGGACACCTGGCCCCAGGCCGAATTGCCGGGCACCGGGTAATAGCTGAGCTGGCCGTCGCCGTCTCTGGCCATTAGACCACCCGTGCCGGCGCCCTTGAAGTTAGTGGTGACCGTCACGCTCGTCATGCGCTGCCACCCGCTTCCCACGGTGGGACGGCCTTCGGCAACAAAGGCGCCGCTGCCGTTTGAGCGGTAGAGGCGCAAGACGCCGGCGGGATCCTGAGCGAGGACATCTTGGCTGCCATCGCCGTCGAAGTCCAACATGGTCAGGTTAATCCCGCCCCATCCCTGCCCCAGCGAGGTGCCTTGGCTAAGGGTGGAGCCCCCACTGTTGCGCCAAAGAGTTAGAGCCCCAGAAGAATCGTCACGGGTGATGATCTGGGGATAGTAGCTGCTGTTGAGCCAATATCCGATAGTTAGCTGGTAATTGGCCCAGCCGGCAGCTGCAAGGACGGGACCGGCCGTAAAGCCGCCGGCTGCGACTCCTAAATATACGTTGACGCGGCCGGACGTCCATTGGGCAACAAGATCCAGGACGCCGTCCGCATTCCAGTCGATGGCGTTGATTGAACGCAGGCCTCGCCACTCTTGGCCAATTTGCTTCCGCGTGCGGAGCGATCCGCTGCCGGTTGCGGGATAATCCCACAGGACGCCGGCGGCGTCCGCCGCGACTACGTCCCCAAGGGACGTGATGGATGGGCTGGGGACAGCGCCGTCGGCTTGGGACGCAAACTTCTGCAGGCCCGCGAAGTCGCCGTTCCAGGCGTTGGAGTCGCCGGCAAATGGGCCTGAGCTGCTGTACTGCCAAACACTGTAAGTACCCCAGCCGTTTGGCATATTGCCTACGTAGGTTGAATAGGACGCAATGTGCAAGGGCTGGTTGCCAAAAGCGCCGGAGTTCCCGGTGCACGTAGTCCACCAGTCCGTGGTCGTGTAAATCATGGGCAGCCGCCCGGTCCTGGCCAGAACCCTGTTGGAAAAGGCAGCGATCCAGTTGACCATGGCGGTTGGGCTCATGTTGTAGCACGTGTTGCCCAGTGTCGTGTACGGGTTGTACTCGATGTCGAGAAGGGGCGGCATAGTTTTCCCGTCACCGGTCCATCCGCCGCCATTATTGACAAAATAGTCGGCCTGAGCGGAAGCGGTGGATACGTTTGGGAGTGCGAAGTGGTAAGCGCCGCGAATCAGGCCCGCCCCGACGGCGCCGTCATACTGGGCTCCGAAGGTCTCGCTCTTATACGACGTACCCTCCGTCGCCTTAACGTAGGCAAACCTGGCGCCGAGGTTGTACTGGGACGCCCAGTTGACCGTGGGCTGATGGCTGCTGACATCGAGGCCCTGGATGCCGGGGGCCATCCAGGTGTTGGCGGCTTCCGGGGTTAGCGCATAGGTGGATGCTCTTCCAGGCTGCCTGGCTAGTGAGGTGGCATGGCTCTTGGCGCCTTGGCCCATGAAGGAGCCGTTTTTTCCGATCTCCGCACGAAGAGCTTCCATGTCTACCGGCTGCGGGGTCGGCTCCTCAGCCGGTGCTGTGACCCCGGTGACCTTGGCGGCTGAAGTGGCCGGTGCGCTCTCGGCAGCGGGCGGAGCGCTGTCCACCCCAGGAGTCACCTCCGGCGCGGGGGCTTGAGCGGTGTCGCCAGAGCCTGGGGCTGCGGGCGGTGCGGGGGCAGCCTGGGCCGGAAGTAAACCTCCGGTGCACAGCATTGCGGACAGCAGGGCGGAGCTCCCCAGAAGGCCCAGTCGCCTGGCCTTCACCGCGAAGGCGAAGGACAGTCTGCAATTAGAGGAACGATCCATGTAGTACTCCGTAGCCTAGAACTGCCGGCTGAAGTGGCCTCGGGTGCTGGACTGCTATCCCCGAGTTGAGTCCCCCTTCACACCTGCGGCGGTGTTCGCGGCTCATCCTAGCATTCACGGTATAGAAGTGACGAATGTGACTGCTGTGACGCTTGTCAACTCACGATCGTAGGGGCGCACTTTCAACTCTTTGGGAGTTGCCGCGCTATGTAAGGAGCCAGCGCCCGCGCATACTCGGCGCTCAGATGGGAGTAATCCCTGTAGACGATCATGGAACCTATTACGGGATAGCACGTGGAGTTGTCGCAAAAGAGGTCGCGCAGAGAGAGCCGTTTGACGCCTTGCCGAACCATGGATTGTGCGGCCCGTGTTATAGCCGCACCAGGGGGAAGTGCCTGCCCCACCGGAACGGCACACGCTGTGGTATTGCCGGTATTCTTCGCCAGACAGGTGGGAACGGATTGCCCACTAGTTCGCGGAACGTCATCAAAGACGACGACGCGTTTGCCCCCGGTCATCCATCGTCGCCATTCCTGGGAAAATCCGTCAGGCCCCGGATCTTGGAGCTTCTGGCCTTCCGGGGACTTGTATGTATACGCGGTGGAATAGGCGGCAGTGATAACCGTTGTTAGCGTCTTGTCGGCGAGGAGCTGGTCATTGAGCTTTCGGCCCCAGGCGAGACAGTCGCGCTGGTTCGCGTCGTTTTTTTCGGAGGCCAACACGCGACGCGCTGCCGTGGCGGGACAGGAACTCTTTGTGTAGGCCTTGATGTGCCAACCGCGGTTCTGGGCCAGCGCTTCAATCGCAGGGATCCAGGCCGTTGCGTGTGAGTCGCCCACAATTGCAACTGTCTCGCGGGCCTGGGCAGGGCTGACGCCCAGCTCGCAACTTACGACGTCCGCTCCGGCAAGACCTGCCTGGCATTCCGGATGAAGAGGCTCACTGTTCTGCTTTGCCACTTGCGCGGGCGTGGGACTGGGAGGTTGCTTTCCTGGCACAGGCCCGCAACCGTTGGCCGGATTCAGCGCGCCTGGTCCGTAGCAGACGCCGAGTTCCGCGGCGAGGTCGCCGTTCTGCGACGTGTAGGCGGACGCGGTTAATCCGAAGCATAGCGCCACCGTCAGCGCCATACCGATGGCACTGAATGAGTATGATCTTAGCGAGTTGGCCAAAAGCGGTCCGCGGCGCACGGGATCCTCGATTGCTATCTTAGTGCCCCAAGCCAGTCCCACGGATGCCAGAAGTATCGCGATCTTTTCGTGCAGCGCTGGTGTATGGCCAAGGAGAAAGGGCGCCACCACGACTAATGGCCAGTGCCAGAGATAGAGACCGTAGGACACGTCCCCCAGGAAGGTCATGGGTTTGCGGGATAACCACCAACGAGGGTGAAGAGCCCCGCTGTTTCCGCTGCAGAGAAGAACAAGTACCGTGCCGGCCACCGGGACAAGTGCCGTCCACCCCGGAAAGGGCGTGCCGCCGTCGTAATTGACGGCGGAAAATGCGATCAGCGCGAGGCCCGTCCACGCCAGGCCGGAAGCCCGCCGCCCGGAGAATTGCCGCCCGTAGAGGAGGAGGGCTGCCAGCGCTCCGGCGACAAACTCCCACACACGCGTTGGTGTTACAAAGTAGGCGACTGACGGCGACTGTGCAGTGAGGACGACGGAGTAGGTGAGCGAGGCCGCGCCCAATGCACCAATCCCTGCAACCATTGTCGTACGGGTGGCTGCAAGCCGCCTCATGCCGACGGCGAAGGCGGGCCTTCGAGAGATGTACAGGAGGGCCATCAGTAGGAGCGGCCAGAAGAAATAGAACTGCTCCTCGACCGAGAGCGACCAGTAATGCTGGACGGCCGTGGCGTCGTTGTGCTGAGCGGAATAGTCGACGGAGTCCTTGGCGAGAATCCAGTTTTGTACATAAAGTGCGCTGGCCCCTATCTGCCGCGCGGACACTTCCCAAAGGGGCGATGGAACCCACAGGAAAACTGCCAGTAACGACGCCAGCAGCACAAGCATTGATGCAGGAAGCAACCGGCGGATCCGTCGGGCCCAAAACTTGAGCAGCTCTACGGGAGATCCATCGCGAACGTCGCGGTAAATGTGGGAGGTGATCAAATACCCCGAAATGACGAAGAAGACATCGACACCGACGTAGCCACCGGTCAGGGCACGCGGCCAGAAGTGGTAGAGCACAACACAGAGGACAGCGACGGCCCGCAGGCCCTGAATCTCCGGCCGAAACTGGCTGCTTTTCGCTTGACGGCTGGTCGCGCGTTGGTGCACTTCAGGCGATTCTACGGTTTGGGTTGGCGACACAACGCGCCACTTTACCGCGGAAGGCAGGAAAGCCCGAGCCGATGAAGCAGTAGTAGTCAGCTGCCCTAGACTTGTGGCCATGAAAGTTTTGGTCACTGGGGGCGCCGGCTATATCGGATCACACACTGCACTTTGCCTGCTTGAGGATGGGCATGAGGTGGTGGTGCTGGACAACTTGATGAATTCCAGTGTCGAGGCGGTGCGCCGCGTCGAGGAGCTCACCGGCGGGAGGATCGATTTCCGGGAGGGCGACCTTCTGGACGTGGAAGCCGTCGACGGCGTGTTTGCCGAAGGCGGTTTCGACGCCGTCATCCACTTTGCCGGCCTCAAGGCGGTGGGGGAGTCAGTCGAGAAGCCCCTCTGGTACTACAAGAACAATGTTGTGGGCACGCTGAACCTGCTGGAGAGCATGGAGAAGGCGGGCGTGCGGCGGCTGGTCTTCAGCTCGTCCGCTACGGTGTACGGCGCCTCGGAGCACGTCCCGTTGATCGAGAAGTCGCCGCTGGACGCCACCAATCCGTATGGCAGGACCAAGGAACAGATCGAGGACATCCTCTCCGACCTAAGCGCGGCGGACCCGCGCTGGAGTATCGCGTTGCTCCGGTACTTTAATCCGGTGGGTGCGCACGAATCCGGGCGGATCGGTGAAGACCCGCACGGCATTCCCAACAACCTGCTGCCGTTCGTGGCCCAGGTGGCGGTGGGCCGCCGGGAGAAGGTCATGGTGTTCGGCAACGACTATCCCACACCCGACGGCACAGGAGTGCGGGACTACATCCACGTCATGGACCTCGCGGCCGGCCACCTGGCCGCCCTGCACTACCTGGAGACCAAGACCGGCGCTTTCCGGTGGAACCTCGGGACCGGAAGGGGGTCCTCGGTGCTGGAAGTCATCGAGGCCTTCGGCGCCGCGGCCGGGCATCCCATTCCGTACGAGTTCGCACCCCGGCGGCCCGGCGATGCGGCAGTAAGTTACGCCGACGCCTCGGCGGCTCTGGCCGACCTGGGCTGGTCTGCACACCGGGACCTTGCACAGATGTGCCGGGACCACTGGCGCTGGCAGAGTTCAAACCCGTTCGGCTACGCAGGAAAAGCCTGATTGTTCCGTTGCTTGCCGGGCAGGATGGCCCGGACGGCTAGGGCTTGGGGAGTTGCTTGGCTATGTACGGAGCGAGTGCCCGTGCATACTCAGCGCTGACGTGGGAGAAGTCCCTGTAGACAATCATGGAGCCCACAACAGGGTAGCAAAGGGCCTTGTCGCAAAACTGGTCACGAAGGTTGATGCGGTGCACGCCCTCGGAAGCCATGGCCTTTGCGGCGTTGGTGATGGCAGTGCCGGCGGGATACGCCTTGCCGACTGGAACGGCGCAATCAAGTGCATTTTGATGGCGTGCGAGGCAGGTAGGAACGTACTCGCCGTTGGTCCGCGGAACGTCATCGAAGACCACTACACGCTTGCCCGCGGTCATCCAGTGACGCCACACTTCGGCGAATCCGTCGACGGCGGGGTTCTGCAGCTTCTTGTTGTCTGGGGACATGAACGTAAAGGCAGTGGAGTAGGAAGCGGCGAAGACGGTGGTGATCTTCTTGTCCGCCACCAGTTCGTCAGTCACGTTTTGTCCCCAAGCGAAACAGTCACGTTGATTTGAATCGGTCTTCTCCCCCGGCTGGACGCGAAGTGCGGCCGTGACGGGGCAGGAGCTCTTGGTGTAGGTCTTGATGTGCCAGCCGCGGTCTTTTGCCAGCGTCTCAAGGGCGGGGAACCAGGCTGTCGCGTGGGAGTCACCGACCACGGCCACTGTTTCCCGCGCCTGTGCGGCGTCCACCCCCAAATCGCAACTCACGATGTCAGTCCCGACGGCGTCGGCCTGACACCCCGGGTGAAGGGGCTGCGTATTCTGCTTGGCCACAAGCGCGGGTGCGGGGCTCGGTGACTCCTTGCCTACGACCGGACCGCAGCCATTAGCCGGAACCAGTGCTCCAGGTCCGTAGCAGTCTCCAAGCTCAGCCGCACGGTCAGCGCTCGGCGTTGAGTAGGCGGATGCCGTCAGGCCAAAACACAACGCGACGGTGAGGATCATGCCGCCTGCCGTGAAGGCGTAGGCCCGCGGGGAAGTCTTGAGTGCCCGGCCGCGGCGCAACGGATCCTCAACGGTCAGCTTGGTGATCCATGCCAGAAGGATCGATGCCAGCAAAAGCAGAAATTTTTCTGGTGTGGTCAGCGCGTGGCCAAGGACGAACGGGACGATGACGATCAGCGGCCAGTGCCAGAGATATAGGCCGTAGGACACATCGCCCAAAAACGTCATGGGCTTCCGGGAGAGCCACCAACGCGCGTTCATGACCGCAGTGTTCCCGCTGCAGACCAGTACGAGGGCTGTTCCGGCCACGGGAACCACGGCCGTCCAACCGGGGAAGGGGGTGCCGCCGTCGTACGTGAGCGCCGAAAAGGCGATCAGGAGCAGTCCGGCCCAGGCGAGAGCCGAGGACAGCCGTCCGGAGTATTGCCTTCCATTGAAGACGAGGGCCATCAGGCCGCCGGCGGCGAATTCCCAGACGCGGGTGGGGGTTGCAAAGTAGGCGACCGAGGGATTTAGTGCCGTCAGAACGATTGAATAGACCAGCGATGCGGTGCCGACTGCCGTGATACCTGCAATCATCATGGCTCTGGGTGAGCCAAGACGGCCCAAACGCCTGGCGACCGGGGGCCGTCCGGCAACGAACAGCAGCGCCGCCACCAGGAGGGGCCAGACGAAGTAGAACTGCTCCTCCACCGAGAGCGACCAGTAGTGCTGGACGGCTGAGGCGTCGTTATGCTGTGCCGAGTAATCAACGGAGTCGCTGGCAAGGATCCAGTTCTGGACATACAGGACACTGGCGCCGATTTGATGGGCAGCAACTTCCCAGAGAGTCGTGGGGACCCACAAGAAGACTCCGAGCAGTGACACCAGCAGGACCAGTATCGAAGCGGGGAGCAGCCGACGGATCCTCCGGGCCCAGAACCGAGTGAGTCCTACTTTTGAGCCGTCCCGGACTTCGCGATACATGTGCGAAGTGATCAGAAAGCCGGAAATGACGAAGAAGACATCGACGCCGACATAGCCGCCAGTCAATCGGCGTGGCCAGAGGTGGTACAGCACGACAATGACGACCGCGATAGCCCGCAGTCCTTGGATTTCAGGTTGATATGGACTCGTCGTCAGCGGCCCGCGGTCTGCGAGCGGGCGCTTTTCTGGCGTTTCCAGGATCCGGATTGCTGACACAATGAGCAATTTTATTGCGAAGCTGCGTGCCGCCGCGAATGCAGACCTCCAGTTGGCTGTCTGCCTCTCGGCCGGACCGTAGTTCCTGTTTATCCACAACTTCCCCCATATGACTTCATTCGGGGGTCGCCATCCTTTAGCTTTAACCCAATTGGACTGTCTCCGCTGGGGGCGGCAGTCGTTCGGGGGAACGCATGGATGCTGTACGGATAGTCGAGGACGAAGTCCGGGAGCTGATTCGCAGACGTGGTCTTGATCCGCTGCGGCAGACCGGCGAGGTCAGGCGGCTGGTGGACGCGGCAGTGAGCGATTACGACGAGCGTGCCCTGATGGGACCGCTTCCGCCCCTCGGCCCTTTGGAGCTGGCCCGCAGGTTCGTTTTCGACGCGGTTGCCGGCTTCGGTGCCCTGCAGCCTCTTCTGGATGATCCGAACATCGAGGAAATCTGGCTGAACGCCCCCACCGAAATTTACGTGGCCCGGAACGGCGAGTCCGAGCTGACGTCGCTCAGCCTCACGGACCAGCAGGTTCGGGACCTCGTGGAGCGAATGCTGAAGAGTTCTGGGCGGCGCCTGGACATGTCCTCACCGTTTGTGGATGCAGCGCTGCCGGACGGGTCTCGGCTCCACGTGGTCATCCCGGACGTGACGAGACGCCATTGGGCCATCAATATCCGTAAGTTCGTGGTCAAGGCGAGCCGCCTTGAGCACCTGGTTGAGCTGGGGACCCTGACACCCCAGTCTGCTCGGTTTCTTGGTGCAGCGGTGGCCAGCGGCCTCAACATTCTCGTGTCAGGATCCACCCAGGCGGGTAAAACGACCATGCTGAACTGCCTGGCCGCCAGCATCGGCAGCCGTGAGCGGGTCATCACGGTGGAGGAAATCTTTGAACTCCAGTTTCCGCTGCGCGACGTCGTGGGACTTCAGTGCCGCCAGCCCAACCTCGAGGGCGAGGGCGAAATACCGCTGCGGCGGCTGGTCAAAGAGGCCCTCCGAATGCGGCCGGACCGACTGGTGGTCGGAGAGGTCCGGGAAGCAGAAAGCCTCGATATGCTCATTGCCCTGAATTCGGGGCTTCCTGGCATGTGCACGGTCCACGCGAACTCTGCGCACGACGCGGTGACCAAGATCTGCACGCTTCCGTTGCTGGCGGGCGACAACATATCTAGCGCCTTTGTTGTCCCGACTGTGGCTTCGTGCATTGACCTCGTGGTCCATTGCAGCCGGCAGGCGAACGGTCGCAGGCAGGTGACGGAGATCCTCTCCCTCGGCAGGCGCGTCGAGAACGGCATCATTGAGTCGTCCATGGTTTTCTCCGTGACCGACGGCCAGCTTCAGCCAAAGGCCAGCTCGATGCCCGCAGCCGAAAAGTTCGCGAGGGCAGGTTACGACGTCGCGGCCCTCTTGGAGTCCCGTTGACGGCGCCGCTGCTTGGCGTGCTGACCGGGGCGGGACTGTTCCTGATCTGGTGGTCGGCTTGGGAGCAGCCTGCGGCCGCCAAGCGCGACCCCCGGACCAGCCGCCTGCAGGATTTGCTGCTTGCCGCCGGCATTGAAAGGGTCACGGGGGCAGGTCTCGTCGGCAGTTGCCTGGGGCTCGGATTATTCGTAACCCTGGTGTTCTTCGTCCTGAGTAAATCGTGGCCGATTTCCTTCTGCTTCGGTCTGTTCGGGGCCTGGCTTCCGCTGGTGGTGGTCAGATGGAGGGCCCGACGCCGGACGGCAGTTTTGCGGCGGTTGTGGCCAGACGTGGTGGATCACCTCAGATCCGCCATCAGGGCAGGGCTGTCACTGCCCGAAGCTCTTATTCAGCTGGGGGAGAAAGGGCCGGAGGAACTCCGCCACGTGTTCCGCGACTTCGGCTCCGACTATCGGGCGGGCGGCCAGTTCGATGCCTCGCTGAACAAACTAAAGGAACGCCTGGCTGATCCGGTCGCCGATCGCATCATCGAGGCGCTCAGGCTCACGAGGGAAGTCGGAGGCTCGGATCTCGGCAAGCTGCTCGGGACCCTGGCTGAGTTCCTCCGCGAAAGTGCCAGGACCCGGAGTGAACTGGAAGCCCGGCAGTCCTGGACCGTCAACGCGGCCCGGCTCGCAGTAGCCGCCCCATGGATCGTGATGGTGTTGCTGGCGAGCCGCCCGGAAGCGGTTGCCGCCTACAACACCCCCATGGGGGCCGGGGTCCTGCTCGGCGGGCTGGTGGTCTCCTTGGTCTGCTACTCCATCATGCTGCGGATCGGTGCTCTGCCCGAGGAAGAGAGGGTTCTGCGATGACGACCGTCCCGGCCGCCGCTGTCGTGTGCGGCATAGTTCTTGGCGCCGGACTGTGGCTCCTGCTAGTCCGGCTCCCGTTCATGCGGCCCACCACCTTTGTCGAACGCATCGAACCGCAGCTCAAATCCCAGAACATGGAGTCCCGCCTGCTGAGGGCTGCCGACCACAACCTCACGCCCTTCGGACCGCTCGAACGTATTGTGCGTCCCATTATCAGGGATGGGATGGCGAAGCTGGCCAGGTTCAACCTTGGAACCTCCGCGCTTGCCCGGAAACTGGCGCAGGCCGGGATCAGCAAATCGCCTGTTCATTTCCGTGCCGAACAACTGCTCTGGGCTGTGTCCGGGTTCGTGGCGGCTGTCGGCATCATCGCCTTGGGCGCCGCGGCCGGCAGATTTAGTCCGGTGCTGGCCGTCGTGGCTTCGGCCGGAAGCGCGCTGGGCGGAATCCTCTTCCGTGACTATTGGCTGGGAGTCCAGATCAAAAAACGGGAAACCAGGATGATGGCTGAATTTCCGAGCCTTGCCGAGCTGATGGCGCTCGCTGTGGGCGCGGGGGAAAGTGCCACCGGTGCTCTGGACCGGGTCTGCAGAAGCGCCCGCGGAGAGCTGTCCAAGGAGTT
This sequence comes from Arthrobacter sp. P1_B11, assembly GCF_056406715.1. NCBI lineage: Bacteria > Bacillati > Actinomycetota > Actinomycetes > Micrococcales > Micrococcaceae > Arthrobacter > Arthrobacter sp. P1_B11. Next base: position 269,704 of record NZ_JBFTZQ010000001.1, read on the forward strand.
CGAAAAAGTGCTTGCAGAAACGCGTGCCGGCAAGCCTTTGGTGGAAGCGCTTCAAGAGTTCTCCGCCCGGACGGACCTCGGACCGCTGATCCGCTTTGTCGACGGCATCCTCGTCGCGGTGGAGAGGGGCACGCCCCTGGCTGACGTCCTGCGGGCCCAGGCGCAGGACGTCAGGGACACCGCCAAGCGCGAATTGATGGAGTCCGCCGGAAAGAAAGAAATCGCCATGATGGTTCCCCTGGTCTTTGGAGTGTTGCCGCTCACGGTTGTCTTCGCCGTGTTCCCCGGCCTCGCTGCGCTGAGCCTGAGCCTTTGATGCCGCCCCTACCCGACCTCCCTGCAGAAGACCGAATTCCTCTAACCAGCAACCGCTATCGCAAAGAAACGGGAAGTAAATGACATTCATAGCCAAGCACGGAATCGCACTTTTCGGCGCGCTGATGGCTCGCGTCAGGAGACCGACGGCCTCGAGGCTCCCGACTCCCGGCGACCAAACGGTCCACAGCGATCACGCGGAGCGGGGCGACGTTCCAGGCTGGGTCATGATTACCCTCATGTCGGCGGTGCTCGTGGCTGCGCTGCTTGCGCTCGCCGGACCGGCACTTGAAGCAATGTTCAACCAGGCCATGGACACGGTCGGAAAATAGCTCGTGATCCTGGGTGCCGCGGACGGCTCCGAGCGCGAGCGTGGTTCTGCTGTCGTCGACTTCGTCCTGGTGGGCGGGCTGCTCACGATGTTCTTTCTGGCCATCATTCAGCTCGCACTGGTGCTGCATGTCCGTAATACGTTGATCGACGCCGCGGCTTCGGGCGCGCGGTACGGGACCTTGGCGGACCGCAGCGCCATTGATGCACGGCAACGCACGGGCGAACTCATCGGGACTGCGCTTAACGCCGACTTCGCCCAGGACATACAGACAAGTGAAGTCACGTTTCAGGGCGTGCGCACACTGGAAGTAACGGTACGGGCGCCGATGCCGGTGATCGGTCTGATCGGCCCGCGGGACCTGCTGGAGGTCAGGGGCCATGCGGCCATCAACAACTGAGCGGCCATCCGCAGCCGAACGGTCCAGGCGGGAATTGTCGCCGCCGTCCGGGCGCCGGTCACGGCCTGGTACTCTAACTGGCCCCCTAACAAGGCCAATCGTGCGCCGCCTCCGCGAAGCGCTGTGCCTTGACCGCCGGGTCCCGGAACAAAGCGGGAACGGCGCCGACCCGCATCTGCGGGCGCAATCCGTCCTGGATGCAGGGCCTGGCACTGCAACGCGGCAGCCGTCCTGCGGGCCCGACTTGGAGGACCGGGGGAGTGCTGTCGTCGAGTTCACGTTCCTGGGCCTGCTCCTCATGGTGCCGGTGGTGTACTTCATCATCACCGTGGCACAGATCCAGGGCGGCTCATTCGCGGTGGTCGGCGCGGCAGACCAGGCGGCTAAGGTTTTCGTGGCCCAACCCGACGAACCGGCCGGTCGGGCAGCAGCAGAGCAGGCAGCCGTCCTGGCCATCGCGGACTACGGCCATCCCGCCGAAAACGCCCGCGTGGAAGTGAGCTGTGATCGTGGGGACTGCATGGCCGCGGGATCTGCGGTCACCGTGACGGTCCATCTCAGCGTGCCTCTGCCTTTTGTCCCCTTCAGCGAAGCATTCCACCTCAACGCCAGCCAGCTGAACGCCTCGGCGACCCAAGTTGTGGGCAGGTTCCGTTGAGTGTCCCCGTACTGCGCCGACCGTCCGCCGCCGCTGAGGGCAGCGTAGCCGCCGGGCCCGAAGACGGGCAGATGACCGTGCTCATCATTGGATTCGTCATGTTGGCACTCCTGGTCAGCACCGTGGTGATGGCCGCGTCCAGCCTCTACATCGAGCACAAGAAGCTCCTGTCCCTGGCGGACGGTGCGTCCGTTGCCGCCGCGGGCAGCTACACCCTGGGCCAGGTGGAATCGGCCGGGGGCACTCCTTCGGCCGTGCTGAGTGGGGACCGCATCAGGAACGTCGCCTCTGACTACCTCAGCCGGAACGGTGCGTTCGGGCGCTTTGACGGGCTGGCCGTCGCTCCGGCGACCGGCACGCCTGACGGTGCCACCGCCGTCGTGGTTCTCAGCGCGGCGGTGCATCCTCCGGTGGCCAACTTCCTCGTGCCGGACGGCATACGGATTGAAGCGGCCTCCACCGCGCGGTCCAGGCTCACTCGCTGACGTGCGCGCACCTACCGCCCATCCCACCGTCCGGCCGAAGGAGGCGGATAGCGTAGGCTTAAACCACCATGGCTCAAATAGATTTTTCTGCAGAGATCCGCGCCTTGCGCGCCACCTACACCTCCATTGAGAACGTCACCAACGTGGAGGCGCTGAAGGAAGACATCGCAGAACTGAGCGAGCGCGCCGGCGAACCGAATCTGTGGGATGACCCCGCAGCCGCTCAGGTGATCACCTCACGGCTGTCGCACCGCCAGTCAGAACTTGAGCGGCTGAACACGCTGGTCTCCCGCATCGACGACCTTGAGGTCCTCGTGGAGCTGGGCCAGGACGAGGACGACGCCGATTCGATGGGCGAGGCCGCCGCGGAGCTCGAGTCGATCAGGAAGTCCCTCAAGGAGCTTGAGGTCGTCACCCTCCTCGCAGGCGAATACGACGAGCGCGAGGCCGTGGTAACCATTCGCTCGGGTGCCGGCGGCGTCGATGCTGCCGACTTCGCGGAAATGCTCCTCCGGATGTACCTGCGCTGGGCCGAGCGGCATGGATACCCCACTACCGTCATGGACACTTCCTATGCAGAGGAAGCCGGGCTTAAGTCCGCCACCTTCGAGGTCAATGCACCGTACGCTTTCGGCACGCTGAGCGTCGAGGCCGGCACACACCGGCTGGTCCGGATCAGCCCCTTTGACAACCAGGGCCGCCGCCAGACGTCCTTCGCGGCGGTGGAAGTCATTCCGCTCATCGAGCAGACCGACTCCATCGACATCCCGGACAATGAGATCCGGGTGGACGTCTTCAGGTCCTCCGGCCCCGGCGGCCAGTCGGTCAACACGACCGACTCTGCCGTCCGGCTGACACATATCCCCACCGGCACTGTGGTGTCGATGCAGAATGAAAAGTCACAGCTGCAGAACCGCGCCGCTGCATTGCGCGTGCTCCAGTCCCGCCTCCTTTTGCTGAAGAAAGAACAGGAGGACGCCGAGAAGAAGGCGTTCGCCGGTGACGTCAAAGCATCCTGGGGCGACCAGATGCGCTCCTATGTCCTGAACCCGTACCAGATGGTCAAGGACCTCCGGACCGAACACGAAGTGGGCAACACGTCAGCAGTGTTCGACGGCGCAATCGACGACTTCATCGAGGCCGGCATCCGTTGGCGCACCGACAACCGCAACGCCGACAAGTAGGCGAGCCGGCCGGCCGGCAACGCGGGCGTGGCTGCGCGACGGACGGGAGGCCGCCCACCAGCCGCCCGGCCTCCGGTTTCTATACTGCGACCTATACTGCGACACGCCCCTCTGACTCACCCGGGAGTTCCTGCCCCCGTAGGTATAGTCGAGAAGCCGGAGCTCTCCTTCCCCCAAGAGAAAGCCCCCGCACCGGTTGCAGACCAGGCCCACAGGGCCGTGTCCTGCAGGGTACATAGGGTCATGATCCGATTCGAAAATGTCACCAAGGTCTACGACCAGACAACCCGGCCCGCGCTGGACTCTGTCACCCTTGAAATCGACCGTGGTGAATTTGCCTTCCTTGTCGGCGCATCCGGATCCGGCAAGTCGACGTTCCTGCGCCTGGTGCTCAAGGAAGACCGCGCCACGTCCGGCACCGTCTATGTCGCAGGGCAAAACGTCGCCAACATCTCAAGCTGGCGCGTTCCGAGGCTGCGCCGCGGAATCGGCGTCGTGTTCCAGGACTTCCGCCTGCTCCCGCAAAAGAACGTGTTCGCGAACGTCGCCTTCGCCATGCAGGTCATCGGCAAAAGCCGCAGCGTCATCCGGGACACCGTCCCCGAAGTACTCAAGACCGTGGGGCTGGAGGGGAAAGAGAAGCGCATGCCGCACGAGCTCTCCGGCGGAGAGCAGCAGCGCGTGGCAATCGCCCGCGCCGTGGTGAACCGTCCCGGCATCCTGCTGGCCGACGAGCCCACCGGCAACCTCGATCCCACCACGTCCATGGGGATCATGGGCGTTCTGGACAAGATCAACCAGAACGGCACCACCGTGGTCATGGCCACGCACGACGACGACATCGTGAATGAAATGCGCAAGCGCGTCGTAGAGCTGAAGAACGGCGTGGTCATCCGCGACGAAGCCCGCGCGCTGTACACGTCGATGATTCCGATCGTCGGCCAGTCCCGCAGGCTCCGCGATGCCAGTGGCCGGGAGGAGGCCGGCGGGGGATTCCCCGCGCCGGACGACCCACGCAACGTGTCGCCGGAAAGGCATACATCCAACCGTTCAGGGGAGGGCCGGCTGTGAGGCTCCAGTTCATCCTCGGGGAAATCGGCAGCGGCCTGCGCCGGAACATGTCCATGGTGGTTTCGGTCATCCTGGTTACCTTCGTGTCACTCACGTTCGTCGGCGCCGCCGGCATGCTCCAGCTGCAGATCAACCAGATGAAGGGCTACTGGTACGACAAAGTCCAGGTAGCGGTCTTCCTCTGCGGTGAAGGTTCGACGGCGGCCGGTTGCGCTTCGGGTTCAGCGACGCCTGAGCAGCAGGACAACTTGCGGACGCTCCTTGAGTCACCGGCCGTTTCCCAGTACATCAACGACTTCCAGTTCGAGTCCAAGGACGACGCCTACAAGCATTTCAAGGAGCAGTTCTCGAACTCTCCCATCGTGGACTCCGTCACCCCGGACCAGCTTCCTGCGTCCTTCCGGATCAACATGAAGGATCCGGAAAAGTACCAGATCATCAGTGAAACCTTCTCCTCGCAGCCCGGGGTGGAAACGGTCATTGACCAGCGGCAGGTCCTGGAGCGGTTGTTTTCTGTCATGAACGCAGCATCCCTGGTGGCTGTGAGCATCGCCGGCGTCATGACGGTGTGCGCGATTTTGCTCATTGCCACCACCATCAGGCTGTCAGCCTTCAGCCGGCGCCGCGAGACCGGGATCATGAGACTCGTGGGCGCGTCAAAGACGGTGATCCAGCTGCCGTTCATCCTGGAGGGCGTCATCGCCGCCGTGATCGGTGCAGCGCTGGCGTCAGGCACCCTCTGGGCGGTGGCGCACTTCTTCCTCGGCGAATACATGTCCAAGCAGTACCCGGACACTGCATTTATCTCCCCAGCGCAGACCCTGCTGCTGGCGCCGGCGCTCATCGGCCTGGGCGTAGTTCTGGCCGGTACTTCATCTCTGTTGACCCTCCGCCGATACTTGAGGGTATAGGCCATGCATATCGAAGGAACGCCCATGATTGCAAAGCCCGGCCGGCAGCTGCCGAGCGTCCCTTCGGGACGCCAACGCAGGATCATCAGCGCCGCACTCGCGGTGGTGCTGGCCGCCGGGCTCGGATCGTCGGCCCCCGCATTTGCCGGCGACCTGGAAGACCAGCAGGCCGCGCTCAAGGACGAAGCGGCCCGCGTCCAGCAGTCCCTGGAGTTCGTTGATGCGAAGATCTCCAAAGCAGCGGGAGACCTGGTCATTTTCCGTGGCCAGCTCCCCGGCGCCCAGCAGGCGCTGCTCGAGGCCCAGGGCCGGGTGGCGAGTGCGGTGAAAGAGGTGGAAGCCCTTGCTGCCCGCGTGGATCTGGCCCAGCAAAACAAGGCGAAGATCACCCAGCAGCTTGATTCCGACAAACAGAAAATTGCCAGCACCAAGAAGCTGATCGGCCAGATCGCCACCCAGGCGTACAAGTCCGGCGGTGTGCCTTCGAACCTGACGCTTTTCTTCGGCTCGAACAACACCGGCAGCCTCACCGACACCATCGACCTTGCAGACCAGGCCATGCGCAGCCAGAACTCCGCCATGGACAAGCTGAGCCAGCAAAATGCGACCAACGTGAATTCGCAGGCCCGGCTGGAAGCTGTTGAGGCGGAGATCCAGGACCTGAAGGCCAAGGCCGACGCCGCCCTGGAGAAGGAAAAAGCCGCCCGCGACGAGGCAGCTGCCAAGAAGGCCAGGGTGGACAAGCTCATCGCGGACACCGCACGCCTGAACAAGCAGCTCGAAGCTGCCAAACCCGGCATCCAGAGCAAACTTGCCGCAGTCAAAGCGCGCCAGGACAAAGTTGCTGCCGAGATCGTTGAACGGGACCGGAAGCTGCGCGAAGCCTGGCTGGCGGAACAGCGGCGCATCGCCGAGGCCGCCGCAGCGGCGGCGCGCGCCCAGGCCGAGGCTGCTGCCCGCGCCCGCGGTGACGAGGAAGCCGCTGCCCGGGCCCGGATCGTGCAGCCGTACGTGCCGCCGGCGGCGGGTCCGCCGTCGGCCTTCGGTCTCCGCCACCCGTTCGACGCCGGCGTCCCGATCACCTCCGGTTTTGGCTGGCGGGCAACGCCGCCGGGCACGATCGACTTCTACGGCGCCGGCGGCTACATGCACACCGGCATCGACTTCGGTGCCGCCTGCGGCACGCCCGTCTATGCGCCCGCCGCCGGCACCGTGATCTCGGCCGGCTGGGCCGACGACGGCGGCGGCAACAACGTCAAGATCTCCCACGGCGTGGTCCAGGGCAATTCGCTGACAACGATTTTCTACCACAACACGAGCGTCGTGGTTTCCGTGGGGCAACAGGTCAGCCAGGGGCAGCTGATCGCGTACTCGGGTACCACCGGTAACTCCACCGGCTGCCACTCGCACTTTGAGACGTGGCTGAACGGCGAAGCAGTCGACCCCATGCGCCTGCTGTGATGCCCTGACCCCGCCGCAACCGGCCGAACGACTGCCGTACACTGGAATGACTTTGCTCCGCGACAGCCGAAGCACCCAACTTTCAAAGATCTGAGGAGTTCTACCGTGCCGAAAGAAAGTGGCCGTAAGGTAGTGGCCACCAACCGGAAGGCCCGGCATGACTACCATGTCCTGGACACCTACGAGGCCGGCATCGCCCTGATGGGCACCGAGGTAAAGTCCCTCCGGGAGGGCCACGCCTCCATGGTTGACGGCTTCTGCACGTTCTACAACGACGAGCTGTGGATGGAGGGTATCCATATCCCCGAGTACAACCAGGGGAGCTGGACCAACCACGCCGCCCGCCGGCGCCGCAAACTGCTGCTGCACCGCGAGGAGCTGATCAAGATCTCGCACAAGGTCAGGGAGTCCGGTTTTACGATCGTGCCGCTCCAGCTGTACTTCCTGGACGGCCGTGCCAAAGTGGAGATCGGGATCGCCCGAGGCAAGAAGGAATATGACAAGCGCCAGACCCTGAGGGAACAGCAGGACAAGCGCGAGGCGCTCCGCGTGATGCGGGAACGCAACCGCGGCTAGGAATTTTTCGCCCGACGGATGCGTTATGATGAATAGTCCGGCAGGAACTTGTGGTTCCCGCCGGTTTGGTAACAAAATACGGGGATGATCGGTTTCGACGATGTTAGTCGCGACAGGTGAAGCGGGCCGAGGATGCAGAATTATCTCGTAAACGCTGTCTGCAAACCAATAAGTGCCGAATCTAAGCGCACTGACTTCGCTCTTGCTGCCTAAGCAGTAAGACAGTCCGTCAGCCCGAGGCTGCTATCGCCCCGGATCCTGGCGTCATTTAGATAGCCACTGCTGTTTGCCCCCGTCATCGGGGTAAACGGGACTCTTAGATGACTGGGCCCGGATCAGCCGCCTGTTTGCAGGACGGCTGGGGCCGAGAAAATCCGACGCAAACTGCGCCCGGAGAAGCCCTGACAACACGACATCGGACGGGGGTTCAATTCCCCCCATCTCCACGGTATAAAAGCCGAACACGTACAGCCCGGACCCGCGTCCGGGCTGTACGCGTTTAAGCGCTGTCTTCGGGCGGCGATGTGACCTACGCCGGTGTTCACCGACGGCGTAGGCCGCCGGGGACTAGCCGGGCCGCAGCAGGGGTTGTTCCAGATACCAATCAATTTTCGCCAAGCACGAAACGGCCAAGGGAGGCGCGCCATGTCCACGGCGCCTGCAACTTCACCGGGTCCTGACAGAGACGACGGGCCCCTCGATTCCTACTCCGAGACGGTGATCCGGGTGGCCAGTACGGTCACGCCGCACGTCGCCGCGATCGAAATGACAGGCAACGGGCGCAACGGACGGTTCCGGGTGGGAGCCGGCTCCGCCGTGCTGTTTACGGAAGACGGTTACCTGTTGACCAACGCCCATGTGGTCGCCGGAACGCAGAAGGGCCGTGCCGTGTTCGCGGACGGCTCCGCGACTGACCTTGAAATGGTGGGGGCGGATCCCCTTTCAGACCTCGCCGTGGTCCGCGGCCGGGCGCCGCACGTGGCGCCCGCGGAATTCGGCGATGCCGAATCCCTCCGTGTGGGTCAGCTGGTCATCGCGGTCGGCAACCCGCTCGGCCTCGCAGGTTCTGTGACGGCGGGCGTGGTCAGCGGTTTGGGTAGGGCCATCCCCGTCTGGGCCGGGCGCAACCGCAGGGTCATCGAGGATGTCATCCAGACGGACGCCGCCCTGAACGCCGGCAGTTCAGGCGGTGCCCTGGCGGATGCCCGCAGCAGGATCGTGGGGATCAACACCGCCGTGGCCGGCGCGGGGCTGGGCCTGGCGGTGCCGATCAATAAAACCACCCGACGGATCATCGCCGCGCTTTTGGCTGACGGGCGGGTACGCCGCGCTTACCTGGGCGTGATCAGCACACCCATCAGGCTCGGCCCCAGCGCGGTGATCCGCACCGGCCAGCGCGACGGCCTGCGCGTGGTTGAAGTGCTCTCGGGTTCCCCTGCCGAGCACGCCGGCCTGAAGGTGGGCGACGTGCTGCTGAGGGCGGCATCGCGACCGGTGAGCAACGCCGAGAGCCTGCAAAAGCTGCTCTTCGCCGACGCCATCGGCGAACCCATGGTCATCGTGGTCCTGCGGGACGGGCACGAGCTGGAGATTGTGGCCGTCCCGGCGGAAATGGCGGAACCCGGCTAGGACGGCACCAGGACCGCTCAAGGGAGCGGGACCGCCAAACATGAAGAGCGGGGCCGGAACCGGCCCCGCTCTTCATTGCATTTACGTGCGGCTATGAACGTTTCTTCAGATGCGCGACGGGATCCGGGGCTCCCTCAAGGGGCCCCTTCGCTTTCTTGTCCGCGCGTTTTTGTTTGATGGTCTTGCCCGCTTTTTTCAGCTGATGCGTGTGCGGCGACTTGTCCGGCATGGCGTGCTCCCTCGTCCGAGGAGCAGGAGAGTGCCCCTCCCTACGTAAATTACGCCTGTTTCGCGCCGAATGTAACTGCCCGGCGAAGGCACCTGCGGCTCAGACGGAAACGTCCGAGATGCCCACGAAGCGGCTGCCCACGCCGTCGAATTCGCTTCTGACGAACCCCGCAGCCGGTGCCGGAATGTCAGCCGGGCTGTGGTGGCTGCAGCTGACGTAGGTAAACTCCGGCCACCATTTTTTGGGCCTCGCGGCCTCCTCGTAGCCACAGACGTCGCAGCGCAGATGAACCCACACCGGGCGCTTTCCCGTGCGGTTGGCCCGCGACTGGAGTAGCCACTGTGGGGGATTGTCCAGGATTTCACCCAGCTCGGCTTCCGTCAGCCGGCTGGGAATGCCGTGGCGCTGGGCCATTTCCATAGGTACATCAAGGGCAATTGCCGCATCGCGTCTGCTAATCATCACACTCCACGATACGGTAAAGCATGACCGATGCAGCCTCCCGCGCTGTTCCTACCCGACTGCAGCGCCAGGTCCTCATGGTGGCCATCGTGGCGTCGTTCATGGCCATCCTGGACAGCTTTGTGGTCAGCATTGCACTCCCCGCAATAGGCCGGGAACTCGGCGGCGGGCTGCCCATCCAGCAGTGGGTAGTGGACGCGTACCTCCTGACGCTGGGTGCCCTGATCCTCGCCGCCGGCTCACTCTCGGATCACTTCGGCCGCGCCAGGGTGCTGCAATGGGGTCTGGCCGGGTTCGCCGCAACGTCAGTTCTCTGCGGTGCGGCGTGGACCGCGGAGGTCCTGGTGATAAGCCGCGGCCTGCAGGGAGTCGCCGGTGCGCTGCTGGTTCCCAGCTCCCTGGCCCTGATCGTCAGCCACTTTTCCGACAGCGCGCAGGGTGCGGCGATCGGCAAGTGGTCTGCCTGGACCAGCGCCGCCGCCATTGTCGCCCCGCTGATCGGGGGAGTGTCCGTGGATCTCCTCTCGTGGCGCGTCATCTTTTTCATCAACGTCCTCCCTGCTGCCGCCATCTGGCCGGTGCTGGCGAAGCTGCGGAGCTCGGACGCTGCGCCCGATCCGGCGAGCAGCATCGACGTTACGGGAGCGCTGCTGGCAGTCGGGGCACTGGGCGGGCCGGTCTATGCCCTGATCGAGCAGGGGACGGCGGGCTGGGCCAGCCCGCAGGTCTGGCTTCCCCTCGCCGCGGGCATCGTGTGCCTGATTCTGTTTCTTGTTCACGAATCCCGGATGGCCTCACCAATCCTGCCGCTGGGAATGTTCACCGTCCGGAACTTCGGCTGGGGCAACGTTGCCACTGCAGCCATCTACGGCGGATTCTCCCTCGGCTTCTTTGCGTTGGGCATCTACATCCAGCAGATCGGCGGCATGAAGGCGACCACGGCGGGCTTTGCGCTCTTGCCGTCCACCGTGATCCTCATGGTATCGGCGTCATTTTTTGGCCGCTTGGCAGGCAAACACGGTCCCCGCTGGTTCATGGCATGCGGGCCGGCACTGTGTGCAGTGGGCTTCCTGCTCACCCTGACGGTGGGCACGCCACTGAGCTACTGGACCCAGGTGCTGCCCGGGCAGCTGGTTTTCGGTCTGGGCCTGGCAATGACCGTTGCGCCTCTCACCACGGCGATCCTCGGTGCCGTTCCGCAGGACCAAGCCGGCGTCGGTTCGGCCGTCAACAACGCCGTCTCGAGGATTGCCGGTCTCGTGTGCATCGCCTTTGCCGGGTTCATCATCGGCCCGGTCCTGACGACAGAGGGCCTGCACCGGGCCCTGATTGCCACGGCGGCGCTGCTGTTGCTCGGGGCGGCCGCCTCGGCCGTCGGAATCCGCAACCCTGTCCGGCAGCAGCAAGCCTGAAAGCGGAGCACGACGGCGGTGCTGGCGCCGCCTGGGCGGCCGGCCCGCCTCCGGGGGACTACCCGCCGCTGAATGCGATGCCTGCCGCCGCGGCCGCCAGCCCGGCCACGAGGTTGATCCCGACATTGAGCGCTGCGGCAGGGTACCGATCCTCGCTGACCAGCCGGACAGTGGCCGTGGTCCAGGAGCTGAAGGTGGTCAGGCCGCCGGCCAGTCCGGTGGCCAGCGCTGCATGCCATTCCGGTCCGACGCGGCTGCTGAGACCGATCGACAGTCCGATGACAAGGGACCCCGCGACATTGACCAGCAACGTGGCCCAGGGCCAGTGGCGGCGGGGCGTTGGCTTGCCGGCCAGCCAGGTGTCCGCGGCAAACCTGATGAGGGCGCCGGCAATGCCGAACAGTCCCACCAGCAGCGGCGTAGCCAGGAATCCGGCCGTCATGGACTGCCCCAGTTTCCTGCACCGAACGCTTTCCCGGCTTTCCAGCCTACTGCCGCGGCGCCAAGGCCCAGCAGGACGGACAGGGACAGGTAGAGAACCCATACTGCGTGGAGCCCACCGCGAGCCAGCTGGTCCACTGAAGCAACCACCGCTGAGAAGGTGGTGAAGGATCCGAGCAGACCTGGCCCGATGGCGGCACGGAGCCAGAAGGCAGTGTGCGGCCGCGCGATCCAGATGGTGGTCAGCATGCCAAGGACGAAGCTTCCGGCGACGTTGATGGCCAGTGTGGTCCACGGCACGGCGCCGGCGGACTCCGGAAACAGCACGCCGAGACCGTACCGCAGCTCTGTGCCCGCCAGCCCTCCCGCGGCGACGGCGGCCCAGGTCCGCCAGCCGTGGCTGCCGGCCGCTGTCACTGCGGTTCCTTTATCAGCCGACGCAGCCTTCATGCTGCCGCAGTCATGGGGCGCCCGGCGATGGCGTGGCCGTTCATCCGGAGCCGGCCATCCGGCAGCCCGGGTGCACTTCTTCGCTCTGCACCCACAGTGCCGAGGTGACCTCGTCGGCGAGATCAAAGTCGCGGCTTCTGCCCGCCGAAGCGATACGCACCACGAGGGCGCCGCCGAACGGTTTGCGCCCCATGACCTCGACGTCGGAGTCCAGGTCGATCTCTTCGGCGGCCAAGTAGCGCAGCAGCTCCGGATTTTCGTCGCTGATCCGGGTGATCCTGCCAGTATGGCCCTCGTCGAGTTCGCTCATCCGGTGGGCCAGCGGCATCTGTACCGTGCCGTCAGCGGAGGGGATGGGGTCACCGTGGGGATCCCGGGTCGGGTTGCCGAGCCTGGCCGCCATCCGTTCGATGAATGTGTCGGAGACGGCATGCTCGAGCAGCTCGGCTTCGTCGTGCACCTCATCCCAGCTGTACCCCAGGTCCTGCACCAGGTACGTCTCGATGAGCCGGTGCCGCCGGACCATGGAAAGGGCCAGGCGCATGCCCTCCTGGGTCAGGGTGATGGCGCTGTAGGGCTTGTGAAGGACCAGGCCCTGGTCCTTGAGTTTGCGGACCATCTCGGACACCGAGGAATTGGCTACGCCAAGGCGCTGGGCCAGCTGCGTCGACGTAATGGGTTTGTCCTGCCACTCCGTGAAAGAGTAGATGACCTTGACGTAGTCCTCGATCGAGGAGGATGGCGTGCTGGTCTTCACAGATCCAAGCCTACCCGTTGCGGGTGCGGCATCACGCCCTGACGGCCCGCCATGTCTGGGTGAGGTAGGGGAGGCTCAACAGTTCGCCGCGGGCGTGACCCAGATGGTCGTGGAGGTACCAGTCGAGGTTTCCGGTGACCTTGGCGCGGGTGGCCCCGTTGGCGGCGAGATAGTAGCTGCGCGTCTTGGTCAGCTCGAGGATGTCGGCCGTGGTGACCGGGTCGTCCCACCGGGTCAGGTGGCTTTCCAGGCCCGTGAATTCGGGGCCTATGGGCGGACGGAAGTCCGGCTTGTGGACATCGCCGGCGTGCATGATGCGCGAGAGTCTGTGGACCCATGGCACTGACGTATCCAGCTGGTTCCAGATCAGGCCGAGCACTCCGTCGGGTCTCAGTACCCGGGCGATTTCGGTGCTGGCCCGCAGCGGCTCGCACCAGTGCCATGCCTGTGCCACCGTCACGACGTCGAAGGCCGAGCCGGGCAGCCCCGTGTCCTCAGCGGTGCCCTCACGCGCCGCCACTGCCGGATAGGCGACGCGGAGCTGATCAAGCATGTCCGGCGAGGGATCCACGGCGCTGACCGCCAGGCCGCGTTCCACGAGCAAGGCGGTGAACTTGCCGGTACCGGCGCCTATGTCAGCAGCTGTCCGGGCGCCGGCAGGAATGATCCAGTCCGCGGACTCGGCAGGGTAGCCGGGACGGACGCGGTGGTAGTGTTCGCCGCCGTCCTGGAAACTCTGCCCGAGTTCCTGACGCCGCCACTGGTCGAGTTTGGGGCCACCGCGTGCCACGCGCCGTCTCCTTAGGGCAGGCTGAAAATTTACCCTTCGAATTTACCGCATGGAGCACCCTGGCGGAGTGCCGGGATCAGTCCAGCGCGCAGGGGGCCGCGCCGGCGGTGCCGGGGGTGTTGGGTGCCCAGTCCGGGTAGCTGCGGGTGTCGTTGGCCGGAACCCAGCGTCCCGAGTCCACCACATAGTCCCAGCCGAGGCCGGTGCGGCGCAGTTCTTCGATGCCGGCGAGGAGCCGCTGGGCGTCCTCGAGCCGCGAACCTATGCCAAAGCTGGCGCGCAGGGAGCCGGACGGAAGTCCCAGGCGCTTGAGCAGCGGGTGGGCGCAGAAGCGGCCGTCGCGGAGTCCGACGCCGTGTTCGGCGGAAAGGTAGGCCGCCACCAGGCCGGCGTCGTAGCCTTCCACTGAGAAGTTCACTACGCCGATCGTGTCGTTGTCCGCGTCGGTGTCCGAGAAGATCTGGTGCACGGTGACGCCTTCGATCCTCCGCAGCCCCTCGACGAGGAAGGACCGGATGGCCGCCTCGTGGGCGTGCCAGCGCTCCTGGTCCAGGGCAGCGACCACCTGCGTTGCGCGGGCCAGGGTGGCAGCGCCCAGGACGTTGGGCGAACCGCCTTCATGGCGGGCGGGGCCGGTGGTCCAGCTGACGCCGTCGAGCCGGGCTTCACTGACAGCGCCGCCGCCCGCAAGGTGCGGGGTGCCGGCGTCGAGCCAGTCAGGGCGTCCCACCAGGACGCCGGAACCGAACGGCGCGTAGAGCTTGTGGCCGGAAAAGGCGAGATAATCGACGTCGTCCGCGGCGATGTTGATGCGGCGGTGCGGAGCGAGCTGTGCCGCGTCCACCACGATCCGGGCGCCGAACTCGTGTGCCAGCGCGGCAAGGCGGCGGATTGGCAGTATTTCGCCGGTGACGTTGGAGGCGCCGGTCACGGCGAGGAGGCTGACGTCGCCATGCTCCAGTTCAGCCCGGAGGCTGGCGATGGTGGCCTCGAGGGTGGCGGATGCCACCACGCTGCGGTGCGGCACGCCCTGCCAGGGCAACAGGTTGGCGTGGTGCTCGATGTCGAGGTACAGGACTTCCCCCGTGTGGTGGTGGTCCTCCACCGGGAGGCAGCCTGCCAGCAGGTTGAGGGAGTCCGTGGTGTTGCGCGTGAAGATTACGGAGTCATCCGGGCGGCCGCCGACAAAGTCGCGGACGATGTTCCGGGCGTTCTCATAGACCGACGTGCTGATCTGCGATGCGTAACCCGCGCCGCGGTGCACGCTGGCGTAGAACGGCAGGATCTCGTTGAGGTAAGCCGACACCACGGACAGCGCAGGTGCCGACGCGCCGTAATCGAGGTTGGCGTAACGCACGTGGCCGCCCTGGATCAGCGGAGCCTGGATCTCGGCGCCGGTAACTGCGGCCAGCGGCCGTCCGGCAGCGGCAATGCGATCGTCGAGCAGGCCGGCGCCGGTGTTGGAGGAGAACGTTGCAGTAGTCATGGGACCTCGCTGTGAAAGGACCCCTTTGTGACGGGGATCCGCGCTTGCCGGGTCCGTTCCGGACCGGCCTGGTCGTCACCCGGGGCACCCCACCGCGAATGGAGGGTTGCCGGCCAGCAAACCGGGGTTTCGCGCTGGCACTCGTGACCTGTAAAGAGCGTAGGACATCCCGGCGGGCGATGGAAAAGGCCAACGTGAATGTTAAGCGGTTTGTTACAGCCCCGCTTCATCTGGCCGGAATGCCGAACATACGCCGGCGGACGCCCTCCTGAGGGGGCGCCCGCCGTCGATAATTCTTCGGAAAGTTTGTTGGACCGAACTACAGCAGGTCGTCCAGCTGTGGGTTGAGCCGCTTGAGGACCTCCGAATGAAGGATGGAGTTGGTGGCCAATGCGTTGCCGCCGAAGGGACCGTCGGTTCCTTCGAGTGAGGTGAAGCGGCCGCCGGCTTCCGTGACGATGGGCACCAGCGCAGCCATGTCATACAGGTTCAGTTCCGGCTCGCAGGCGATGTCCACGGACCCTTCCGCCACCATGCAGTAGGACCAGAAATCCCCGAAGGCGCGGGTGCGCCAGACGTCTTCGGTGAGGGCGAGGAACTCGTCGAGGTTCCCGCGTTCTTTCCAGCCGCCGAGGCTCGAGTAGGACAGCGAAGCGTCCGAAAGATTCGAGACATTCGAGACTTTCAGCCGGGTGGCTGCGGCAAGGGAGCGCCCCATGTAGGCGCCCGCGCCCTTGGCTGCCCACCAGCGTTTGCCGAGTGCCGGGGCGCTGACGACACCCACCACGGGCTCGCCTTCATCGACGAGCGCAATCAGCGTGGCCCACACCGGCACCCCGCGGACGAAGTTCTTGGTGCCGTCGATGGGGTCAATGATCCAGCGCCGGGAACCGTGGCCCGAACTGCCGAACTCCTCGCCGAGGACGGCATCGCGGGGGCGGGAGCGGGAGAGCTGGCCCCGGATGGACTCCTCGGCGGCTTTGTCGGCATCCGTGACCGGCGTCAGGTCGGGCTTGGTTTCGATCTTAAGGTCCAGCGCCTTGAACCGGCTCATGGTCTGGTCATCCACGGAATCCGCCAGTACATGGGCCAGTCGCAGGTCATCGTTGTAGCTCGAAGCGGGTTGGGTCATGGTTCCAAACTACCGTCAAAGGACCGGCGGGGCGGGGATGTCCGCATGCCGGAGCCGCCGGGGAGACTAGCTGACGCTTCCCAGTTCCTTGGCTTCCTGGGCCTCCATGCGCGGATCGGTGCCCAGCAGGCGGCGCAGGGACGCTAGCCTCGCAGGCCCGGAAGGGCCTGCGTGGCCGGCTTCCACCCAGGCATCCACGCCGCAGTTGACGGCGGTTGCATCGTGCTTGCAGCCGCGTTCGCAGGCTTCGGTGCCGGGCTCCAGGTCAGGGAAGGAATGCAGGATTCGGTCCGGGTCCACATGCGCGAGGCCAAACGAGCGGATCCCCGGGGTGTCGATGATCCAGCTCCCGGTGGGCGCGTCCGCGAGCTTGAGCGCGAGGGCCGACGACGACGTGTGCCGGCCGCGTCCCGTGACGGCGTTAACGCCGCCGGTTGCCCGCTCCGCGCCGGTCAATGCATTCACCATGGTGGACTTGCCGACGCCGGAGTGGCCCAGCATGACAGTCACCTTGCCGTCCAGGTGGGCGCGCAGCTGGGAGACGGCGTCAAGGTCGAGGCGTGCGGACAAGCCATCATCGGAGCGGGCGTCGATGCCCGACGCCGCAGAGTCCGCTGTGCGGCTAATGATGACGGGGAAGTCGAGATGGCGGTAGTTGTCCAGCAGCTCGGTGGGGTCCTTGACGTCTGCCTTCGTCACGAGCAGCAGCGGCTCGATGCCGGCGTCGTAGGCGGCCACCAGCGCGCGGTCGATGAAACCGGTGCGGGGCTCCGGATTGGCGGCAGCCACCACGACGACCAGCTGGTCCGCATTGGCCACCACGGCGCGTTCAATCGGGTCAGTGTCGTCCGCGCTCCGGCGCAGGAGCGTTTTCCGGGCCTGGATCTTTACGAGCCGGGCGAGCGTGTCCGGAGCACCTGACACGTCACCCACGAGGGATACGAAGTCGCCGGCCACCACGGGGGAGCGGCGGAGCTCGCGGGCCCGGGCAGCGATGATCGTCCGCTCGTCGCCGGAGTCCTCACCCACCACTGCCGTATACCGGCCACGGTCAACGGTGATGATGCGTCCGGTGACGGCATCGTCATGGCTGGGACGGTCTTTGGTGCGCGGACGGGAGCCCTTCTTGTTCGGGCGGATCCGGACGTCGGATTCGTCCCAGGACTCAGTGCTGCGTGCCACCGCTGGTCCCTGCGTTGTTCCTCTGGGTGCGGCCGGTCCGCTGTGTGAGCATGTCCGCCCACAGCTGCGGGAAGTCCGGCATGGTCTTGGCCGTTGTGCTGATGTCCTGGACTTCGACGCCCTTCACGGCCAGTCCGAGGATGGCGCCTGCAGTGGCCATCCGGTGGTCAGCGTAGCTGCGGACCACACCGCCATGGAGCTTTGCGGGCCGGATGATCAGCCCGTCGCCCGTCTCTTCGGCGTCTCCGCCCAGCCGGTTGATTTCCGTGACGAGTGCGGCGAGGCGGTCTGTCTCGTGCCCGCGGAGGTGTGCGATGCCGCTAAGCCGTGACGGGCCGGTGGCGAGGGCGCAGAGCGCCGCGACAGTGGGGGCCAGTTCGCTCGTTTCCGCGAAGTCGGCGCCCGTGATCTCGCTGCCTCCGGTGACGGTCAGCGTTCCGTCCTGCAGTGTCACGGCCGCGCCCATATCCGTCAGGATGCTCCGCCAAAGATCGCCCACCTGAGTGGTGTGTTCGGGCCAGTCCGGGATCCGCACAGTGCCGCCCGAGGCGAGGGCCGCGGCCAGGAACGGCCCGGCGTTGGACAGGTCCTGTTCGATTTTCTCATCAAAGGCACGGATCGGCCCGGGGCTGACGATCCAGTGGTTCGGAGTGGAGTTGTCCACTTCCACACCCACGCCGCGCAGCACGGCCACGGTCATGTTGATGTGGTCAAGGCTTGGGACAGCGTCTCCGGAGTGTTCGAGGTGCAGGCCTTCGGTGAAGCGTGCGCCGACGAGCAGCAGCGCGGAGACAAACTGGGATGACGCGCTCGCGTCGATGACGAGATGGCCGCCGCGGACCTCTCCCGTCCCGTCAACGCGGAAAGGCAGGGAAGAGGGTGTCCCGCCGGCGTCGCCGCGAACGGTGACGCCGAGGGCCGCCAGCGCCTCGATGATGGTTCCCATCGGCCGCTCCCGGGCGTGCGGGTCGCCGTCGAACACAGCGACACCGTGGCGCAGGGCTGCCAGAGGCGGAACGAAACGCATGACAGTGCCGGCCAGGCCGCAGTCGATGGCGACGTCCAGGGCGCCGGAACCGGACGGGATGGGCGTCACCTCGAGGTCGGGGCCGAAGGTACTGTCGCCCGGCACCTCGCGGACGTCGGCGCCGAGTTGCCGGAGCGCACCGATCATCAGCGCGGAATCCCGGGAGTGCAGCGGGGCACGCAGGCGGGAGGGCCCGTCGGCCAGCGCCGCAAGCACGAGATACCTGTTGGTCAGTGACTTCGAACCGGGGACGCGCACGGTGGCGTCCACCGGCTGCTCCGCAAACGGCGCGGGCCAGTGCGGAGCGGCGCCGGTGTGGTCAGCGGGCGCGTCCGTGATGGATCCTGTCATTCGAGCCTATGCCCCTACCGCGTGGTCTACGGCCTTGCGGACTGCCTTGTCGGCCTTGTGCAGCTTCTTTCCGGTGGTCTTGCGGGCGTCCGCGGCGAGGTGGCTTGCCGTTTTCCGGGCGTCAGCTGCGAGGTGCTCCGCGCGCCAGGCAAGGCTAGGCTTGCCCGCGGTATCAACGGAGGCCAGCAGCACGCCACCGGTAAGGGTGACGTTCTTGAGCAGCTGGTTGCGGCGGGCGTCCCGGCCTTCCTTGCTGCTGATGTCCGCACTGCGCCATTCAACGAACGCGTTCAGCGCTGAGATGATGGCCAGGAGGGTAGCGGACAACCGCGCGAACTTGCCGACGGCGAACAGGACGCCGGCGCCCACCTGGGTTCCGCCGATCACCCGGGCCAGGACCTTCTCGTTGGTCTGGAACGGAAGTGTTTCCGCGGCGCGGCGCAGGAGGGGGGACAACTGTTCCACAGTGTCGTCCGCATTCCTGAGCTTGTCCACGCCGGCGAGGACGAAACTTGAAGCCAGCATCGGCCGGGCGAGAAAACGGACAAAGGACATGAATTTCCTCCTGGATGGACGAGCCGCGGTGACTGCGGCGGAGTCGGTTCTAGTCTTGCACTTTTGCGGAATATTTGCCCGCTTGGCGTCGTTGTGCACTGCAGATCCGGAACACCCCGGGACAGCAATCCTGGACCGTTGCCGGCATCGAAACATGGTTGGGCGGCGTCCCGGACGGCCTTTTGCCGCAGAAGCCTGCGCAAGGGACCGGTCCGCGGGAGACGTGCCGCCGGACAGGGCTTTGGCGGCCTGGGGCGCACGGAGCACCCGGGGTGTCGAGTGCCCGACATGCGGGAAAGTGGAGTGGAGATGGAGCTTTGACTTTGGTGAAAGACGCTGTAGAGCTGCGGGGACCTATTGACGTGTCGGCATTTGACGTGCCGCTGGAGGAGTCCGCCGAACTTCCCTATGGCGCCAACCCTGGCCCAAGGGCAGTTCCGCGGGTGACAGTAGACTTGAAGGCAATGAGCACCGTGGATCCGGCCCTAGAGGCCACGCAAGAGGACGCAGGGAACGCCGCCGACGACATCAGCGCGCCGGAGATCAGCGCGCCGCAGGCCGCGGAGCTGGCGGAGGAAATCGACGTCGCCACTGAAAGTCCGGAGGCGCGGCGGGCCCGGTTTGAGCGCGACGCCATGCAGTACGTGGACCAGTTGTACTCGGCCGCAATGCGCATGGCCCGGAACCCGTCGGACGCGGAGGATCTCGTCCAGGAGGCCTACACCAAGGCGTTTTCGGCATTCCATCAGTACAAGCCAGGGACCAACCTGAAGGCCTGGCTGTACCGGATCCTGACGAACACCTACATCAATCTCTATCGGAAGCGGCAGCGTGAGCCGCTGCAGTCCAACTCGGACACCATCGAGGACTGGCAGCTCGCCAGGGCTGAGTCGCATACGTCCAGCGGGCTCCGTTCGGCGGAGGCAGAGGCCCTCGACCACCTGCCGGATTCGGACGTCAAGCGCGCGCTGCAGGCGATTCCGGAGGAATTCCGGCTGGCTGTCTACTTCGCCGACGTCGAAGGCTTCGCATACAAAGAAATTTCAGACATCATGAACACCCCCATCGGCACCGTCATGTCCCGGCTTCACCGCGGCCGAAAGATGCTGCGGGACATGCTCGCGGATTACGCCGCTGAACGGGGATTCAAGGCTGCTGAACCCAACGCAGCAGCGGAAAGCAACAAACAGGAGAACAGGAAATGAGCGACTGCCAGGGATTGGGCGATTGCGACGACGCCCGGATGCAACGTATCTACGAGTATCTGGATGGTGCCCTGACCCGCAGTGATATTGCGGAGATCAAACATCACCTGGACGAGTGCCCGGAATGCACGCAGCAGTATGACCTCGAGTGCGTCATCCGCAACATGGTCAAGCGGTCCTGCACGGAAGCCGCTCCGGAAAACCTCAAGAACGCAATCCTGGACAGAATCCACAGCATCCGGCCAGTGGACGCCTGACGCCGGCCACCAAAGCGAAGTGCCCCGGAACCGACAGGTTCCGGGGCACTTCGTTTAAGCTTCGGTTCAAGCCGTGGCTTAGGTGTTGGGGCGCTTCCCGTGGTTAGCGCCGCCACGCTTACGGTCACGACGTTTACGTGCACGTTTGCTCATAGCTGGCCTCCTTAATATCGGTACTCAAAAGAGCTGCCCTCAAGTCTCCCACATCACGGGACAGGCCGCGAACCGGCGCCATTGGCGGCACATTGGGGAGTCTTCACGGCTTAGGCCTTTAGTGAATTCCTGATCGAAATGCGCGCCTGCTCAAGGACTGTCCTTACAGTCTCCACTGTGACGGGGGTGATGGGATGTGCGCCCGCCCGGGTGCGGAGCTCCACCCGCAGATCGTCCCGGAAAGCCTGGAGCAGCATCTCGGCTTCCTTGAGCATGCGTTGCGCGTCAGGGGAGGACCGGGACGAGGAGCCGCGATAGTCGCCTGACGTGGCAGCAAACCGTGCGGCTTCCGCCGTGGCCGCGAGGTCGGCCCGGAGTCCCCGCATGTTGCTCCGGATGTCCGCGCGGAGGTCGTCAGCCAGCCGGCGCACGGAAGCCGAAATGTCGTTCTCCACGCCGGCGAGCTCATCCCTGCGGCCGTTCAGCTCGGCCAGGCCGGCGTCGGTGATGCGGTAATTGGTGCGCCGGCCCTCCGATTCGGTGGCCACCAGACCCTCTTCTTCCAGTTTGCCAAGCCGCGGATAGATGGTGCCGGCGCTGGGGGAGTACGTGCCGCCGAACCGTTCGCTCAACGCCTTGATCAGTTCGTAGCCGTGTTTGGGGCCAGACTCGAGGAGCGCCAGCAGGTAGAGGCGGAGCGCGCCGTGGGCGAAGACCGGAGGCATCAGAGGCCCGTTCCGACGTCCGCGGGGGCCTGGCTGTGGAAGATGGACGTCTTGCCCGACAGTGAATTGGTCCGGACCAGCATCAGCTTGGCGTCCGGGCCTGCAATGGTTTGCACCCTGCCGCCGGGCTGGGCGTATCTCTGGTCATCGATCACCACAGCGCCGCTGGCAGTATTGGCTACTATGTCCACGCCCACGTCGTGGGGGAGCCTGATGGTCACGTCGCCGGAAACCGAGTTGGCTCCGAAGTCGTGGGTGAAGCCCTGAAGGTCAAAGCTCAGGTCGCCGCTGACGGTGTTGGCGCGGATGTTGCTGAATTTGCCCGACGCCGTGACCTCGCCAGAGACACTTTTTGCCGTCAGTACGCCACTGTGGTTCCTGGCGATGACCTCGCCGCTGACGGTATTTACATGGAGATCACCCGACGTCCTGTCCGACATGACGGAGCCGGATACGGTGTTGAGCCTGGTGTGCCCGGTGATTCCTGAGACGAGTCCGTCGCCGCTGACGGTTCCCGCTTCAACGTCGACGCCGGCCGGTACGGCAATGCTGATCACCGCCGAGTTGTTGCTGCTGTTGTTGACCGAACCCATGAGGTTCTTGAACCAGCCCTGGGGGCCGTGCAGCTGGTGCCTGACCTCCAGCCGTCCGCCTACCACCGTGACAGCCAGCGGGTCGCCGTGGACCTCCGAGACCTCGATCCTGGCCACGTCCTCGTCGTGGGTCACGATGTCGAACCGACCGCGGACAATGCCGAGCCTTAGCGATGAGACGCCGTCGACGTCGATGGTCTGCGGACCGGTGACGGTCCACGATTTCTCTGTCATGATTCCTCCGGTTGCGATATATCGTGACTGTAAAATCACGATATATCGCAACTGCCGGAAGATCAAGATATATCGCGAGTGGTTTCGGTTACTCGGGAGCGTCCATTCCCAGCCACTGGAACCAGCCGCGGTGGAGAACTAGCCAGGCCATCAGTCCGTAGCCGGCCTGGCCCGGAGTGCCCCCATTGGCTGCGAGGTCCTGGCGCCACTGCTCGTGGTTGAGCAAGGGTGAAAACGTGTCCACATAGAGGTGCTTGCGACGCGTGGTGACATCGGCAAACGCGGTGTTCAGCTCACCGAGACGGCCGTTCTGCGCCGGGTCGAGCGTGGGGGGCGGTCCCACGACAAATACCTCAAGCCTCTTCTGAGTGGCTGAGTCAAGAATGTTGGCGAGGTTGAGCCTGCTCCGGGCGGTCGACAGCCCGAATTCAACGTCACGACCCGAGAGGCCGATCACGAGCCGGTTATCGTGCCCGTCACTGAACCGACGGCCGGCTTCCTCGAGCCAGCGGGCGGCAAGGCCTTCGGTGCCCTCTTGGGGGCAGGGAAGGGCGTAGCTTTCAAGCGTCATGCCGTCCTGCGGAGTGCGGGCCAGGACACGGCCCAGCCAGCCCAGCGCCCGAGGGTCTCCGAGCCCGGCCAGCAGTTCATCTCCAACCGCCGCAATACGCAGCTTCCTGTCTTCCACTACTACCTCTTCACTTATTTTGAGGGCGTGCCCTGAGTGCTGGACTGTACTGCACGGCGGCCCAATCCGGAGACTGTGCCGGCGTTACTGGCTGTGTCCATTAACTCACGCCGATTAAACAGAACTGCCCGGCTGGAATCGGTATGTCACCGTCCGGCCGGGCAGCTGCTCTGCTACTTACGGGCGAATGCCTGCTTGAGGAGGGAATCCTGCTCTGCGGCGTGGCGCTTCATGGAACCCGCCGCCGTGGACGCCGAGGCCGGCCGCGAGATCAGGCGAACCTGGCGGTCCAGTGCCTGCGGCAGGTTCAGGCCCATGAACGGCCAAGGGCCCTGGTTCGCGGGTTCGTCCTGCGCCCAGACCACTTCGGCGTTGGGGTACTTGGCCAGTTCAGCTTCGATTTCCGCCTGCGGCAGCGGGTAGAGCTGCTCCACACGGACGATCGCCGTCGAGGTGTCGCCCGTCTTCTGCCGGGTGGACAGCAGATCGTAGTAGAGGCGGCCGGAGACGAGGAGAACGCGTTCGACGGCGTCCGCCTGCAGCTGCTCATGCTCACCAATGACCGGCCGGAAGCCGCCTGTGGTGAAGTCTTCCACGGCAGAAGCCGCAGCCTTGAGGCGCAGCAGCTGCTTCGGCGTGAAGATGATGAGCGGCTTGCGCGGGCG
Organism: Arthrobacter sp. P1_B11; assembly: GCF_056406715.1. Classification (NCBI taxonomy): domain Bacteria; kingdom Bacillati; phylum Actinomycetota; class Actinomycetes; order Micrococcales; family Micrococcaceae; genus Arthrobacter; species Arthrobacter sp. P1_B11. Next base: position 293,519 of record NZ_JBFTZQ010000001.1, read on the forward strand.
GCTGTACGCCTGGCGGCGCAGCAGGTGGAAGTGCGAGGCCGCCGTCGTGGGATTGGCCACGATCATGTTTTCCTCGGCACACATCAGCAGGAACCGCTCGATGCGGGCGGAGGAGTGGTCCGGGCCCTGGCCCTCGTAGCCGTGCGGAAGCATCAGCACGAGCGACGAGCGCTGGCCCCACTTCTGTTCGGCGGAGGAGATGAATTCATCGATGATGGTCTGCGCACCGTTGACGAAGTCGCCGAACTGCGCTTCCCAGAGCACCAGGGCATCCGGACGCTCCACCGAGTAGCCGTATTCGAAGCCCATGGCCGCGTATTCGGACAGCAGGGAGTCGTAGATCCACAGCTTGGCCTGGTTGTCCGAGAGATTGCCCAGGGGCAGCCACTCGTTGCCGTTGGCGCGGTCGTGGAAAACTGCGTGGCGCTGCACGAACGTGCCGCGGCGGGAGTCCTGGCCGGCGAGGCGCACGGGTACGCCCTCCATGATGAGCGAACCGAAGGCCGCGATCTCGCCGAAGCCCCAGTCGATGCCGCCTTCGCGGGACATCTGCTCACGCTTCTCAAGCAGCTGCTTGAGCTTCGCATGGACGGTGAAGCCCTCGGGAATCTCCACGTGGGCCTTGCCGATCCGGGCCAGCGTATCTGCCGAGACTGCGGTGGATGCCGGGGCGTTGGTACCGAAGTCCGACTGCTGAGCCTGGGGCCGCTCGATGTCCGAGACCGCCGCGGAGTCCGCAGTGATGATCGGGATCGGCGAGGTCTGCGCCGCGTGGGTTTCGGCGAACACGCGCTCAAGGCGTTCCTGGTAGTCGCGCAGCAGCTGCTCGGCTTCGTCCTCGGTGATGTCGCCGCGGCCGATCAGTGATTCGGTGTAGAGCTTGCGGACCGAGCGCTTGGCCTCGATGAGGTTGTACATGAGCGGCTGGGTCATCGAGGGGTCGTCGCCCTCGTTGTGGCCGCGGCGCCGGTAGCAGACCATGTCGATGACAACGTCCTTGTGGAACTTCTGGCGGAATTCGTAGGCGAGCTGGCCGATGCGGACCACTGCCTCCGGATCGTCGCCGTTCACGTGGAACACCGGTGCCTGGATCATCTTGGCGACATCCGTGGAGTAGGTGGAGGAACGCGAAGAGGACGGTGCGGTGGTGAAGCCGACCTGGTTGTTGACCACGACGTGGATGGTGCCTCCGGTGCGGTAGCCGCGCAGCTGGGAGAGGTTGAGGGTCTCAGCAACCACACCCTGGCCGGCGAAGGCTGCGTCACCGTGGACCATGATGGGCAGCACGGGGAAGGCCTCGCCCTGGTCCAGGCGGTCCTGCTTGGCGCGGACGATGCCCTCAAGCACGGAGTCAACAGCCTCGAGGTGCGAGGGGTTGGCGGCCAGGTAGACCTTGGTCTCGTTGCCGCTGTCCGATGTGAACGTGCCCTCGGTGCCCAGGTGGTACTTGACGTCGCCGGAGCCCTGCACGGAGCGGGGATCCTGGGTGCCCTCGAACTCGCGGAAAACCTGGGCGTAGGTCTTGCCGGCGATGTTGGTGAGCACATTGAGCCGTCCGCGGTGGGCCATGCCAATGGCCACTTCGTCCAGTCCGTCGTCGGCGGCATCGGAGATGATGGCGTCAAGCAGCGGAATCAGGGACTCGCCACCCTCAAGGGAGAAGCGCTTCTGGCCGACGAACTTGGTCTGCAGGAAGGTCTCGAAGGCCTCTGCGGCGTTGAGCTTGGAGACGATACGCAGCTGCTCTTCGCGGCTCGGCTTGGAATACGGGTGTTCCAGCTGGTCCTGGAACCACTTGCGCTCGGCGGGCTCCTGGATGTGCATGTACTCGATGCCGGTGGTGCGGCAGTACGCGTCACGAAGCACGCCGAGGATGTCGCGGAAGGCCAGCATGGGTTTGCCGCCGAAGCCGCCAGTCGGCCATTCACGGTCCAGGTCCCACAGCGTCAGGCCGTAGGTAAGGACGTCGAGGTCGGGGTGCTTGCGCTGGACGTACTCCAGCGGATCGGTGTCCGCCATGAGGTGTCCGCGGACACGGTAGGAGTGGATCAGCTGCTGGATCCTGGCGACCTTGTTGATCTGGTCGGAGGGATCCACCTGAAGGTCCGGGCTCCAGCGCACCGGCTCGTAGGGGATGCGCAGGGATTCGAAGATTTCGTCGTAGAAGTCCTGGGCGCCGAGCAGGAGCTGGTGAACGAGCTTGAGGAACTCGCCGCTGCCTGCACCCTGGATGACGCGGTGATCATAGGTGGACGTCAGCGTGAGGACCTTGCTGATGGCGTTGTGCGCAATGATCTTCTCGCTGGCACCCTGGAATTCAGCAGGGTAATCCAGGGCGCCGACGCCGATGATGGCAGCCTGGCCCTTGGAGAGGCGGGGCACGGAGTGGACGGTGCCGATGCCGCCGGGGTTGGTCAGCGACACCGTGGTGCCGGCGTGGTCGTCGGCCGTCAGCTTGCCGGAACGGGCCCTCTTGATGAGGTCCTCGTACGTGTGCCAGAACTCCGAGAAGTTGAGGGTCTCAGCCTTCTTGATGTTCGGAACCATGAGCAGGCGTGTGCCGTCAGGCTTCGGCATGTCGATGGCGATGCCGAAGTTCACGTGGGCCGGCTGGACGGCGACGGGCTTGCCGTCGACTTCGTCGTAGTACACGTTCATGGAGGGGAACTGCGAGAGCGCCCGGATGACCGCGTAGCCGATCAGGTGGGTGAAGGAGACTTTGCCGCCGCGTGCTCGGGCAAGGTTGGAGTTGATGACAACGCGGTTGTCGATCAGAAGCTTGGCCGGAATTGCCCGGACGGAGGTGGCCGTGGGCACTTCGAGGCTTGTGACCATGTTGGAGGCGATGGCCTTGGCAGGACCGCGAAGAACGGAGACGACGTCTTCCTCGGGCGCGGTGGGTGCCTTCACGTTTTTGGGGAGCTGGGCCGGAATGGGCTGGGCGCCGGTGCCCGCCTCAGTCTTCTTTGCGCCGTCGCGGGCGACTGTTGCCGGAGCCTTCTTTACGGGTGCGGCCTGTGCCGGCGACGATGCCGGCGGGGCTGCGGGGGGCTGTGGCGCGGGAGCCGCGGCGGCGGGGGCCTTGGCCGGAGCCGGAGGCGCTACCACGGGCATTTCGCGGGTAGCCGGATGGGCCGGCGCGGACGCCGCGCCCGGGGCGCCGTTGGAAGATGGGCCGTTGCCGCTATCAAAAGATTCGAACAAGGGCCACCATTTAGCGTCGACCGTATTCTTGTCCTGCTGATAACGCTCGTACAGTTCGTCAACGAGCCACTCGTTTCCGCCAAATTCCTCTGGTAGACGGTGGCTAGGCTGCTCTGGCACTTGAAATACGCCTCTTCCATGAGTTTGAATTCCTCTGGTCGCCACGGTGCCACGGCACAACAATCGAACCAGTTTCTGTGTCCTATGAACCCAGACCTCTGCCAGTCTAGTTACGATCCCGGCTTAACTGCCAATAAGGGTGACTCAAATCATGTCGCCGCCGAATTGTGGCGCGGGCCTGGCTGAAAACCGGGTGGAAGCGTGCTTCGGCCGCACGCCTGAGCCCCCTCCGGGAGAGTTCGAGCTGCGGCGCACGCACCGTCTGTCCCGTCCCCGCTCCTGTAGACTGCAACTCTTATGGACAGTAAATCTAGGTGCCGGCCTGGGGGCTGTCAGCGGAGCAGAATCAGCACCGCCGCGCAGCCCACCCGCAGAGCCGGCAAACCCCGTTCACGATCCCGTCAACGTCCGTCGCTCCACTTTGCTGGAATCTCCCAGGAAGCAGCGCAGGCCTCGGCCGACCATCCTCCGCCTGGCCCTTCTCCATTGCTTGGTAGCTGCCCCGCTTGCAGGGACAGCTTCGCTCTGCGTATCCAGGCAGGCTGCTAGATGGAGTGGCTTCTCCTCGCAGCCGGGTTTCTGCTTATTCTCGGCACCGGCTTCTTCGTCGCCGTCGAATTTTCCCTCATAGCGCTTGACCAGCCCACCGTGCAGCGCGCGGTGGACAACGGCGACACGGCGGCAATTCCGCTGCTTAGATGCCTTAAGTCGCTGTCCACACAGCTGTCCAGTTGCCAGCTGGGCATCACCATGACGACCCTGCTCACCGGCTACGTCATGGAACCATCGGTCGGGGCGCTGGTCGAGGGGCCGCTTACCGCCTTCGGAACCCCCGAAGCAGTTGCCGGATCCGTCTCCCTTGTGATCGCCATGGCGGTGGCTACCCTTCTCTCGATGCTGCTGGGCGAACTGGTCCCAAAGAACATGGCGATTGCGCTGTCCTTCCGCATCGGACGGGCGGTGGCGCGGCCCCAGCTGATGTTCACGGCAATCTTCAAGCCCGCCATCGTTCTGCTTAACGGCTTCTCGAACAAGGTCCTCAATGCTTTCGGGCTGGAAGCGAAAGAGGAGATCTCCGGGGCGCGTACGCCTGCGGAACTGGCGTCCCTGGTGCGCAGGTCTGCCGCCATGGGGACCCTTGACGCGGGCACCGCGAACTTCATCGCTCGGACCCTGAATTTCTCGGGCCGTACCGCCGCAGACGTCATGACGCCACGCATCCGCGTGGAAACCATCGACGCCGACCAGCCGGTCTCCGACATTCTTGACGCCGCCCGCCGCACCGGATATTCGCGCTTTCCCGTGATCGGCGATTCCGCTGACGATATCCGCGGGCTGGTCCACGTCAAGAAGGCGATTGCGGTTCCGGCGGACAGGAGGCCCAACCTGGAAGCAGGAGCAATCATGACGGAGGTTCTCCGGGTACCGGAGACCATCCACCTCGATGCCCTGCTGGCGGAACTCCGGGAAGGCAACCTGCAGCTAGCTGTGGTGCTGGACGAGTACGGCGGAACCGCAGGCATCGCCACGCTGGAGGACCTCGTTGAGGAAATCGTGGGCGAAGTAGCCGATGAACACGACAAGGTGCGGCCGGGCCTGCTGCAAAGCGCCTCGGGTGACTGGTATTTCCCCGGCCTGCTGCGGCCGGATGAACTGTCCGAACAGATTCCCGGGCTCAGCGTTCCAGACGAAGCTGCCTATGAAACGGTAGGCGGCTACGTCATGAGCGAACTTGGGCGCATAGCCCTGGTGGGGGACACCGTAAAGGTCGGCGGCGGAACACTGAGCGTCACCCGGATGGACGGTCGCCGCATAGACCGGATCTGTTTCAAGCCCGACCACGAGCATCACGACGAGAACTCGGGGAACACAACGTCGCAGAATGCGAAGTCAGAGAACGCGAAGTCAGAGAACGTGAATTCACAGAACGCCACGTCCGGAAACGGCGGTGCGGCATGAGTGACTGGGCCGGAATTCTCTGGCTGGTAGTGCTCCTCATCGGCAACGCGTTCTTTGTGGCGGCCGAGTTCGCGGTCATGTCGGCGCGCCGCAGCCAGATCGAGCCGCTGGCGGACGCAGGTTCCATGCGCGCCCAGACCACACTGCGCGCCATGGAGAACGTCTCCCTGATGCTCGCCTGCGCGCAGCTGGGCATCACCGTCTGCTCCTTGCTCATCTTGCAGGTCGCGGAACCGGCAATCCACCACCTGCTGGCTGTGCCGCTGGAAGCATTCGGCGTGCCGGTGGAAATTGCCGACGTCGCGGCCTTCGGCGTGGCACTGATGGTGGTGACATTCCTGCACGTGACGTTCGGCGAGATGGTGCCGAAGAACATCTCCGTCTCCGTTGCGGACAAGGCGGCCCTGCTGCTGGCTCCGCCGCTCATGTTCATCGCACGGATCGTTAACCCTGCCATCGTCGCGCTGAACTGGTCCGCGAACCACATTTTGAGGCTGATGCGGATCGAGCCCAAGGACGAGGTCAACTCGTCGTTTACGCTGGAGGAAGTCCAGTCCATCGTGCAGGAATCCACCCGGCACGGCCTCGTGGACGACGACGCCGGGCTCATCACGGGCGCCCTCGAATTCTCCGAACATGCGGCAGCCCACGTCATGGTTCCGCTGGACAAGCTGGTCATGATGAAGGCCGCCACCACGCCCTTGGAATTCGAAAAAGCCGTCAGCCGCACCGGGTTCTCACGCTTCCCGATGCTCGACGACGACGGCATGCTGTCCGGTTATCTCCACATCAAGGATGTGCTCTCCATCCCCGAATCCGGGTACCAGCACCCTATTGCCGAAAGCCGCATCAGATCGCTGGCGAACCTCTCACGGGACGACGAGATTGAAAACGCGATGTCCGTCATGCAGCGCACTGGCTCGCACCTGGCACGCGTGATCGGGCCGGACGGCCGAACGGAGGGGGTGCTGTTCCTGGAGGACGTGATCGAGCAGCTCGTGGGCGAAATCCGCGATGCGACCCAGGCAAAGGGGATCCGCCGGCTGGGCCAGCCGGACGGGGAATAACAGAACTGCATGTGGAGCAAGGGCCGCGGGAAACGAACCCCGCGGCCCTTGCCAATCCCGGCCCGATCAGTCCTAAATAGGAATCATTCCCATTTAGGACTACACTTTGTAGGGTTGCAGATCCCGCAAAATGCCGCTTCCAGAACCGAGGTCTTTCCGTGCGCAGAATCGTCCGATCGTCCCTGACCGCCGCCGTGGCGGGCCTCGGGCTGCTGCTCACGGCGTGCGGTCCGACGGCGGGTGTCCCCGCCAAGGCGGACGGCAACGGCATCGCCGTGGTCGCCTCGACCAATGTGTACGGGGATATCGTCCGGGCGATCGGCGGGGACAAAGTCAAAGTCACGGCCATCATTTCCCGTCCCAGCCAGGACCCGCACTCCTACGAGGCCAGCGCCCAGGACCGGCTGGCGATTTCCAAGGCGAAGCTGGTGCTGGAAAACGGCGGCGGCTACGACGACTTCATCCACACCATGGCCGACGACAGCGGCATCCCTCACGAGAACATCATCAACGCCGTGGAAGTATCGGGGCTGGCCCCTGCAGCGGAGAGCACGGCATCGGCGCACGCCGAGAGCGGCCACGCCCATAGCCACGGTGAATTCAACGAACACGTCTGGTACAGCCTCCGGGCCATGTCCCGCCTCGCGGACTCAGTGGCAGCCAAACTGGAATCGATCGACTCCGGGTCCGCAGCAGAGTTCAGTGCAAACGCCGCTTCCTTCAAGGCAGGGCTCACCAAAATCGAAACCAGGCTTGCCACGGTCAAGGCCGCCCACGGCGGGTCGCAGGTGGCCGTGACCGAACCCGTACCCCTCTACCTCCTGGAATCGGCAGGGCTCGTCAACCGCACCCCTGCTGAGTACACGGCCGCGATTGAAGAAGGCACGGACGTGCCTCCCGCCGTCCTGAGGGCCGCCACCGCACTCGCTGCCTCGTCCGACATCCGTTTCCTCGCCTACAACGAGCAGACGGAGGGTCCCCAGACCGAGGCGCTGAAGAACGCGGCCAACGCGGCCGGTAAGCCGGTGCTGAACTTCAGCGAGACACTGCCCGAGGGCAAGACCTACCTGCAGTGGATGGCGGACAATGTGGGGAACATCAGCAACTCCCTGGAGCGAAAAAGTTGAACCCCGTCATTAGCCTGCGCAAGGCATCCCTGAAGTTTGGCAAGCGGGCGCTCTGGGAAGACCTTGACCTCGATATCAAACCAGGGGAGTTCTTTGCGGTCCTCGGCCCCAACGGCAGCGGAAAGACCAGCTTCCTTAAGGTGCTGCTGGGGTTGCAGGAACTGCATTCGGGCAAGGCCAGTCTTGGCGGCCATCCTGTTGAACGCGGGAGCCGGCTGATCGGATACATCCCGCAGCAAAAGCCGTTCCCTCCGGACACGCCCATGCGGGCCCGTGATCTCGTGGGGCTCGGCGTTGACGGCCACCGCTGGGGCATCCGGCTGGGAAACGCCAAGGCCAACCGCAGGATTGACGAACTGCTGGATCTGGTGGGGGCCAGCGACTACGCCAAGGTACCGGTGGGGCAGCTCTCGGGCGGCGAACAGCAAAGGCTGCGCGTGGCTCAGGCGCTCGCCGCCGACCCCAAGGTGCTGCTCTGCGACGAGCCGCTGCTGTCACTCGACCTGCACCACCAGCAGGCAGTCAGCGCACTCATCAACAAGCAATGCCATGAGCAGGAAAGCGCAGTGGTCTTTGTGACCCACGAAATCAATCCGATCATCGACTATGTCGACCGGATCCTGTACCTAGCCGGCGGGCGCTTCAGTGTGGGGACGCCGCACGAGGTCATGACCACGGACGTCCTCTCGGAGCTGTACGACAGCCACGTGGAAGTGATCCACGCGAACGGAAGAATCGTCGTCGTCGGACTCCCGGACGCCACCACCCACCATCACGACGATGCGCACGCAACGGCGGGGGAGGGTGCCTGATGGATCCGGAAGGCATCCTGCAGTCGATTTTCAACTTCGAAAATTACGGTGAGCTGCTGGTCCTGGTGCAGAACTCCCTCTGGGCCGGAGCCGTCCTCGGCCTCCTGGGCGGCCTCGTGGGCACCTTCGTCATGAAGCGCGATCTGGCCTTCGCCGTGCACGGCATCTCCGAACTCTCGTTCGCCGGCGCAGCCTTTGCGCTGCTCATAGGCGCGGACGTTGTGTTAGGGTCACTGATCGGCTCGGTGACGGCCGCCCTCCTGCTGGGACTCATGGGAGTGCGGGCACGGGACAAGAACTCCATTATCGGCGTCATCATGCCGTTCGGCCTCGGGCTGGGCATCCTGTTCCTGTCGCTCTATGAAGGGCGGGCGGCCAACAAGTTCGGGCTCCTGACCGGACAGATCGTCTCTGTGGACACCGTGCAGCTGCAGGTACTGGCCGGAACCGCGGTGGTGGTCATGGCTGCACTGTGCGCCATTTGGCGTCCGTTGAGCTTCGCGAGCGTCGATCCCGAACTCGCCGAAGCCCGCGGTGTTCCCGTGCGTACGCTGGCACTGGCCTTCATGGTGCTGCTGGGCGTGAGCGTGGCCCTGTCCATCCAGATCGTGGGTGCGCTGCTGGTGCTCGCCCTGCTGATCACCCCGGCCGCGGCCGCGCTGAGGATCACGTCGTCTCCGCGCCTGGTGGTGCTCCTGAGCGTGCTGTTTGCCGTCGCCGCGACGGTGGGCGGCATCCTCCTGGCCCTCGGCGGCCGCATCCCGATCAGCCCCTACGTGACCACACTGTCGTTCCTGATCTACGTGGTCTGCAGGGTGATCGGAAGCGTCCGGGCCAAGCGCGGCCTCAACGGACGCGTCATGCGGACGGTGCAGCGCCGGCCTGCGTAGCGCCGGTGGCAAGGTTCGGACGGCATAATGCCGTCTGGGCGGCGCCGCCAGTGCAGGCTATTTAGCGCCGGCCTTTCGGGCGGTGCAGTCGGGGCAGAGCCCAAAGATCTCCACCGTATGTGCCACCTCTGAGTACCCGTGCTCCTGGGCCGTCCGGGCGGCCCAGGTTTCCACCGCGGGGGCTTCGACTTCCACGGCCTTGCCGCAGCTCCGGCACAGGAGGTGGTGATGGTGCCCGGTCACTGCACACCGGCGGTAGACAGCCTCGCCGTCGGCGTTCCGCAGCACGTCCACGAGTCCGTCGTCCGCAAGGGACTGCAAAATTCGGTAGGCCGTGGCCAGCGAGACCGAGACCCCCTGGTTCTGGAGGATACGGTACAGCTCCTGTGTGCTCACGAAGTCATCAAGCTCGTCCAGCGCGGCACTTACGGCCAGCCGTTGCTTGGTGACGCGCTGCTCTTTTCCGCCGGCTGCCGCCAAAGGGGTCAGCGGACTGCCGTCAGCGCTGGCGCCGTGTGGCATGAATGGACTCGCTTCGCTAAGGGATACTGGCAAGGTCCTAGATTACCAGCCGGACGTCCGTGGACACTGACGGGGCCGGTTCCCTAGGCTGGCCAGATGAAGCTGACAAAGTACACCCACGCGTGCGTGCGCCTCGAAAAAGACGGGCAGGTGCTGGTGCTCGATCCGGGGACCTTCTCCGAGGCCGCCAAAGCGCTGGACGGCGCGCACGCCGTCCTCATCACGCACGAACACAAGGACCACATTGATGTGGCAGCCGTGAAATCTGCCCTCACGGCCAATGGGGACCTGCAGCTCTTCGCACCGGCAGGGGTGGCGGAAGACCTCCGCAGCGAAGCACCTGGCGCGGCGTCCCGCGTCCATGCCGTGGACCCCGGAACAAGTTTTGATGCTGCCGGATTCGGGATTCGGAGCTTCGGAGGGCAGCATGCGCTGATCCACCCGCACGTTCCCATGGTGGCCAACATCGGCTATCTCGTGGATGAAAACGTCTACCACCCCGGCGACTCGTTCATCATTCCGGATGGCATCAGCGTGCAGACGCTCCTGGTGCCGGTTCACGCGCCGTGGAACAAGGTCAGCGAGGTGGTGGATTTCGTGATTGGCGTGCGCGCGCCGCGGGCGTTTCCCATCCATGACGCACTCCTCAACGGCACCGGAATGGAGCTGGTGGAGGGCCACGTTAAGAGGCTGGGCGCCAGGTACGGCACGGAGTACACCCACCTGTCCAGCGGCGAATCCGTCGACGTCTGACTTCGTTGCCGTTTGGGTCCGTCGAAGGGCCGCCGGGCGGCTACGGCTTCCAGACGCCGGAATCGAAAAATGCCCTGAGCGTGCCCTCATGCGGCTCGGGATCGAGTCCCTGCGCTGCCAGCCACGCAGCGTTGTAGTAGTTGCCCGCATAGCGGTCACCGCCGTCGCACATCAGCGAAACGATGCTGCCCCGCTGCCCCTCGGCGACCATCTCCGCCACGAGCTGCCACACGCCCCAAAGGTTGGTGCCGGTGGAGGGCCCGGCGTGCAGTCCCGCCAGGGTATGGAGGTGCCGCATGGCGGCGACCGAGGCGGCATCCGGAACCTGGATCATGCGGTCGATGACGGCAGGGACGAAGCTTGGCTCCATCCGGGGCCGGCCGATGCCCTCGATCCGTGAGGGAAGGCCCGTGCTGAAGTCAGCGGCACCGCTGCGCCAGCCCGGATAAAAGGCCGAATTTTCCGGATCAACCACAGCCAGTTCCGTCTCATGCCGGTGATAGCGGAGGTACCGGCCGATCGTGGCGCTGGTCCCGCCCGTGCCCGCACCCACTACGATCCACCGGGGGACAGAGTGCTCCTCCAGGGCGAGCTGCTGGAAGATGGACTCTGCGATGTTGTTGTTGCCGCGCCAGTCTGTGGCGCGTTCCGCATAGGTGAACTGGTCCATGTAATGGCCGTTGCTGGTGTCCGCCACCTCGGCGGCTGCCGCGTAGACCTCCGAAGCGTGGTCCACGAGCAGGCAGGCGCCGCCGAACTGCTCGATCAGGGCGATCTTCTCAGGACTCGTAGTGCGGGTCATGACGGCAATGAACGGCAGCCCCAACAGCTGCGCAAAGTACGCTTCGGAGACCGCCGTGCTGCCGCTGGACGCCTCTACTATGGTGGTGCCCTCCTTAATCCAGCCGTTCACCAAACCGAACAGGAACAGGGAGCGGGCCAGCCGGTGCTTCAAGCTTCCGGAGCGGTGCGTGGACTCGTCCTTGAGGTAGAGCTGTACGCCCCAGTGCTCGGGCAGCGGCACGGAATACAGGTGTGTGTCCGCCGACCTGTTGTTTTCCGCGTTGATCTTGCGGATGGCCTCGTCTGCCCATGCCCGGTCCGCGCTGCGTGCTCTGCTCACCGATTCAGCCTACCGGTGAAGCGGGCGGGCACCGCTAGAGTTGTGCTGCCGGCCCCGGTGCCGCCAGCCACTGTTCGTCCGGGTGCAGTTCATCCAAGCCAAATTCATCCAAGCCACAGGAGATTCGATGGATACCCTGATAGACGTGTCCGCGCTGAACAGCAGGATGACCTCCGGGCAGCGCACCGTGCTGCTGGATATCCGCTGGGCGCTGGGTGATCCCCACGGCCACGGGCACTACCTCAAGGAGCACATCCCCGGTGCCGTCTACGTGGACCTTCCCACCGAATTGGCGGAGCCTGCGGAGCCCGCCCGTGGGCGCCATCCGCTGCCGCCGCTGCACAAGCTCCAGGACGCCGCCCGGCGCTGGGGGATCAGCACGGGCGATGTGGTGGTCGCCTACGACGATGCCGGCAACACCTCGGCGGCCCGGCTCTGGTGGATGCTCCGCAACGCCGGCTTCGGCAGCGTCTACCTGCTCGACGGCGGCCTGGCCGCCTGGCGCCGGGCAGGGTTGCCGCTTCGTGGCGGGCCGGAGGAGACCGCTTCCGGCGACGTGACGCTTACCGACGGCGGCATGCGCGTTATCGACGCTGCTCAGGCGGCGGAATGGGCAACGCGCGGCGTGCTGCTTGATGCCCGTGCCGGGGAGCGGTACCGCGGCGAGATCGAACCCGTGGACCCGCGCGCCGGCCACATTCCCGGGGCTGTCAGCGCGCCTACCACCGGGAACCTGGGCGACGACGGCCGCTTCCTGCCGGCGCAGGACCTCCGGCTCCGCTTCTCGCGGCTGGGAGTGGACGAAGCAACGCAGACTGCGGTCTACTGCGGCTCGGGCGTCACCGCCGCCCATGAGATCGCGGCACTTGAGATCGCCGGCATTCCCGCGGCGCTTTTCCCCGGCTCCTTCTCCCAATGGTCCAACGATGCCTCACGGCCCGTGGCAACCGGTGCAGAGCCCGGAGATGCCAGGCAAGGCTGAGGAGTTTGCGTGCCCGGCCTGGCGACCGGAACGATCCGACCGGAACGATCCGGCGGCACGTTCCGTCCGGCACAGTCCGGTGGGCGTGCGTCGGCTGGCATTGTTCTGGCCGCGGAGGGTAGCGTCGCAGTATGACTCCTGGACGCCCCGTACCACCGCCGCTTGCCCTGCAGATCCCGCTCGCCGAAGACGCTGGAACGGCATCGCCCCTTGAGGGGCGCCTTGCTGCCGCACGCGGCGCCGTGTCCAGCACCGGTGGACTGGTTCCGTTGACCGTCGCCCGGCGGGCTCCGAAGGCCGACGACGTCGAAATCGCCATTGAGTTTTGCGGGCTGTGCCACTCGGATGTGCATGCCACGCGCGGCGAATGGGGCACGCAGAACTATCCGCTGGTGCCCGGGCACGAGATTGTGGGCCGGGTCAGCCGCGTGGGTTCGGACGTGGACGATTTCGCCCCAGGGGACCTCGTCGGCGTGGGCTGCATTGTGGATTCCTGCCGCGAATGTGAAAGCTGCCGTGAGGGACTGGAGCAGTACTGCGAACGGGGCATGACCGGAACCTACGGTGCCAAGGACGCCCGGAACGGCGATTCCATCACCCAGGGCGGCTACGCGTCGTCCGTGGTGGTCGACCGCCGCTACGTCTTGCGTGTACCGGAAAACCTGGACCCCGCCGCCGTGGCGCCGCTCCTGTGCGCAGGCATCACCACGTTCTCGCCGCTGAGCCACTTCGGCGTCGAGGAAGGCGACGTTGTGGGCGTCGTGGGCCTCGGCGGCCTGGGACACATGGCGGTCAAGCTGGCCAAGGCCATGGGTGCAGAGGTTAGGGTCTTCACCACGTCCGAATCGAAGGTCTCGGCGGCCCTGGAACTCGGCGCCGACGCCGTCATCCTCTCCCGCGACGAGGACGCGATGGCCGCCGCGAACCGGAGCATCGACCTCATCATTGACACTGTGGCAGCACCGCACGACCTGAACCCGTTCTTCCGCACACTGCACCGGGACGGGGCCCTGTTCCAGCTGGGGCTTCCTTCCGACGCCATGCCGCCCGTGAACCCGGGCGCACTGATCAGGCGCCGGATCGCCTACGCCGGATCCCTGATCGGGGGCATCGCGGAAACCCAGGAGATGCTGGACTTCTGCGCCGAACACGGCGTGGTTTCCGACGTTGAGATCGTCGGGGCGGACCAGCTGAACGACGCCTACGACCGGATGGTGGCGGGCGACGTCAAGTACCGTTTCGTTCTGGACACAACCACCCTGCAGGCACCGGCGGAAAGGGCAGACGCATGAGCACGCTGTTCACCAAAATTCTCAACGGGGAGATCCCGGGCCGGTTTGTCTGGCGCGAACCGGACGTCGCCGCGTTCCTGACCATGGGCCCGCTGGCGGACGGCCACACACTGGTGGTTCCCACCGAGGAAGTGGACCGCTGGACGGACGCTTCGCCTGAGACGCTGGCCAGGGTCATGGAGGTGGCCCGCCGCATCGGCGCGGTCCAGGTCGAGACCTTCGGTGCAGCCCGCGCAGGCCTCATCGTGGCCGGCTACGAGATCAACCACCTGCACGTCCATGTCTGGCCGTCCAACAGCATGGCCGACTTCGATTTCGCCTCCGCGGACCATAACCCGGACCCTGCCACGCTGGACGCCAACGCGGAAAAGCTCCGCGCCGGGCTCCGCGACGCCGGCCATGGGGAGTTCGTTCCCGACGCCTGAGAACTAGGCCGCCAGGGCCTTGTTGAGCACTGCCCGTATCCGCTTCTCCGAGACGGAGTAGGCGGTTCCAAGTTCGACGGCGAACAGGCTCACCCTCAGCTCCTCGATCATCCAGCGCACCTGCGTCAGCTCGGCTCCCGCCCGGCGGCCGGGCAACAGGGCTGACACGGCGTCGTCATACTCATCCTCCAGCCGCTGCACAGCGGCCATATTAAGCGCATCGCGCTGCACGTTACCCGGTAGCTTTTCGACGCGCTTTTCGATGGCAGCGAGGTAGCGCGGCAGCTGGCTCAGCTGGGCGTAGCCCGTCCGGGCGACGAACCCGGGGAAAACCAGCTGCTCCAGCTGGCTCTTGATGTCGTTGAGCGCGCTGATGAGCGCCAGGCTGGTGGTGCCTTTGAGCTGTTTTTCGATCCGCCGGGTGCTGGCAAGAATGCGCTCCACAACGGCAGTCACGCTAAAGACGGTGTCGATCAATTCCGCGCGGACCTGTTCGAACAGGACGTCGAATGAGGCCCTGTCCCAAGGCAGCCCCGCCGGAGTGAGCTTGTCTATGGCCGCGAGGGCACAATCGGCAATCAGGGCCGCGACAGACCCGTGCGGATTCTGGCTGAAGGTCAGTTTCTCCGTGTTGTTCAGGTGCTCCAGGACATAACGGTCGGGCGCGGGAACCCGCAACGCCAGGAGCCGGATCACTCCGCCGCGCATGGCCTCCTGCTGCTCCGAGGCCGACTGGAAGACGCGCAGCGCCACGGACTTCCCTTCATCCACGAGCCCCGGGTAGCCAGTCACAGTATGACCCTTGACGGTAACGCTGATTTCGCGCTGAATTGTGCCGAAGGACCACTCGGTCAGGCCGGCCTGTTCCGTGAAGCCCTGGCCAGCCGAATTTTGGTCAGCGAATCCCCGGTGTACCTGCTGCCGGTCTCCATGTGTCGGCACGGCGGCAGTGGGTGCTCCCTTCTTGGCGGCGCGCGGCGCGGCAGTGGCCGGTGTGGCGCCCAGCGATTCCGCGATGGCCCGCCGGGTGGCAGGCGCAAGCCGCTCCTGCAGTGCTTCAAGATCCTTGCCTTCATCCAGCACCTTGCCGCGGCTGTCCACCACCTTGAAGCTCACGCGAAGGTGCTGGGGAACGGCGTCCCAGTTCCAGGACCCGGGCGGAATGATGTGCCCGCGGATCCGCCGCAGCACCAGCTCCAGCGATGACTCGAGTTCGTCCCCGGCGGGATCAAATTCGGCCTCCAGCGCAGCAACTGCCTGCCTGGCAACGTCCGGAGCCGGAACGAAGTTTTTGCGGATCTGCTTGGGCAGCGATTTGATGAGTGCAGTGACCAGTTCCACGCGCTGGCCCGGGATCAGCCAGCGGAAGGCGGCGTCGTCGAGCTGGTTCAGGAAAAGGACCGGAACTTCCGCGGTAACGCCGTCGGAGGGATTGGGCGGCGATCCTGGCGCCACCGGGTGGAACTCGTAGCTCAGGGGCAGCTCGAATCCCTTGTGCAGCAATGTCTTGGGGTAGGCAGAGTCATCCAGTGCCTCGGCATCCTCGCTGAGGAGCAGCGACTGGTCAAAGTCCAGGAGCGCCGCGTCCTGCTGCCGGGCCTCCTTCCACCATTTGTCGAAGTGCCGCTCCGAGACAACGTCCTTGCCCACCCTGGCGTCGTAGAACTCGAAGAGTGTTTCGTCGTCCACCAGCAGGTCGCGGCGGCGCATCCTCGCTTCGAGTTCCTCCACTTCCTGAAGGAGCGCGCGGTTGCGGTGGAAGAACTTGTGGTGCGTCTTCCAGTCACCCTCGACCAGCGCGTGCCGGATGAACAGCTCGCGGGCGAGGACGGGATCGACCTTGCCGTAGTTGATACGCCGCTGGGCGATGATGGGCACGCCATAAAGGGTGACCTTCTCGTAGGCCATGACGGCGCCCATTTTCGTGGACCAGTGCGGTTCACTGTAGGTGCGCTTGACGAGGTCCGGAGCCACCTGCTCGGCCCACGACGGCTCAAACTTGGCGGCCACCCTGGCCCAGAGCCTGCTGGTTTCCACGAGCTCCGCGGCCATGACAAAGGTGGGGGACTTTTTGAACAGGGCGGAGCCGGGGAAGATCGCGAAGCGGCTGCCGCGTGCACCGGCATACTCCCGCTTGCGCTCGTCCAGGATGCCTATGTGGCTGAGCAGGCCGGAGAGGAGACTGATGTGGATGCCCTCGTTGTTTCCCACCGGATCTGCCAGCCGCTTGTTATCCAGGCTGATGCCCAGGGGGCGGGCAAGCTGCCGGAGCTGGGCGAACAGATCCTGCCACTCACGGACCCGGAGGTAGTTGATGAACTCGTTCCGGCACAGGCGGCGGAACTGAGTGGAGGACAGTTCCTGCTGCTTTTCCTGGATGTAGTTCCATAGGTTCAGGAAGCCGGTGAAGTCGGAATTCTCATCACGGAAGCGGGCGTGCTTTTCCGCGGCGAGCTGCTGCTTGCCTGAGCCGTCCCCCTGGGGGCGCTCGCGCGGGTCCTGGATGGTCAGCGCGGCCGCCAGGACCATGACTTCGCGGACGCAGCCGCGTTTTCCTGCTTCGACGATCATGCGGCCCAGGCGCGGATCCACCGGCAGCTGCGCAAGCTGCTGACCGACGGCGGTAAGCCCGCCGCCGTTGCGGCCGGAACCGCCGCCCCGTCCGGCGGAGGTTGCGGCATCGGCAGCTTGGGGAGTGCTCAAGGCGCCAAGCTCCCGGAGGAGCGTGACGCCGTCGTTGATTGCGCGGGAGTCCGGCGGCTCCACGAACGGGAATTTTTCGATGTCCTTGGGCCCGCGGGCCACTCCCATGGCTGTCATCTGGAGGATTACGGCGGCCAGGTTGGTGCGCAGGATCTCCGGGTCCGTGTAGAGCGGCCTGGATTCGAAGTCCTCCTCAGAGTAGAGGCGGATGGCGATGCCGTCGGACACGCGCCCGCAGCGGCCTGACCGCTGGTTGGCCGAAGCCTGCGAAACGCGTTCAATCGGCAGCCGCTGGACCTTGGTGCGGTGTGAATATCGTGAGATGCGGGCGGTGCCGGTGTCGATGACGTACTTGATGCCCGGCACTGTCAGGGAGGTCTCGGCGACGTTCGTTGCGAGCACGATCCGCCGCTTGCTGCCGGGGTTGAACACGCGGTGCTGTTCCTCCAGGCTCAGCCGCGCAAAGAGCGGAAGCACTTCGGTGCCGGCGAGGCGCCGGTTGGACTGGATTCTGGCGTTCAGGGCTTCCGCGGCATCCCGGATTTCGCGCTCGCCGGAGAAGAAGATGAGGATGTCGCCGGGTGCCTCCAGGGCGAGCTCATCCACGGCGTCACACACCGCATCGAGAGGGTCCCGGTCTTCCTCGAGCTCGTCGTCGGATGCGTTCTCGTCGTCTGCGCCGCCCCCGGCCGGCTGGGACAGCGGCCGGTAGCGGATCTCCACGGGAAACGTGCGCCCAGAGACCTCGACGATGGGCGCCTGTGCCTCCTCTGATCCGAAGTGCTTCGCGAAGCGCTCGGGATCGATGGTGGCGGAGGTGATGATCACCTTCAGGTCCGGGCGCTGCGGCAGGATCCGCTTGAGGTAGCCGAGGATGAAGTCGATGTTGAGGCTGCGCTCATGGGCCTCGTCGATGATGATGGCGTTGTATTTGCGCAGCAGTTTGTCGCGCTGGATTTCGGCCAGCAGGATGCCGTCGGTCATGAGTTTGACCTTGGTGGACCGGCTGACCTCGCCCGTAAACCGGACCTGGAATCCCACTTCCTGGCCGATCTCCACGCCGAGTTCGGAGGCAATGCGTTCAGCCACCGTGCGGGCAGCGAG
Organism: Arthrobacter sp. P1_B11; assembly: GCF_056406715.1. Lineage (NCBI taxonomy): Bacteria > Bacillati > Actinomycetota > Actinomycetes > Micrococcales > Micrococcaceae > Arthrobacter > Arthrobacter sp. P1_B11. Next base: position 311,602 of record NZ_JBFTZQ010000001.1, read on the forward strand.
CCGCCGCGGCTGCGTATGCCCGATCAGCCCGTTGTCTCCGAGGCCCAGTTCCAGGCACATCTTGGGGATCTGGGTGGTTTTTCCCGAGCCGGTCTCGCCGGCAATGATGGTCACCTGATTGGCGGCAATGGCCGCCATCAGGTCCTCGCGGCGCTCGGAGACCGGCAACTCGGCGGGGTAGGAGATATGAAAAGTCATGGCTGGTATCAGTCTACTGCGGCCCGGGAGGGGCTCGGCGATCCGTCGGAAGCGCCGGAGCAGGGCGGTGCAGCGGCAATCCCGGCGCCCACGGGCCCCATAGCGTGAAAGGACCCGGCTCGCTGTGAGCCGGGTCCTTTCTGTTGGAGGCGGAATATGGGCGGGGAGCCAGGTGCGCGATCAGAAGATGCGCATCGTGTAATTGCTGCTGGGCAGGTCCAGCGCGGACCAGTCCCGGATTGAATATTCGGGTGGGGTGTGTCCGCGGCCGTCCCGCACGACGGCGGTGAACGTGGCGGCGATTGAGATGAGGACCAGGACTACGAGGGCTATTGCGACGATTTCCATACCTCCATGGTTCTCTTAGCCGACCTCGGAAAAAAGTGGCAGAAATGCCTAAAAAGTGCAAATTTCTGCCATACTGGATTCATGCTTAAATCAGTAGCTGTGATCGTGGTTCCCAACTTCTCGATCTTTGAGTTCGGCACCGCGTTTGAAGTGTTCGGCATTGACCGGTCCGGCCGCGGAGCCGGTGTGCCCGAGTTTGATTTCCGGGTCTGCACGCCAGTGCCCGGCCACATCCCACTCAAGACCGGCCTGACCATGAACGTCAGTCTTGGCCTGGAGGCGGCCGCGGACGCGGACCTGGTGATCATGACGCCGTACGGCCGGGAGGAGGATGTTTCCGAGGAAGTGCTGGAAGCCCTGCGGGCTGCCCACGACCGCGGGGCCTGGGTCATGTCCATCTGCTCAGGGGCCTTTGCCCTGGCAAGGGCAGGGCTGCTGGACGGGCGCCGGTGCACCACGCACTGGCACTACTCCGGCGAGCTTGCCGCGCAGTTTCCGAAGGTCCTCGTTGACGAAAACGTTCTCTACGTCCAGGACGGCAGGATCATCTCCAGTGCGGGAACGGCGGCGGGCATCGACGCCTGTCTGCATCTGGTCCGTATTGAGTTTGGCGCCGCGGTGGCCGCGGCCATAGCCCGTGACATGGTGGTGCCTCCGCACCGCGACGGCGGCCAGGCCCAGTTCATCGACAGGCCCATGCCTGAGTGCGGCTCTCAGCCCATGGAGGAACTGCTGCGGTGGATGGTGCAGAACCTGGACGAGGAGCACCCCGTCCAAGAACTTGCCGCCCGGGTGCACATGTCCCCGCGGACCTTTGCCCGCCGGTTCCGGGCGGAGACGGGCGCCACTCCGGCGGCGTGGCTGAATTCCCAGCGGGTGCTGCGGGCGCAGGAGCTTCTTGAGTCCACTGAACTGAACATCGATGAGGTGGCGAGGCAATCCGGCTTCGGCCATCCGGTGCTGCTCCGGCACCACTTCGCCAAGGTGCTGGACACCAGCCCGCAGTCCTACCGCAGGGCATTCCGCGGCCAGCTGGCTTCGGCGGGCTAGGACCGGAAACCGGCCCCGCCGCCGCCGGTCCGCAGTTCCTCCGCGGCAGCCCTGGTTGTCTCCACCAGCACCCGCCAAGGGCCGGTGACGGCCCTCTCCGGCAGGGTGGCGCGGTGTTCGCCGGCGCGGATGGAATACATGAACCGGTCAGGCTGCCCTTCGGTGATTGGCCGGGATTCGGGCACGGCATCCCACGGGCAAGCCTCAACGATGGGCTGCCAGTGGTTCTTGTCGCTGGAGGTGGTGGCCTGCACCGTCCAGGTGCGGGTCAGCGCAGCAATCCCGCCGCTACGCTCAACTGTGATTTTCATGGCGGGGTCCTGGTTATTCCGGGGCCGCCGGAAACGCAGATCGGCCGCATTCCCGGCGTTGGGTTAGAGCTTTACCTTCACAGTTTCCCACGCCAGGCGCACGGCGTCATGCTCCGCTGACTCCGCACCGAACAGTTCCCTTGCAGATGCTGCAGTTGCCTTGGCGAAGACGCTGAACGTGGCAGTCGGCGGGAGGGAACCGCCCGTCAGTGTCTCGTACCAGATCTGCCCCGGAGCCTCCCAGGCATTCCCGCCCAGCGCCTGCGCCACGAGGCAGAAAGCACGGTTGGGGATGCCCGAATTGATGTGCACACCGCCGTTGTCCGCGCTGGTGCGAACGTACGAGTCCATCGAGTCCGGCTGCGGGTCCTTGCCCAGGACGTCGTCGTCATACGCGGTTCCGGGCGCCTTCATGGAGCGCAGCGCCGAACCCTCAACCTGCGGCATGAAGAGGCCTTCACCGATCAGCCAGCTGGCGTCGGCCGTGGACTGTTTCCGGAAGTACTGCTCCACCATGGCGCCAAAAACGTCTGACAGCGATTCGTTGATGGCGCCGGCCTGGTTCCGGTAGGCGAGTCCCGCCGAATACTGGGTCACCCCATGGGCCAGCTCGTGTCCGATGACACTCAGGGAGCGCGTGAACCGTTCAAAAATTTCGCCGTCGCCGTCGCCGAACACCATCTGCTGCCCGTCCCAAAACGCGTTGTCGTAGAGCTTGCTGAAGTGGACGGTGGCGTTGAGCGGCATTCCGCGGCCGTCGATGGAATTCCGGCCGAAGACTTCCGCGTAAAGGCTGTGGGTGCTGCCCAGCCCGTCGTAGGCTTCATCGGCGGCGGGGTCGCCGATGGCCGCTTCGCCTTCCTTCCTGACGAGCTGGCCGGGGAGCGATTCGCCGGATTTGGCGTCGAAGACGGATCTGTTGACGGGGGCCGGCTGCAGCTGCCTCATGCCAGGGGCAGTCACCGGGGCAGAGGGAGCGGCGCGGGCTGCCTGCACGGACTTCACGTGCAGCAGGGCCTCTTTGGCTGCCCTTGCGACGGCGGTGTACCGCGGCGAGTCCTGGGCGGCAAGGCGCCGCAGCATGTAGGGCGGAATGATTGAACAGATCATGCGAATCAGCCTACGAGCGGCCACCGACAATCCATGGAGGCGCACTGGAGATGCAGAAAACCCCGCTACTTACGGGAAGTAACGGGGTTTGTTCTGTGCCCTCGATAGGATTCGAACCTACGACCTTCTGCTCCGGAGGCAGACGCTCTATCCCCTGAGCTACGAGGGCAGTCAGGGATCCTGCCGTTCCCGGCTGGACGTCCTAGAGCTTAGCAGGAAGGTGGCCTCGAATGGAAAACCTCTCCCTCGGCTGCAGCCCGCGTCAGTAACCTGCGAAGGAATCCACGCGGATCCGGCGGGCGCCGGCCTGCCTGGCTGCACGCCGCAGGGAGCCGACGCTGGCCGGTGAGCCCGAGATGAAAACCGTGCGCCGGGCGATGTCCGGAACAAGACGCAGCAGCGCAGGTCCGTCCAGCCTGGCCATCGGCGCCGCTGCTGCCGCTTCGATGCCTGCCGCGCCTGAGTTCTCCACTCCGGCGGCCGCATCCTCGATGAAGTCCGGGGGAGTCGAGCCGTCGGCCAGCCGGGCAATGACGCGGGCCCCCGACTGCTTCAGTTCGTCGGAATACGCCAGTTCGGAGGCGTTGCGGGCGAGGTAGAGCAGGACAGTGTCCCGCGGCCCGGCTGAGCCGTCGGAGAGATGCGCCAGGTACGGCGTGATGCCAATGCCCGCCGCAATCAGCAGGACCGGGCTTTTGGATCTCCGCGGCAAAACGAAGTCCCCGCCCACAGCGGTGGCCGTGAGTTCATCCCCCGGCTTGAGCGCCAGGAGCTTCTGCTTGGCGGCTGAGACGGGTTCGGCCGTGCCCACGCCGATCTTGACGTGCCGCGAATCGGGGTGACTTGTCAGGCTGAAGACACGGCGGCGGCCCTTTCCGTCCGGCTTCGCATGCGGGAGGTCGAGCTCCAGATACTGGCCCGGGGCGTGGCGGAGGCGGCGCCGCGGCTCGAAGACAAATTCAGTCGTCGTCGGGGTGAGCCGGCGCGAGTGCCTGAACAACAACCTGACGCTTCCGCGCTGACCGGCCAGGAAAGCCACCAAATTCCCGACCAGGAGGGCCAGCTCAGGGGAGTTCGCCACGAAGCCGAGGTTGAAAGGGCTTGCAAACAGCAGACCCACGACGGCGGCCAGCGCCAGCTGCTGCCACCGCCGAGGAGGCAAGGTCAGCGGTTCCGTCAGCATGAACCCGACAAAGAAGATGATGGGGCTTTGGGCCAGTGGTTGCCACAGCGCCCCTCCCGGGTCCACCCCCGATTGCAACAGCCCAGCCGCCACAATGGACGTGGCGACCACGGTGAAAACCGCGGCCATGAGCATTTTCCGCGTGCGGTAGAGCACCAGCAGGACCGCGGGAACCAGCAACCACAGCATTGCCGGGGTACCTGCCCACCACGTGGCGATATTCAACCCCGTCAGGCCAGTGATGAAGGCGCCGGCCGCCGCGGGGTTGAAGACATGGCGCCCGCGCCAGGCGAGCGCATACTTTGACGCGGACGCCAGCACGCAGGCCAGGGCCACTCCGGCCAGTTCGATGCCGGCCAGTTCGACGCCGGCGAACGCCTGCCCGAACTGCGCAGGCCAGAACAGGAAATAGAGCAGCAGCCCGGTGATCAGCGAAGACTCCGAATGGGGCTGGACGCGGAACAGGGCAGCCAGTGCCCGGTTGGACGCGTAGGTCAGCCCCACACACAACGCCAGGTGGGCCAACAGTTGGGGTATGCCGAATGTCAGCCAGCCAAGGGCGTCGAGGAGGAGGCTGTACGCGGCGAGCACAGCGAGAACCAGCAGCACCAGCCGGTACATGGTCAGGCGGCCCAGCATGGCGTCCAGCGCGGTGGCCGCCGACATCCGCGGCCGGAAGGTTGTCTGGCTCATGTGAACAGTGCTCCTTCGAATTCCGCGGAATACTCCGCACTGCCGTTGGAAAAAACCTTAAGCCAGGAAACCCGGAAATGGCGCTCCAGTACCTCACCGGGAACAAAGAACAGGGCGGTGGCCAGGGCATCGGCCTCCATCGCGGTTCGTGCCACGGCCCACGTGGCCACGACCGTGCGAACCGGGGTTCCGGTGGTTCCGTCCAGTACGTGGTGAAGGCCGTCGCCCCAGGCCCTGCGGTTTGAGGCCGAGGCGCACAGAGCTCCCTTCGCGAGGGGAACTGTGCCGATCGCCTTGCTGGAGTCGTACGGATGCTCCAGTGCCACTGTCACCGGTGCGTTTCCACCGTTCAGGAGGTCGCCGCCCGCATCGACGAAGAACTCGCGGACACCCTGGCTTTGCAGCACTTCAGCCAGGAGGTCCACCAGCTGGCCTTTTCCGGCCGCACCGATGTCCAGCACGACGGGCGCCTTGGTGGTCATTGACGTTCCGCGCCATTCCAGTACGTCGTCCCAGGCGGGCGGGGGTGTTGGGGCGCCGCGTGGCCGGAGGGAATAGCCGGGGCCGTAGCCCAACTGTTCCAAGCTGCCCCCGATGAGCGGCGTCATGGCACCGTTGCTCAGTGCATAGAGGATCCGGTACAGCGACGCCAGGCCCGTGGCTTCAGCCGGAAATGCGTAGCTTCCCGGCCCGGCGGACATTCGGGCTACCTGGGAATCGTCGCGGAACCGGGACCACGTGGAGTCGTAGCGCTCCACCTCGGCGAGCAGGCGGCTGCGAAACCCGGGGCCCAGTGGTGCGGGCGTGGAAATCTCCCAGCTGGTGCCTATTCCTTCAAAGCGGAAATTCTGCCAGCCCGGGTGCGGCATGGGCTCTCCTCAACGTGCGGTCCATGTCCTGCGTCCAAGCCGCGCAGCCGCCTACAGGGCCTGGGCCTTGATCTCTTCGACTGCCTGGTTGAAGCCACCGCTGGTCAGTGACGAACCCGCCACCTTGGACACTTTGATCTCGTCGAGGCTCTTGCCCACCACCTGCTCCGCGATTCCGCTGGCGAACTGACCCTGGAACTTGCGGGTGTTCGGATTGGAGGGGTGCTCGGTGATCTCGACAGCGGACACCGTGCCGTTGGCCAGCGTCAGCTGGACGCCCACGGTCTCCGTGCCGTTCGGTGACCTGTAGCTTCCGTCGGCGCTGTAGGTGCCGTCTTTGTAGCCTCCGCCGGACTCCGCCAATGCGCTGGACGACGATCCGGGCGCTGCGCTCGCCGACGTCGTGGCGGGCTGCGTTTCCTGGGCGGCGGGCTGCTGGGCGGAAGGCGCGCAGCCAGCCACCGTTCCGGCCAGGGAAAGGCCAGCCATGCCGGCGAAGACGCTTTTTCGGACGGAAGGCTTCACGGTGTCTCGTTTCGTTTGTACGGGCACTTGCCGGGTGAACGACGCTCAAATCAGGGTACGGGTTCAATCTGTGAATCTGCTAGGCGGTTGCTGTGCGTGACAGCGCCATCAGCGACGCCGGAATTCCGCCGCAGGGCGGGCCCCCCGGTAGGCTAGGGTTGTGACTCCCGAAGAACTCTCCCTCGCCATATCCGCCTGCCTGAAAGATGCCGTTGCCGCCGGTGAGGTCGCACTTTCCGAAGCGGCCGTCCCCGACGCCGTCCTCGTGGAACGGCCGAAGAACCGGGAGCACGGCGACTGGGCAACGAATATTGCCCTGCAGTTGGCCAAGCAGGCCGGTACCAGGCCGCGGGACTTCGCCACCATCCTCAGCGCCCGCCTGGAAGCGATCCACGGCGTGTCCGCAGTGGAGATTGCCGGCCCTGGCTTCCTGAACATCACCGTCGACGCGGCCGCCGCCGGTGCGCTGGCCAAGGCCATCGTCGAAGCCGGACCTGAGTACGGGACCAACTCGGCGCTCGCAGGCCACACCGTCAACATGGAGTTCGTCTCGGCAAACCCCACCGGGCCACTGCATATCGGCCACACCCGCTGGGCGGCCCTGGGAGACTCCATCGCCCGCGTGCTGCGTGCCTCCGGGGCGGATGTCACCGCCGAGTACTACATCAACGACGCCGGCTCGCAGATGAACGTGTTCGCCAACTCCGTGCTGGCACGCCTCCACGGCAGGGATGTGCCAGAGGGCGGCTATCCGGGCGAGTACATCCGCGACCTCGGCCATGAGGTCCTGACCCGGCACCCCGACATCCGCGAGCTGACCGATGTGGCCGCCCTTCCGGTGATCCGGGCGGCGGCGTACCGGGCACAGCTTAAGGACATCAAAGACACTCTGGCCGAGTTCGGCGTTTCCTTCGATGTTTTCTTCTCCGAACAGGAACTCCACGACGCCGGGGCCATTGAAAGTGCCGTTGCCCGCCTTCGCGAGCAGGGCCACGTGTTCGACGACGGCGGCGCCGTCTGGCTGCGCACCACGGACTTTGGCGACGACAAGGACCGCGTGATGATCCGCGCCAACGGCGAGCCGACGTACTTTGCCGCCGACGCAGCGTACTACCTGTCCAAGAAGGACCGGGGCTACACCGAAAAGATCTACCTGCTGGGTGCCGACCACCACGGCTACATCCACCGGCTCAAGGCCATCGCGGCCGCTGCCGGGGATGACCCCGAAGTTAACATCGAGGTGCTGATCGGCCAGCTCGTCTCGGTAAACGGCGCCAAGCTTTCCAAGCGCGCCGGTAACATCATCGAGCTCAAGGACCTGATCTCCTGGCTCGGTAAGGACGCCGTGCGCTACTCCCTGGCCCGCTTCCCGGCAGACTCCCCGCTGACTCTGGACCCGGAGCTGCTCAAGAAGCACAGCAACGAGAACCCGGTCTTCTACGTGCAGTACGCCCACGCCCGCTCCCGCGGCACCGCACGCAACGCCGTGGCCGCCGGCGTGGACCGCAGCGCTTTCGATGCCTCGCTGCTGGACCACGCCACGGAAAATGAGCTGCTGTCCTACCTCGGCAGCTACCCGTCCATCGTGGCCAAGGCCGCTGAGCTGCGCGAACCCCACCGGGTGGCCCGCCACCTTGAGGTCATCGCCGGGGCCTACCACCGGTGGTACGACGCCTGCCGCGTAGCCCCGCTGGGGGACGAAGCCGTCACCGATCTCAACCGCACGCGCCTGTGGCTCAACGACGCCACGAGCCAGGTGCTGGCCAACGGACTTGACCTGCTTGGCGTTTCCGCGCCGGAACGGATGTGAACTGAATGACCGCCCATGCATTGAACCAGTCCTCGCCGCTCGCCCCGGACTGGCTCGCGGTGCCGTCGGACCTCAACGCCCTGCACCCGTCCATGTGGGCTGCCGGAGTGGAACGGAACGCCGACGGCGAAATCGCCGTCGGCGGCATTCCCGTCAGCAGGCTGAAGGAGCAGTTCGGCACGCCGCTTTTCGTCATGAGCGAGTCCGATTTCCGGGCGAGAGCCCGCGCCTTCAAGGAAGCCTTTGAGGAGGCCTTCGCCGACATCTGCGGGGGAGTGGATGTCTACTACGCGGGCAAGGCCTTCCTCTGCACTGCGGTGGCCAGCTGGGTGGCTGAAGAGGGCCTGCGGCTGGACACCTGTTCCGGCGGCGAGCTCGCTGTAGCCGCCCGCGCCGGCATCGACGGTGCCAACCTTGGCCTGCACGGGAACAACAAGTCCGACGCCGAGATCAACCGCGCGCTGGACATGAAACTGGGCCGGATCGTGGTGGACAGCCTGGACGAGCTGGAGCGCGTGGCAAAAATCGCTTCGGAGCGGGGTGAGGCGGCCAAGGTTATGCTGCGGCTGACGCCGGGCGTCCACGCCCACACCCACGAGTTCATCGCCACTGCCCATGAAGACCAGAAGTTCGGACTCTCCATGGCCGGAGACTCGACAGACCAGGCCGGTCTCTCGGCGGCCGAGGAAGCTGTGGCCGCTGCCACGAGCTATCCCAGCATCGAACTGCTCGGTGTGCATTGCCACATCGGATCGCAGATCTTCGAACCCGACGGCTTTGCCCTTGCTGCGGAGAAACTCCTGGGCTTCCTCGCCGAGATGCAGCAGAAGTACTCGATCCGGCTGCCCGAGCTCGATCTTGGCGGTGGCTACGGCATCGCCTACACGCCGGTGGACACGCCCCGCCCGGCAGCCGAAATCGCGCAGGCGATGGCCGCCGTCGTCCGTTCAAGGTGCGCTGAACTGGGCATTTCCGCCCCGCGTATCTCGATCGAGCCCGGACGGGCCATCGTAGGCAGCAGCACGTTCACGCTGTATGAGGTGGGCACCCGGAAAACAGTCCGCGTGGATGCTCCGGCCTCCAATGACGCCGAATCTGCCGGGAAGGACGTTACGCACCCCCGGCGCTATGTGTCGGTGGACGGCGGCATGAGCGATAACGCCCGTCCGGTGCTCTACGACGCGGATTATTCAGCGATTCTGGCCTCACGGACCTCCGCAGCGGCTGCGCAGCTGTCCCGAGTCGTGGGCAAACATTGCGAGAGCGGCGACATAGTTGTTAGAGATGTATATCTGCCCGAGGACGTGGCAGCCGGTGATCTGCTCGCTGTACCGGGTACCGGCGCCTACTGCTGGGCCCTGTCAAGCAACTACAACTATCTGGCCCGGCCGGGCGTTGTCGCTGTGCGCGATGGATCTGTCCGGCTGATTGTCCGCGGGGAAACCGAAGAAGATCTGCTCAACCGCGACATGGGAGTCTGAATGACCGAATTGCGAACCCTGAAAGTGGCCCTGCTGGGCTGTGGCAACGTAGGGGCCCAGGTCGCGCGGATTCTTATTGACGACGCCGGCGCCCTGGCCCCGCGGACGGGTGCACACCTGGAGCTGGCCGGCATTGCCGTGCGCAACCTCGACGCCGAACGCGATGTGGAACTGCCGCGTGAGCTGTTCACCACGGATGCCGAAACCCTGGTCAAGGACGCCGACCTCGTGATCGAGCTGATGGGCGGCCTCGAGCCCGCCCGCTCGCTGATCCTCACGGCCATCCAAAATGGCGCGAGCGTGGTCACGGGCAACAAGGCCCTGCTGGCCGCGGACGGCCCCACTCTTTACGAAGAAGCGGACAAAGCCGGCGTCGAGCTGTCCTACGAAGCGGCGGTTGCGGGAGCCATCCCCATCCTGCGTCCCATCCGCGACAGCCTGTCCGGTGACCGCATCACCCGGGTCCTGGGAATCGTCAACGGCACCACCAACTTCATCCTCGACCAGATGGACTCCACAGGCGCACAGTTCGCCGACGCCCTGGCAGAGGCACAGCGGCTCGGTTACGCCGAGGCGGACCCGACGGCCGACGTCGAAGGCCTGGATGCTGCGGCCAAGGCTGCGATCCTGGCGTCCCTGTCCTTCCACACGCGCTTTGACCTGGCGAACGTCCACTGCGAGGGAATCACGCGCGTCAGCGCCGCTGACATCGCCGCGGCCAAAGAGGCCGGATTCGTCATCAAGCTGCTGGCCATCGCCGAGAAGCTGACCGACACTGACGGCAACGACGGCGTGTCCGTTCGGGTCCACCCGACCCTTCTTCCGCGGGAGCACCCGCTGGCTGCTGTCCGCGGAGCCTTCAACGCCGTCTTCATTGAGGCCGAGAATGCCGGAGAACTGATGTTCTACGGCCAGGGCGCCGGCGGAACCCCGACGGCGTCTGCCGTGCTGGGTGACCTCGTCTCGGCAGCGCGCCGCATCGTCCTGGGGGGCCCCGGACGCATCGAGTCCACCACCGGGCACGTCCCGGCACTGCCCATTGACGCCGTGTACACCAGCTACTACATCGGCCTGGACGTTGCGGACCAGCCCGGCGTGCTGGCGAAGATTGCCCAGCTGTTCGCCGAGCACGGCGTTTCCATCGAAATCATGCGCCAGACCATTCACCGCGATGCCGACTCGAACGTCGAATCCGCGGAACTGCGGATCGTGACGCACCGCGCAACCGAAGCTGCACTGGCAGCGACCGTCCAGGCCGTCAAGGGCCTGGACGTCATCAATTCCGTTACATCCGTACTGCGGGTAGAAGGAGTCTAAGTGGCTCACCAATGGCGCGGTGTCATCCGCGAATATGCTGATCGTTTGCCCGTCACCGAATCCACCAAGGTCATCACCCTCGGTGAGGGCGGCACGCCGCTGGTCCACGCCCAGAAGCTGTCAGAACTGACCGGCTCGGAGGTGTACCTCAAGGTGGAAGGCATGAACCCCACCGGTTCCTTCAAGGACCGCGGCATGACGATGGCCATGACTGCCGCCGTGGCGTCAGGTGCCAAAGCCGTGGTCTGCGCCTCGACCGGAAACACCTCCGCCTCCGCCGCAGCGTACGCCACGGCCGCCGGCCTGAAATGCGCCGTGCTGGTTCCCGAAGGCAAGATCTCCATGGGCAAGCTGAGCCAGGCAATCGCCCACGGCGCCACCCTGCTGCAGGTCGACGGTAACTTCGACAACTGCCTGGACATTGCCCGCAAGCTGGGTGAGTCCTACCCCGTTTTCCTGGTGAACTCCGTCAACCCGGCCCGCATCCAGGGCCAGAAGACGGGTGCCTTCGAAATCGTTGACGCCCTCGGCGATGCCCCGGACATCCACGTGCTGCCCGTCGGCAACGCCGGCAACATCACCGCGTACTGGAAGGGCTACATGGAGTACTCCGCGCCGTTCGAGTCAGAGACAGCCGGCACTCTTCCCGCCGTTTCCACCAGGACCCCGCAGATGTGGGGCTTCCAGGCCGCCGGTGCCGCGCCCTTCGTGGCCGGGCACCCCATCACCGAGCCGGACACCATCGCCACGGCCATCCGGATCGGGAACCCGGCGTCGTGGGACGGCGCCATCGCGGCCCGCGACGAGTCCGGCGGTTTCATCGACTCGGTGACCGACGAAGAGATCCTCGCGGCGCACCGCTGGCTGTCCGCCCGCGAAGGAGTCTTCGTGGAGCCCGGCTCGGCCGCCGGCGTAGCGGGCCTGATCAAGAAGCACGCTGCCGGCGAGGTTCCCTCCGGCAAGACCATTGTGATCACGGTCACCGGCCACGGCCTGAAAGACCCCCAGTGGGCCCTGCGGACCGAAGACGGCAGCGACGTGCAGCCCGTCAAGGTTTCCAACGACGTCGTGACGGTCGCCGCCGAACTGGGACTGGGAGACAACTAGCCTTGGAAACCATGCTGCCGCAAACGGCCCAGCTGCCGGCCATCCAGGCCGGGCAGCAGGTCACGGTCCGGGTGCCCGCCACGAGCGCCAACCTCGGGCCCGGCTATGACAGCCTCGGACTGGCACTGACTCTGCACGACACCTTGACCGTTGAAAGCCTGGATACCGGGGAACTGGTCTTCGAGCTCAGCGGTGAAGGCGCAGACTCCCTGCCGCGGGATGCCAGCCATTTGGTGGTCAGGGCCATGGAGGCCGCGTTCGGCCGCCGTGGCTACCGGCACACCGGCCTCAGGATCGTCGCCGAAAACGTGAACCCCCACGGCCGCGGCCTGGGTTCTTCAGCCTCTGCCGTGGTGGCCGCAGTCACGGCTGCGAACGCCTTGCTTCCGGCGGGGGAGCAGCAGGACCGCGACTGGATCCTGCAGCTGACCAGCGAGATCGAAGGGCATCCGGACAACGTCGCCCCGGCCATATTCGGCGGACTGGCACTGTCCTGGCAGGACAGTGACCAGTACAGCAGTACGTGCGCCACCGTGGATGCGGCTGTCATCCCGATTGTGGCTGTGCCGGACTTCGAGCTGTCCACTGAGGCCGCGCGGGCGCTGCTGCCGGCATCGGTGGGGCACCATGCCGCTGCCATGAACTCCGGCCGGGCCGCCCTCCTGATCCATGCGCTGACCCACAAGCCGGAGTTCCTGCTTGCGGGCACCGAGGACTACCTCCACCAGAGCTACCGTGCCGAGGCCATGCGGCCCAGCGCTGCTCTGATCAAAGCGCTGCGCGCCGCGGGGCATGCCGCCGTGGTGTCCGGCGCCGGGCCCACCGTTCTGGTGCTGGCAAACGGCGAAGCGGAGGCGGCAACAGTCCTGGACTTTATCGGGGCTTTCACCTCGGCAAACACTCCGGACATCAACTGGCGTGTGATGAAGCTGGCAGTGGACGTCGAAGGTGCTAAAGTGGGAGTGCACCGGCGGTAAACCCGCATTCAGTCACCGCAGTTTTTGCAGTCAGACAGCGACTCTGTAGTCGAGAGGCCCTGCAGCCAATAGACCGTGCAGACTAAAGACCCCGATTTTGGCCCAGTTGCCTTTCGTGGTCCGGACCTGCTCAGATCTGCTGCTGCTCTGATCTCGTAATGCGCAGTATTTTCCGGTGCCGTCTCCTTGGCCTGACCCAGGACTTTACAGAATCATTTCTGTACCTGAACTGTCAGTCCGTCGCCCCGCCTAATTTCGGAGCGTTGAAGGCGATCAGTATCCGGCCCTGCTGGCCGAAATCCATCCGGCAAGGCCGAAATCGCGGCTGCAGATCTGAACTGCAGCCCAGATCAAATCATCGCGTCCAGCTCCCAGTCTGGACGCCGTCGAGGGGGAAGGATCCTTCGTGACCGAAACCACTGAGCTGTCGCCAGCTGTGGACACAACATCTTCTGCTTCCGGATCGTTGACGGAAGCACCCGCCAAGAGCAGTGGCCTCGCCGGCCTCAAGCTCGCCCAGCTGCAGGCGCTTGCCAGCCAGCTTGGAATTTCAGGCGGTTCCCGCATGCGCAAGGGAGACCTGGTCTCGGCCATTTCCGCGCATCGTGCGGGTTCTTCAGCCAGCAAGGCTCCGGCCCGGGCTGCGGAGAAGGCCACCGACAACAGCGCGGCTGTTGCAGGCGCTTCGGCTCCCGCTGCCCCGGCAGAAGCGGCCGAAGCCCCGGCACAGGAAGGAACCCGTGCCCGCGGCCGTGGCCGCAGCCGCCGCGCCGTGAGCGACGGAGTGGTATCCACCCCTGCAGCAGAGCCAGCCGCCGAGCCCGCGGCCGCCGTCGAGGTCCCTGCCGCCCAGGCAGTTGCCGAAACGTCCGAGCCGGCCGCCGGTGAAGGCGTCGGCGAACGCCGCCAGCCGCGTACCCGCAACCGCCGCCGCGGCGAGGCAGCCGCGGGGACGCCGCAAGCCGACACCGCCGAGGCACCGTCCGAGGCCGCTGCGCCTGAAGCCCGTGGTGCTGAGGCCCGCGTCGCCGAAACCCGTGCTGCTGAAACGCGTGGCGGTGAAACCCGCGTCGCCGAAACCCGTGCTGCTGAAACCCGTGGCGGTGAAGCGCGCGGTGCCGAGGCCCGTGAGCAGGGAAGCGAGACCGCCGATGGTGGGCAGCGCACTGACCGCCGGGAAGGCCGCACCCGCGGTGGCCGCGACTCAGCGGAAACTGCTGGCGCCCGCGATACCCGCCGCGACGACAACCGCCGTGACGACAGCCGCGATGGTGATGACGCCGATGGTGGCAGCCGGCGCAACCGCCGTAACCGCCGCGACCGCAATGACCGCACCGAACGGTCAGACAGCCGCGACAGCAGGGACAGCAACTCCCGTAACGACCGCTTCCGCGACCGCAACGACCGCCGTCGAGGACGCGCCCAGGGTCCGGACGTCGACGACGTCGAGGTCACCGACGACGATGTCCTGCTGCCGGTAGCCGGCATCCTGGATGTCCTCGAGAACTACGCCTTCATCCGCACCTCCGGTTACCTGCCGGGCCCGAACGATGTCTACGTATCCCTCGCACAGGTCAAGAAGTACAACCTGCGCAAGGGCGACGCCGTCGTCGGTGCCATCCGTGCACCCCGCGATGGTGAGGACCGCAGCCAGCAGTCCGCCCGCCAGAAGTTCAACGCCCTGGTCCGCGTCACGTCGGTCAACGGCAAGACTTCCGAGGAACTCAAGGACCGCGTCGAGTTCGCCAAGCTGGTTCCGCTGTACCCCTCCGAGCGACTGCGCCTCGAGACGGACCCCAAGAAGATCGGGCCCCGCGTCATCGACCTGGTTGCCCCGATCGGCAAGGGCCAGCGCGGCCTGATCGTCTCGCCGCCGAAGGCCGGCAAGACGCTCATCCTGCAGTCCATCGCCAACGCCATCACCACCAACAATCCTGAGGTCCACCTCATGATGGTGCTCGTTGACGAACGTCCCGAAGAAGTCACGGACATGCAGCGCACCGTCAAGGGTGAGGTCATCGCCTCCACCTTCGACCGCCCCGCGGATGACCACACGACTGTTGCCGAGCTTTCCATCGAACGCGCCAAGCGCCTCGTGGAAATGGGCATGGACGTTGTGGTGCTCCTCGACTCCATGACCCGTCTGGGCCGCGCCTACAACCTGGCAGCACCGGCTTCGGGCCGTATCCTGTCCGGTGGTGTCGACTCCGCAGCGCTGTACCCGCCGAAGCGTTTCTTCGGTGCAGCCCGCAACATCGAAAACGGCGGCTCGCTGACCATCCTGGCTACCGCGCTCGTCGAGACCGGCTCCAAGATGGACGAGGTCATCTTCGAAGAGTTCAAGGGCACCGGCAACATGGAACTGCGCCTGTCCCGCCAACTGGCGGACAAGCGCATCTTCCCGGCCGTGGACGTCAACGCGTCCGGTACCCGCCGCGAAGAGAACCTCCTTTCTCCCGAGGAAGTCAAGATCATGTGGAAGCTGCGCCGCGTCCTTTCCGGACTCGAAACGCAGCAGAGCCTTGAGCTGCTGACCAACAAGATCCGGGAGACCCAGAGCAACGTCGAGTTCCTCATGCAGGTTCAGAAGACGACCCTTGGTGCAAAGTCGGATAACGACAAGTAGCTGCGCGTAACCGCCCGAAAATTGGCGGCCCTTCCCGGGCCGCCAATTTCCCGGGCGGTTGTTGCGTTAACCGGTTCCTCCGCTTCAAAAGCAACGCGGGGTCACATCGAGCCCAATAAGGCCGTTGAAACGGGCGGTAAGTGACCCCGCCTTGCAGTTACTAGACTTGTAAGAGTCGAAAGAGGTTTTGAAAATGTTTGAGTCCGTACAGGGCCTGCTTGATGAGCATGATGCTATCCAGGCGCAGCTGGGGGATCCTGCTGTCTATGCTGACCAGCGGCTGGCTCGCAAGTTGGGGCGGCGGTCTGCGCAGCTGAACGGCATTGTGGAGGCGTACCACAAGTGGCATGCGATTCAGGATGATCTCGCTGCTGCGAAGGAAATGGCTTCGGAGGATCCCGAGTTTGCTGCTGAGGTTCCCGAACTGGAGGCCGGACTGGAGAAGGCGGCCGCGAATCTTCGCCGGCTGCTCATTCCCCGCGACCCGGACGATGCCCGCAACGTGATCCTTGAGGTCAAGGGCGGTGAAGGCGGCGACGAAGCCGCACTCTTCGCCGGTGACCTCCTGCGTATGTACACCCGCTACGCGGAATCGCGCGGCTGGAAGACTGAACTCATTTCTGCCACGGAATCCGACCTCGGCGGCTACAAGGACGTCCAGATGGCCGTCAAGGGCAGCTCGAACGATCCCGCCGAAGGCGTTTATGCGCGGCTGAAGTTCGAGGGCGGCGTGCACCGTGTGCAGCGCGTCCCCGTGACTGAGTCGCAGGGCCGTATCCACACTTCGGCCGCGGGTGTGCTGGTGCTTCCCGAGGTGGACGAGCCGGAAGAGCTCGAAATCAACCAGAATGACCTCAAGATCGACGTCTACCGGTCCTCCGGTCCCGGCGGCCAGTCCGTCAACACCACCGACTCCGCGGTCCGCATCACGCACCTTCCCACCGGAATCGTGGTGGCCATGCAGAACGAGAAGTCGCAGCTGCAGAACCGCGAAGCCGGCATGCGCGTACTCCGCGCCCGTATCCTCGCGCACCAGCAGGAGCAGATCGACGCCGAGAACTCGGCCCAGCGGAAGTCGCAGATCCGCACCATGGACCGTTCCGAGCGGATCCGGACCTACAACTACCCGGAAAACCGGATCGCGGACCACCGCACCGGCTACAAGGCGTACAACCTGGACCAGGTCATGAACGGCGACCTCGAACCGGTCATCCAGTCGGCCATCGAGATGGACGAGCAGGCACGCCTGGACGCCATCGGCGACTAGCCGGAACCACTGAACCACATGACGTCCGAGCACCAGACGGCCAAAACGGTCCAATCCCTTGCCGATGCCGTCCGCGAGGCCACGGCGCTGCTTGCCGATGCGGGAGTGCCCAGCCCGCGGGTCGACGCCGAACTGCTGGCGGACCATCTGCTCGGCGTCGGCCTGGGCCGGCTGCGGGCCATGATGCTGGGCGATGCCCCGGCGCCGGCGGGCTATGCGGAATTGGTTGCCGAACGGGCCCGCCGCATTCCGCTGCAGCACATCACCGGTGTGGCGCATTTCCGCTACCTTCAACTCGCGGTGGGCCCCGGCGTCTTCATTCCCCGCCCGGAAACAGAGTCCGTGGTCCAGTTGGTGATCGACCGGCTCCGGGCGCTGGAACGGGCAGGCGTGTTCCGCCCTAAAGTGGTGGATCTGGGCACCGGCTCCGGGGCCATCGCGGGGTCCGTGGCGCATGAGGTGCCGGAGGCCGAGGTCCATGCGGTCGAGTACAGCGAATTCGCGCATGCCTGGGCGCAGAAGAACCTCCAGCCCCTTGGTGTCCGCCTCGTTCGGGGCGACCTGCGGGACGCGCTGCCGGAACTCAACGGAACGTTCGACGTCGTGGTGTCCAATCCGCCGTACATCCCCGCAGAGGCAATCCCCAACGAACCCGAGGTGGCGCTGCACGACCCGCCCGAAGCCCTTTACGGCGGAGGAGCGGACGGCATGGAACTTCCGACGGCGGCAGCAGCTTCCGCTGCCCGGCTGCTGGTCCCCGGGGGCTTCTTCGTGATGGAACACGCCGAGGTGCAGGCCGCCTGGATCGTGGCGATGCTGAACAGAGCGGGCAGGTGGACGGACGTCACCACGCATCTGGACCTCAACGGCAAGGAGCGGGCAACCAGCGCCCTTCTTGCCGCGCCGCGTGCACAGTAAACAGCCCCACTCCGAGTAATGAAAGAATAGGGCAGTGACCACTACGTATAACTGCATGGCCGATGATGAGCGCACCGCAGGACTGGCACACGCACGGCGTGCCATCCTCGAGAAGAAATGCGTGGTCCTCCCTACGGACACGGTCTACGGGATCGCCGCGGATGCTTTTTCGCCGCAGGCTGTCACCATGCTGCTGGTTTCGAAGGGCCGCGGCCGGAGCATGCCTCCTCCTGTGCTCATTCCGCGGCTGAATGCCCTGGACGGTTTGGCCACGGACGTTTTTCCGGAGGCACGGCAGCTTGCCGAGGCGTTCTGGCCTGGGGGACTGACCCTGATCCTGCACGCCCAGCCCTCGCTCGACTGGGACCTGGGGGACACAAAAGGAACTGTCGCCCTCCGGATCCCGGCCGATGAAGTGGCACAGGAACTGCTGACCTTGACCGGTCCGCTGGCCGTCTCGTCCGCCAACAGGACGGGGCAGGCGCCGGCACAGACCGCTTTCGAAGCCCGTTCCCAGCTCGCTGAATCGGTGGAGGTCTACCTGGAAGGCGGCTTCCGCCCCGTCGAGGGAACTGACGCCATGCCGTCCACCATCGTGGACGCCACGTCGCTGCCGCTGCGCGTGGTCCGCGAGGGAGCGGTGAGCCTGGAGCGGCTGCGGGAGGTGGTTCCCGTCTTGCTGGACATTGACGGCAACGCCGGGGAGCCGGAGGAATCTGCTGAACCTGCGGCCACCACGGAGCCGGAGAAGCTTCCGGAGCCGGAGGCTGCTGGCGTCCCTGACGCGGCTGCGGATGAGCTTTCGGAATCCGGAGAACAAGAGCCCGGCGAAAAGACACCCAGCGGGCCAGCGGGCGAAAAAGCGCCCGACGCCGAATGACCCTGCAACGGCAGACCATTCCAGTTCTCGGGGTGGACGCCACACCGCTGGACGTCGCCGGACTTACCGGAGTGCTCAACAGGTTCGTGGCGGACGGGACCACGCGGACCGTCGTCGGGCATAACCTTCACAGCGTGACGCTGTTCCATGCCGAACCCGAATTCCGGAAGTTTTATGAGAACAGCGACGTCGTTCTCATCGACGGCGCTCCCGTCCTGTGGCTGTGGGGGAGAGGCAGGAAACCCTCCGGACCCGTCATGGACTACCGGCTCGGGTCAACTGACTGGATTCCGGCCCTTGGACAGGTCAGCGGGCTGGAACGCATCGCAGTCATCGGGGCGGGCCCCGTTGCCAACGCCCGCGCGGTGGCGAAGCTGCAAAGCATCGTCCCCGGGGCAAGCGTCTCCGGCATGCCCGGCGAAGGCTGGAACGACGACGTTGAGGAAACTGCCTCAGCCTGGCTGGCGGAACAGCGCCCGCAGCTCGTGCTTATTGGCCTGGGCATGCCACTCCAGGAAAGGGTGCTGCGGCGCCGCCTCGGCTCGCTGCCGCCCGCGGTCTACTGCGCCGTGGGCGGTGCCATCGAGCAGATCGCAGGAATCCAGAAGCTGGCGCCGCGCTGGCTCGGCCGGCTTGGCCTGGAGTGGGCGTGGCGTCTTCTGCTGCACCCCCGGCGTGTCGCCTACCGCGTTTTCGGCGAGCCGTGGGTGCTGCTGGGGCTGTTGGTCCGGCGCCGCCTGCAACGCCGGCCGGCCCAGGACGGCTAAACCGTCAGCACGGCTAGAACTTCTGGTCCTTGAGCGGGGCGAACCCTTTGCCCCGCAGGCCCGTCGAAAACGCCCGGAACCAGTCGGCCAGTCCACGGAAGTCACCGCGGCGCAGGAAATAGCCCAGGTATCCGCCAACGTCGGCAGTCAGGGACTTGATGCGGAAGTAGCGACGGATCAGATAGCCGCGGTTGCGGTAGTAGTAGTAGCGCTTGAACGCCGAGTCCGGAACAATCACGTGCCACCGGGCGCCGAAAACGTGCTTGGTTTCGGAGAACGCGTGGGGGTGGGTGATGGCCGCCGTCGTCACGGTGCCGAAACGGATGCCGGCCTTGCGCAGCCGAATGGTGAAGTCCACCTCGTCGCCCCGGATGAAGAGGCGCATGTCCGGCAGACCCACCTTGAAGAAAACATCCGAGCGGATCAGGGCGCCATTGAAGAAGTGCCCGTCCTGTGGCAGGAACCCCACTTTCTCCAACGCGGCGCGGTCGTGGGTAACTTTGCCGTCCAGCCGGAAGAAGAAGGACAGCCGGTCAGGGTGGCCGGGCGCCACCACGAGCGGGACCACCGCGTCAAGCTCCCGGGACTCGGCCTCGCGGATCAGCGTGGCGAGGCATTCGGCGTCCGCCGGCTCGGCGTCATCGTCCATCATCCAGACCCAGTCCGCACCGCTGGCCACGGCCTTGAGGACGGCCAGGGAGAACCCGCCGGCCCCGCCAAGATTGGCTTCCGAACGGACATAGTCCACGTTGCCGTGCTGCTCAGCCACATCCCGGGCCGGCACAGTACCGCTGTCAACCAGGCAAATGGAGGCTACGGCAGCCGTCTGGCTGTTGATGGCCTTCAACAAGACGGCCAGCTCGCGGGGACGGTCAAACGTCACGGCGGCAACTGCGACCGACACTGACATTGCGGGTTCCTTTCAGCACTGCCGTCGGCAAGTTCCCCGCCGGCGATAGGCCGTGTGACGCGAAGCCATGTACCCGTTGGCGTTAGTATCTTGACTAGAGTCCACTGTAATACAGCCCTGTCAGGCACTATGCACTGCCTGTCTGTGCGCATGGCGCGACGGAGAAGTTTCATTTATTGCACGTCAGATCCACAGCTAACGAACCCCCATGGTCCCCCGAACCGAACCCCCGATCTGCGCCGGCATGATGCGCGGGCCGGTGACTGCCCGGGCGCCGGTTGGTCACCCCGACGCTTTTCGCACTGCGTTCGCGGGGAGGGGGCCACGCCATGATCATGTACCTGCTCATGATGCTGACTGCGGCGATGGTTTCTTACGGAGCCACCTGGGGTGCCCGCCTCATCGGCAACCGGCTTGAACTGTTCACGCCCATCCGCAGCCGGGACATGCATTCCAGCCCGGTGTCGCGGCTCGGCGGACTGGGGATCTTCGCGGGAGTGCTCGTCGCACTCGTAGTCGCCAGCCAGTCGTTCTTCGTCAAGGACATCTTTCGCCACAACGGGGCGCCGTGGGGTGTCCTCGCCGGTGCTGCCGTCATCGTGCTTGTCGGCATGGCCGACGACCTCCTCGACCTGCGCTGGTGGATCAAGCTGATCGGGCAGAGCATAGCCGCCCTGGTGGTGGCCATCTGGGGTGTCCGGATGACCATCATTCCGTTTATCCCGGAACCCATACGCTTCGACTCGGACATCATCAACGTGCTCCTCACAGCGGGTCTCATCGTTACCACGATGAACGCCTTCAACTTCATTGACGGCCTGGACGGCCTGGCCGCCGGCGTGGCGATCATCGGCGGGGCTGCCTTCTTCCTCACCGCCTACTGGGTCCACCGCAACGCTCCGCTGACGGACTTCTCCGACCTCGCCACTCTGCTGACGGCGATCCTTGTGGGCAGTTGCGCAGGCTTCCTGCCACACAACTGGTTCCCGTCGAAGATCTTCATGGGTGACTCGGGAGCCATGCTGATTGGCCTGCTCATGGCCTCGGCAGGTGTCGTCTCCACTGGCCAGATCACGTCCGGGCTTTATGACCGTGTGAACGGTATTCCCACAATCATCCCGATCCTGCTGCCTTTCGCAGTGCTTTTCCTTCCCCTGCTGGATCTTTGCCTTGCCGTGGTGCGGCGCACGGCCGTGGGGCGCTCGCCCTGGTCCGCCGACCGCGGACACCTGCACCACAAATTGATGGATATCGGATACTCGCACCGCACCGCGGTGATGCTGATGTACATGTGGACCGCCGTTCTGTCCTTCGGCGGCCTTGCCTTCGCCGTGTACCCCTGGCAGATTGTCCTTGCCGTGGACCTGGTAGCGACCTTGGCCATGGGGCTCATCACGGCATGGCCGTATTTGAGCCGCCGTGGCACCAATGCCCAGGGGTAGACCGCTGCTTTTCCGAATATTTCTATCTCGTGTAGAATTCAGGGGCAGGTCTTCCCTGCACAGAATCCACCCCTTGGGCCTGACGATTGGGATCGAATGACCTCCGACGCCGAGTCCGGACCTCCGTCCGGCAACGGAACCGTTGGTGTCTCCGGCCCCACACGGTCCCTCTGGCTCGGCCTGCTGGCACTCAGCTCGGCCGCTGCCGGAGCATCGCTGATCCTGACGGGCACTGTGGCCCTCATTTTCAACGGCTGGGTCGGCGTATTTTCGAGTTCCTTCGGCGGTCTGCTGGTGATGGCATTTTTTGCCATCAGCCTGCTGATCGGGCACTTTGTGGGCCGGAATAACCCCTCAGGTGCCATAGGCCTGTTCGTAGCGACGTATTTCGTCAAAGTCATTGGCTTTGCGGTGGTTCTTTTCGCTCTCGGCGCGCCCGAATGGCTTCACGGACGCTGGTTCCTCATCGGGGCAGTCGTCGCCGTGGTCGTGTGGCAAGCCGCCGAAATCTATGGTTTCAGCAGGGCCCGGCTGCAGATCTATAACGACCCCCAGCCCGATAGGGGCACTCCTGATGTCTAGGCGAAACCACACCGACAAAAATGCGTCCGGTGACCCTCGCAAAAGGACCGGAGCTCCTGGCGTGTCAGCCGAAAATGGTGACGGTGGTTACAACGCTGGAATCGCCGTATTTAGCTACATTGTTGGCGGAATCATCGTCTGGAGTTTGATAGGGTGGGGTCTGGATTATCTGTGGGGAACCCGCTGGATTGTGCTCGTAGGCGCTCTGCTTGGAGCTGCGGGAGGGTTCTATCTGTCCCATATGCATGGCCTCACCAGTTCGAGAAATCCAGCTGGTGGGAGCGGTGCAGCCAGCGGCCCGTCTGAGGATGGGAACAGTAATGCCAAATAATTTCACGAGGGGGAGGGCGAACATGAATCACGCCGGAACCCGACCAACGCCCAACGATGGACACTGCAGAGAGGAAACGCGTTGATCGCGCTTGCGCTCCCGGCCCAAAATTCAGGAGAGTTCACTCCTCCCGGAATTGAAGAAATGCACCTGCCGGCAATCCTGCCGTGGGGTGCGGCAGACGGATTCTCCAAGCAGATGCTGCTGGTAATCCTGTCCGTCGTCATTATCGCTACATTCTTTCTGCTAGCTGCGCGGAAGCAGCAGCTGGTTCCTGGCAAGCTGCAGTTCGCGGGTGAGATGGCCTATGGCTTCGTCCGCAACAGCATCGCCAAGGACATCATCGGCGGCAAAGACTTCATGAAGTACGTCCCGCTGCTGTTCAGCCTCTTCTTCTTCATCCTGGTGAACAACATCTACGGCGCGATCCCCGTGATCCAGCTCCCGAGCTTCTCCCATGTTGGCGGCGCGTACGTGCTGGCCGTCATCGTGTACATCACCTGGATCGCCATCGGTGTCAAGAAGAACGGCCTGAGGTACTTCAAGCTCGCCACCGTGCCGTCCGGAGTGCCGGTGTACATCCTTCCGATCGTTATCCCGATCGAGATCATCTCCAACTTCCTGGTCCGTCCGGTTACGCACAGCCTCCGTCTGTTTGCCACCATGCTGGCCGGCCACCTGATCGTCATGATCGCCGGTTCAGGAATCGAATACCTCGTCATGCAGGAGAACGTTCTGCTCAAGGGCACCTCTGTTCTCGTCCTTGCCGGCGCGATCGCCATGTACATGCTCGAAGCGCTCATCATGGCGCTGCAGGCCTATGTCTTCACCTTGCTGACGGCGATCTACATTGAAGGCGCACTCCACGCCGACAGCCACTAGGCACCCATAAACTTCCCCTCACGGGGATGAAGCAACCCAAACAACCTGCCACAGAGATGGCATCTTGAAAGGAAGAAAAATGGAAGGCTCCATCAACGGCTCCCTCAACCTCATCGGCTACGGCCTCTCCGCCATCGGCGGTGGTATCGGTGTGGGTCTCGTGTTCGCTGCTTACATCAACGGTGTGGCACGTCAGCCGGAAGCACAGCGCGTTCTGCAGCCGATCGCATTCCTCGGCCTTGCGCTGACTGAAGCCCTCGCCATCCTGGGCCTGGTCTTCGCTTTCGTTCTCAAGTAAACCTTCAGAACCAAGCGAACATTCAGAACCGAGTAGATAAGGACGGGTGAAAAATGAATCAGCTGATCATCTCAGCCGCCACCGCCGAGGCGGCTAACCCGCTCGTTCCCAATGTCTGGGAAATGGGCGTCGTCCTCGCCGGCTTTGCTGTCCTCTTTTTCATCGTGGTCAAGTTTGTTGTCCCGATGTTCGAGAAGACGTTCGCAGAGCGTGCCGAGGCCATCGAGGGCGGCATCGCCAAGGCTGAAAAGGCCCAGGCCGAGGCTTCCGCAGCACTCGAAGAGTACAAGCAGCAGCTCACCGACGCACGTGCAGAGGCCAACCGCATTCGCGAGGAAGCCCGTGCCGAAGGCGCCCTGATCCTTGCGGAGCTGAAGGAGAAGGCTGCGGCTGAGTCGGCGCGTATCACTGCGCAGGCACACGTACAGATCGAATCCGAGCGTCAGGCGGCCGTTGTGTCGTTGCGCTCAGAGGTGGGCACCCTTGCCACCACGCTGGCTGGCCGCATCGTTGGCGAGTCCCTTAGCGACGACGAGCGCGCGGCACGTGTCGTTGACCGCTTCCTGGCTGATCTGGAGAACCAGAACGCAGGTGTAGCAAAGTAATGGCAGGTGTATCGAGCGAATCGCTGACCAAGGCGCTGACCGAACTGGAAGCCAAGCTTCCGTTTGCATCGCTGCAGTTGGCAAAGGAACTCTTCGGAATCCTGGGAACGGTGGACAGCTCGGCTGGCTTGCGCCGCGCCCTGACTGACCCGTCCCGCAGCGGTGAGGAAAAGCCGGCGCTGATCAGGCAACTGTTCAGGGGCAAAGTCTCCGCTGAAGCTGTGGAGATCGCGGCCGGACTGGCCAGCTCACGCTGGGCATCGGCGCGAGACATCGGCGATGCACTCGAGACGCTTGCCGCAACGGTGGTCATCGCCGTTGCAGAAAACAAGTCGGCCGTTTCTGCCTCCGGCATCACCGGGCTGGAAGAACTTGAGAATGACCTTTTCTCATTCAACCAGGCCGTGGCTTCCAGCCACGAGGTGCAACGTGCTCTGTCTGAACCGCAGGCCAGCGCCGCAGCAAAGATCGCACTGGCCCAGAGAGTGGTTCCTGGCGCAAGCGAGGAAGCAAAGGTCCTCATCGGCCAGGCAGTGTCGCAGCCCCGCGGCATCAAGGCAACCAGGCTCGTCGGCCGTTTCGCCGAGCTTGCAGCCAAGCGCCAGCAGCGCTGGATTGCAACGGTCAGCGTCTCGCGTCCCCTTTCGGAGACGCAGACCAGCCGCCTGCATGCTGGGCTGAACTCCCTTTACGGGCGCGAGCTCCAGATCAACACGAAGGTTGATCCTTCGCTGATCGGCGGGATCCGCGTACAGGTGGGCGATGAAGTGCTCGACGCTTCTGTTCTCACCCGCCTGGGCGAGCTGCACCGCCAACTGGCCGGCTAGCCGGACAAGCACAACTTAACTGATAGAAACCCCGGTCATCGTGAGCAACGATGATCACGAAAACAGGAGAGCAGGGACTGCAGATGGCCGAATTGACCATCAACGCCGACGACGTCCGTAATGCGTTGAACGAGTTCGCGGCGTCCTACGAACCCGGAAACGCAGAGCGCGTAGAGGTCGGCCGTGTAACAACCGCAGGTGACGGCATCGCCCGTGTTGAGGGCCTTCCCTCGGTCATGGCGAACGAGCTGCTTCGCTTCGAAGACGGCACCCTGGGCCTCGCCCAGAACCTCGACGTCCGCGAGATCGGCGTCATTATCCTCGGTGACTTCACCGGGATCGAAGAAGGCCAGGAAGTCCACCGCACCGGACAGGTTCTGTCCGTGCCGGTTGGCGACGCCTTCCTTGGCCGCGTTGTCGACCCGCTGGGCGTTCCCATCGACGACCTCGGCGAGATCAAGGCCGAGACTACCCGTGCCCTGGAACTCCAGGCACCCGGCGTGACCCAGCGCAAGTCTGTGCACGAGCCGATGCAGACCGGCCTGAAGGCCATCGACGCCATGATCCCGATCGGCCGTGGCCAGCGCCAGCTGATCATCGGTGACCGCCAGACCGGCAAGTCCGCCATTGCCATCGACACCATCATTAACCAGAAGGCCAACTGGGCTTCCGGTGACGTGAAGAAGCAGGTTCGCTGCGTATACGTGGCAATCGGCCAGAAGGCTTCCACCATCGCGGCCATCCGCCAGACGCTCGAGGACAACGGCGCGCTGGAATACACCACGATCGTTGCCTCCCCGGCGTCCGACCCGGCCGGCTTCAAGTACCTGGCTCCCTACGCCGGTTCGGCCATCGGCCAGCACTGGATGTACGGCGGCAAGCACGTCCTCATCGTGTTCGATGATCTCTCCAAGCAGGCTGAGGCCTACCGTGCAGTATCGCTGCTGCTCCGTCGCCCGCCGGGACGCGAAGCCTACCCGGGCGACGTTTTCTACTTGCACTCCCGCCTCCTGGAGCGTTGTGCCAAGCTCTCCGACGAGCTCGGCGCCGGCTCGATGACCGGCCTGCCGCTCATCGAAACCAAAGCGAACGACGTCTCGGCGTACATCCCGACCAACGTGATCTCCATTACCGATGGCCAGATCTTCCTGCAGTCGGACCTCTTCAACGCCAACCAGCGTCCTGCTGTTGACGTTGGTGTCTCGGTGTCACGCGTTGGCGGTGCCGCACAGGTCAAGTCCATGAAGAAGGTCTCCGGTACTTTGAAGCTGGACCTGGCCCAGTACCGCGACATGCAGGCGTTCGCGATGTTTGCGTCCGACCTCGACGCCGCATCCCGCCAGCAGCTGACCCGCGGTGCGCGCCTGATGGAACTGCTCAAGCAGGGCCAGTACTCGCCGTTCCCGGTTGAGGACCAGGTCGTGTCCATCTGGGCGGGAACCCAGGGCCACCTGGACGACGTTCCGGTTGAGGACATCAGCCGCTTCGAGTCCGAGTTCCTGGAGCACCTGAAGCACAAGTCCTCCATCCTCACCACGCTGGCTCAGACCAACGTTCTGGATGATGACACCGCCGCGGCGCTGAAGAACGCGATCGTCGACTTCAAGAAGGGCTTCTTCGGCGAAGGCGACAACCATCTGGTAGGCGCTGGCCACGAGGAGCATGAAGCCATCTCCGAGGGCCAGGTCGACCAGGAAAAAATCGTCAGGCAGAAGCGCTAGTTTCGCTGGCAGGGACTGCCGGAACCCTTCAAGGTTCCGGCAGTCCCGGCCATCGGGATCTTAGGAAAGGATAAGTATGGGAGCCCAGATTCGGGTCTACCGCCAGAAGATTGCCTCGACGACGTCGATGCGCAAGATCTTCAAGGCGATGGAACTGATCGCTACCTCGCGCATCGGCAAGGCCCGCGCACGCGTAGCAGCTTCACTGCCTTACGCGAACGCGATCACCCGCGCCGTTTCTGCCGTTGCAAGCCAGAGCGAAATCGATCACCCTCTGACCACCGAGCCGGAGAACATCCGCCGGGCCGCAGTCCTGGTCATCACTTCGGACCGTGGACTGGCAGGTTCGTATTCGGCGAGCGTACTCAAGCAGGCCGAAGGCCTGAACGAGCTGCTCCGCGCCGACGGCAAGGAAGTCACGACCTACCTGGTCGGCCGCAAGGCACAGGCGTACTTCGACTTCCGGGGCCGCCCCTATGGACGGGTCTGGACCGGTGGCACTGATGCTCCAGAGTTTGAGACCGCCCGGGAAATCGGTACGGCGCTGCTGGAGGATTTCGCGACCGACTTCGAAGAGGGCGGCGTGGACGAGATCCACGTTGTCTACACCCGGTTCAAGTCCATGGTCACCCAGGAGCCGACGGTCATTCGTCTTCTTCCGCTCGAAGTCGTCGAAGAGCATCCTGTCTCCGAATCGGAGCTGCTGCCCTTGTATGAGTTCGAGCCGGAGTCGGAGCAGGTCCTCAATGCTCTGCTGCCGAGGTACATCGAATCACGGATTTTTGCGGCCATGTTGCAGGCAGCAGCTTCCGAGCTCGCAGCCCGTCAGCGGGCGATGAAGTCTGCCGGTGACAACGCCACGGACCTCATCAAGAAGTACACGCGTCTGCGCAACACCGCCCGCCAGGCCGAAATTACGCAGGAGCTTTCCGAAATTGTGGCTGGCGCCGACGCCTTGAATGCGTCTTAGCCAGCACGGTTCCGGATCCAGCTGTACCTGCACCAAAGATAAACTTAACCCCCACGCCATCTACTGAGTGAAGTGAGAGAGATGACTGCCACCGCTACCGAACACGTAGCCGCAACGTCCGGTGCCACCGGTCGTATTGCCCGTGTTATTGGCCCGGTTGTCGACGTCGAATTCCCGGCTGACGCAATCCCCTCGATTTACAACGCACTCACCACGGAGATTACTCTCAACGGTGAGACCAAGACCATCACGTTCGAGGTCGCCCTGCACCTGGGCGACAACCTCATTCGCGCCATCTCCCTGCAGGCTACCGACGGACTCGTCCGCGGCACCAACGTAGTGGACACCGGCTCGCCCATCACCGTGCCCGTCGGCGACGGCGTGAAGGGCCACATCTTCAACGTCCTCGGCAAGCCGCTGGATGTTGACGAGTCCGAGATCCAGGCTTCGGACCACTGGGCCATCCACCGCAAGGCCCCGGCCTTTGCAACCCTTGAAGGCTCCACCGAAATGCTGGAAACCGGCATCAAGGTGATCGACCTCCTCACCCCGTACATCAAGGGTGGAAAGATCGGCCTGTTCGGTGGCGCCGGTGTTGGCAAGACCGTGCTGATCCAGGAAATGATCACCCGTGTTGCCCGCAACTTCGGTGGCACCTCGGTCTTCGCCGGCGTCGGCGAGCGTACGCGTGAAGGTAACGACCTCTGGGTTGAAATGGAAGAGGCCGGCGTTCTGAAGGATACCGCCCTTGTCTTCGGCCAGATGGACGAGCCGCCGGGAACGCGTCTTCGCGTGGCGCTGTCGGCACTGACCATGGCGGAGTACTTCCGCGATGTGCAGAACCAGGACGTGCTGCTCTTCATCGACAACATCTTCCGCTTCACGCAAGCAGGTTCTGAGGTCTCCACCCTCCTCGGCCGCATGCCTTCCGCTGTGGGTTACCAGCCGAACCTGGCCGACGAGATGGGTCTCCTCCAGGAGCGCATCACGTCCACCAAGGGCCACTCCATCACCTCGATGCAGGCCATCTACGTTCCCGCAGATGACTACACCGACCCGGCGCCGGCCACCACCTTCGCACACCTCGACGCGACCACGGAACTTTCCCGTGAAATCGCCTCCCGTGGTCTGTACCCGGCAGTGGATCCGCTGACGTCGACCTCCCGAATCCTGGACCCCCAGTACATCGGCAAGGATCACTACAACACGGCTGTCCGCGTGAAGCAGATCCTGCAGAAGAACAAGGAACTCCAGGACATCATCGCCATTCTCGGCGTTGACGAACTCTCTGAGGAAGACAAGATCGTCGTGTCGCGTGCACGCCGCATCCAGCAGTTCCTGTCGCAGAACACCTACACCGCCAAGCAGTTCACCGGCGTCGAAGGTTCCACCGTTTCCATCAAGGACACCGTTGAGGGCTTCACCGCCATCTGCGACGGCGAACTCGACCACATCGCAGAGCAGGCGTTCTTCAACGTCGGCGGCCTGGATGACGTTGAGCGCCAGTGGGCCAAGATCCAGGAACAGACCAAGTAATATGGCTGAGCTTGAGGTTGAGATTGTCGCAGCGGACCACTTCGTGTGGTCCGGAGCGGCCAAGATGGTCAAGGCCCGCACCAGCGATGGTGAAATCGGAATCCTGCCCGGCCACTCGCCCCTGCTGGCGATTCTGGCCGAAGGTGAAATGGCTATTGAGCCGGTTTCCGGTGACCGCATCGCTGTAGTTGTTGACGGCGGATTCTTCTCCGTCGACAACAACCGCGTGGTTATTGTTGCTGACAACGCCCAGCTGGGTGACGCGGCCACTGCGGGGATCCGCTAGCACGACCTTGATGGACGTTACTGGTTTTCCGTTCATCGCCTTAGCAACCGCCTTTGCGTTGCTGATTTTCACGCTGTGCCTTTTCGGGGTGCGCCGCTTCAACCTGCGGCGCGCCCTGGGCACGGTTGACGCCTCCATTTGCACGGCTGGAAAGAGCTGGCAGATGGGGGTTTGTCGTTATCAGGACAATGAGCTGGAGTGGTTCAAGCTGCTCTCGCTGAGCGTCCGTCCCCGTCACCGCTTCACCCGCAGTTCCCTGGAACTGCTGGGGCGGCGCCAGCCCACCGAGGCCGAGCTGGTCAAGGTGCCGCCCGACGTCGTGATCGTGGAGCTGAAGTACGAGGGGCACGATGTTTTCCTGGCCATGAAGTTTGACGCCTATACCGGCCTTTCTTCCTGGCTTGAAGCCGGCCCGGTCATTGGCGTTGGAACGTGGCGCTGACTGCTGCCCTCCGAATCTTTCAGATCCTGAAATATTTGTGACACAAAAAATGATCCCCGGCACGAATGCCGAGGATCATTCTTTTCAAGGCGATTCCCCGCAGGGAATAGAAACCTCGATTAGACCAGTGTTACACCGGTAGCCTGGGGGCCCTTTGCGCCCTGACCGATCTCGAACTGAACGCGCTGGTTCTCGTCGAGGGTCTTGAAGCCACCCGTCTGGATCTCAGAGTAGTGAACGAAGACATCGCCATCGGAGTCGTCCGGGGTGATGAAGCCGAAGCCCTTTTCAGCGTTGAACCACTTGACGGTTCCCTGTGCCATTTATTTCTCCTCATTGTGGAACTAATTTAAGGCCAGCACACTTCGTACTGGTCTTGGTCACTCCGCGAGAAGAATCCTGGCAGCAGCCCCGGTCAGACCGGAAATGCGTTGCAGGAGCTTCGCGCTCGCAACATGTCTTGCGAGCATGAAAAAACACCTACACAAAGACTGATCTAAGAATTTCATGACAGTACGGTCTGGTCAACGGGAAAAACGCAGAATCGGACAAAATTTGGGCAAATCCCAAGTAAACGCCTGATCACCGAGGCGACACCTGTCCGGCGGACCTCAGAAGAGCCGGGATTCGATGTCATCCACGCCGCGCATGGCGTCGTAATCCAGCGTGATGCAGTCGATGCCGCGGTCCTTCGCTAGCACCCGGGCCTGCGGCTTGATCTGCTGCGCGGCGAAAATCCCCCGGACAGGTGCCAGCAGCGGGTCACGGTTCAGCAGTTCAAGGTACCGGGTCAGCTGCTCGACGCCATCGATGTCGCCGCGGCGCTTGAGCTCGATGGCCACTGTGCCACCGTCTGAGTCCCGTGCCAGGATGTCCACCGGACCGATTGCCGTGAAGTACTCCCGGCGGATGAGCGAGAAACCCGTGCCGAGTGTTTCGATCTGCTCGGCCAGCAGCCGCTGCAGGTCTGCCTCGACCCCGTCCTTGATGAGCCCGGGGTCCTGGCCCAGCTCATGGGACGTGTCGTGGAGCTGTTCATGGATGTTGATGATCAGCCTGTCGTCCGTCTTGGCGGACTGGACGGTCCACTGTTCAACGACCCCCACCTCGACGTCTGTTTCGTCGGGTGACGAGACGCGCAGCGTGGCGGGAGGGCTCATCCAGTTCAGCGGCTTGTAGGAGCCGCCGTCGGAATGGACCAGCACAGAGCCGTCGGCCTTCACCAGGAGGAGCCTCGTGGCGAGGGGCAGATGGGCTTTGAGCCGGCCAACATAATCAACAGAACAACGGGCTATGACAAGACGCACGCCGTACACACTACCGCGTTGGCAGGACCACCGGGCACCGCGGGCGGGCGGTTCCGGGGCAAGGGAGTAGCGGCGCCTGGGGCAGAATAGAAGCATGCCGCGTTCGAACCGACCCCGCCGTACCTCAGCAGGGCGTTCCTCGTCCGGAAAGCCCGCGGCGGGAGGCAAACGCGGTTCGGGGCCAGTCCCCGAGCTTGACCTCGAGCGGGCCAGGGCAGGCATTGCCCGGCGGGAAAGCGCCCCGGACGGCGAGTGGGTCGTCCGCACGATGACGGCCCGCAATGCCGAGAAAGCCTACATCTGCCCGGGCTGCTCCACCGCCGTGCAGGCGGGGGTGGCCCATCTGGTGGTGTGGGCCGACGACCACCTGTTCGGTGCCGAGGCGGGCCTGTCCGAGCGCCGTCACTGGCACACCAACTGCTGGACGTCGCGCAACTTCCGTTACCGCTGACCGGACGGCAGCGGCCGGAAGCGGCAGCAGGCTGCGGCCGGGGAGCCGGCAGGGGCATAGTGGCCCCCGGCGGAAGCTAAGCTGATACGCATGACTTTTGACCCGTCGTCGTACGTTTTCAGCCAGCCGTCGGAAGCGGCGGCGATCCGCGCCTCAACGGTGCTGCCCGCCCGCCGCGAAAACATCGAAATCCATACCGAGGACGGCCGGACGCTCGTGGGCGAGCTTGCGGTGCCGGAGTCGGGGGAGATCACAGCGACCCTGATCACGCTGCATCCTTTGCCCACGCATGGCGGTTTCATGGACTCCCACGTCTACCGGAAGGCCTCGTACCGGCTGCCTGCGCTGGCCGGCGTAGCAGTGCTGCGCTTCAACACCCGGGGGACGTCGTCGCTGCGGGGCACCAGCGAGGGCGCGTTCGAAGAAGGCATCGGGGAACGCTATGACGTGGAGGCGGCGGTACGGTTCGCCGTCGAGAGGGGACTCCCAAACCGCTGGCTCGTGGGTTGGTCGTTCGGAACCGAACTTGCGCTCATGTACGGCGCCGTTGAGCCGGTGGCCTCGCAGGTGGAAGGTGCAGTGCTCCTGTCGCCCCCGCTGCACCGGGCCACCGACGTGCACCTGAAGCAGTGGGCGGCTTCGGGCAAGCCACTCACCGTACTCGTGCCCGAGCACGACGACTACCTCCGGCCGGCCGCCGCCGCTGAGCGGTTCGGCGTTGTGCCCCAGGCGCGGGTAGTGGGGGTCGACGGCGCCAAGCACCTTTGGGTGGGGGAGAAGCATGCCGCGCGGGTGCTGAATGAGATCGTTGACGACGTGACGCACGACGGTTCCGGCGCCGCCGGACTTCCCCAGGAATGGAACGGACCGGTGGCGACGGCCACCGCTTAGGCGGTGACGCCGGGCTGACAGCCTGAGGCTTATCCGGCTAGTGCTTGTCCTGGCGGACGATGTAGATCTCTTTGAGGAGGAGAAGGATGGCGGCCGCCGTCGGGATGGCGATCAGCGCCCCCAGCACGCCGAGGATGCTGCCGCCGGCAATCACGGAGATCACGGCCACCGCACCGGGCACGGCGACGGCTTTCTGCATGATGCGGGGCGATATGAAGTAGGCCTCAAACTGCAGGTAGGCGAAGTAGCAGATGGCGTACGCGACCGCCGACTGCCAGCCCAGGGTGAGGGTAATCAGTGTGACCACTACGCCCGCGATCATTCCGCCCACCAGCGGGATGAATGCCAGCAGCGCCACCACGAATGCGAGCAGCACGGCGAATGGAACGCCGATGATGGACATCACGATGAAGGCGAACGTGGCGTTCAGGAGCGCAACCACGGCCTGGCCGATTACGTAGTTACCCACGGAACGGGTGATCTCTTCCGACAGGGCCTCAACCCTGGCCCGACGGGACCGCGGAGCGAGCCGGTACCCCCACTTCTTCATTGCAGGCAGGGCGGCGAGGAAGTACAGGCTAAGCACCAGCACGATCAGCGTCCCGAAGAGGCCATTCGCCACGGTGGAGCCGAAACCCACAACGCCGCCGAAAATGCCGCCCATGGCCTCAGGATTCTTGACGAACTTATCCAGCTCCTCGTTGATGCGGTCGCGCACTCCGAACTGGTTGTCGACGGTGCGGAAGAAGTCGGAATCGACGAAGTCCCGGACCCAGACTGGCGCCTGCTTAACGAGCTCTGTCACCTGCTCGACGATGGTGGGGATGAGGGTGGCAAAGAACCCTACGACCGCCAGAACCAGGACAGAGACTGCCAGCACGATGCCTGCGGGCCGGGGGATTTTGTGCGTCTCCAGCCAGCGCACCACCGGATCAAGTCCTAATGCTATAAAGAGGGCTGCCACGATCCAGAGCAGGAGCTGGGTGGTGTTCGAACCGATCCAGTACACCAGGAGGGCAAGCCCGACGCCCACGGTGCCCATGAACCCCATGTACAGGGGGTGCTGTGCCGAGATCCGGGGACCGGGAGCGCCGAATCGGGCGGTGTCCCCGGTGCCGGGCGTCTCAGCCTCGATGCTGTCCAGGTGCTCCGGAGGCATTTCGAACCGGAGTCTTGGCTGCGCGCCCGGAATGGGCTGGCGCAGCCGTTTCAGCACCGCTCCAAGAGCGGCCGGGCGGGCCCTTGTCCGGTGTGCCTTCTGGGGCTCGGCCGGCGCGCCGGGAGCGCCCTGGGGGGAGTCGGCGTTGGGCAGGTCTTCCGGGCCGCGCATGGACGGATCCGTGTGTTCAGTCACTGCTTTTAATGCCTTTTCCGTCTGTGGCGCCGCGGCTGCGGGCCGGGTGTGATGATCATCGCAAACACTATCAGCAGCCTTGCGAATACCCGGATGGGCACTGTTGCATGGGATCGCAGGAGGCGTCTTCGGAGGCCTGAACTGACTGATTGGTAACAAAACGGTTACTATTGAAAGTAAACCCCCGCTGATGATAGGTATTCCTTTGCGTTTCAAGACTGCAGTCGCACTCGTGCTGCTCGGCCTCCTGACACTGCTGGCCGGAATCGGGCAGAAGACGGTGTGGGCCCCCGCCGAGACCGTGACGGCCACCGTTCCCTCGGATGCGAAAGCCGCGCCGCTGACCGTTATAGACCAGAAGCTCCGAACCCTCGAAGGGGGAACGGTGACCATCAAGGTCAAGGGCGAGGGCAATTTCCTCCTGGCCGCGGGCCGGCCCGATGACGTGGATGCCTGGGTAGGCAAGACGGCACACAACACGGTCACCGGTCTGTCCGACGACAAGAAGTCGCTCCAGGTGGAACGCACTGACGGTGAGGCTACCGCGCCGTCGCCTGCCGGATCGGATCTGTGGGTTTCGACCGAAAACGCGAGCGGCGAGCTGGACTACACCTGGTCGGCACCGGCCGACGGCGACTGGTCCCTTCTGCTGGCCAGCGACGGCACGAAGCCCGCGCCGTCGTCGATTTCGATGACCTTTCCCAATGACACCTCCACTCCGTGGGCAGTTCCGCTCATGGTGATCGGGGTACTCCTCATGCTCGGCGGCGTTGCGCTGCTGGTGCTCAAGCCCAAGGGCACGGCTCCGGGGCAGGGCGGTTCCGCCGCCGGCGTGGGCAGCCTCTTCCCCAGGCGCACCAAGGCCAAGGCAGAGACAAAGACCGGAACCGGTTCCTCGGCGCGGCTCAGCATTGTCGTCGCAGCGTCGACCGCGGCACTCATCGCCGGTACCGGCGCGGCCGCACAGGCCAGCAAGACGCCTGAGCCTGCCGCCACCCCGGAGGCATCCTCCACGGCTTCGGCCTCCGCGAACACCGCCGCCGGCGACGCCCCGGTGCTCCTCGACGCCCAGTTCCGCCGCATCCTGGAGCAGGTGGCCAGTGCCACGGATGCCGGCGATGCCGCCAAGGACGCCAAGAAACTCGCCACCCGGGTGTCCGGGACCGAGCTCGAGGTGCGGACAAAGAACTACAAAATCCGTTCCCGAGTGGCGTCCTACGATGCGCGTATGCCCGTCCGCGCCACGAAACTCCTGACCACCGTCGTCACGAGCAAGCGCGCCTGGCCTCGTTCGGTTCTCGCCGTCACCCAGGGCGAGGGCAATGTGGTGCCGCAGCTGCTGACCCTGGTGCAGAAGTCCCCGCGCGAGAACTACAAACTCGTGGGCACCAGCCCGCTCCAGCCCGGCACGACCTTCCCTTCGATTGCCCGCAACGGCACCGAGACGCTGGCACCGGGCGATAAGTCGGGGCTGCTCTACAGCGGCCAAGAGGCCCTGGCCGGCCTTGCTGACCGCCTGTCCAAGTCGAATTCCACCTTCAAGGACAAGCTCGTCGAAGGGGAGTCTTCGCCGTACATCGGGGACACGCTGTCCTATCAGGCGGATGTCGTGAAGTCGGGCGTGAACGGCAAATTCGCCTTCACCCACAAGGTCGTTCCCGGCAGCACCGTGGTGTTCCGCACCTCGGACGGCGGTGCACTCGTTCTCGGCCGCCTCACGTTCAACTTCGACGGCACGCCCAAGGCCGAAGGCGACAAGCTGTCCATCGGCAATGACGCGGCCGTCCTCGCCGGCGGCAAAGAGACCACCACCGGCATGGTGCTGAACTTTGCGGAATCCATGGCCGTCTATGTGCCGCCGACAGGCTCGAAGGACCCGATGAAGCTTGTGGCCGCCACGCGCGGGCTCGTGGGAGCCAGCTTCAAGTAGGCGCGTTGGCCTGCGGCAACGTTGCCTCCCGCGGCGGCGGAGTGGCTAGAGTGGGAGCTATGAGTTCGCCAGCATCCCGCCCTGTCCCTCCAGCCGCCGCCAGCCAGCTCAACCTACGCGGCGCCGTCGATCTTTCCGCCCTCAAGCAGCGCCAGGTGCCGCCAGCCCCGCCGGCGGGAGGCCCTGCCGCCGGGAACGGCCCGGCAGGCGCCCCACCAGCCGGAGTCGCTGCAGGCCCCGACGCCGGCCCCGAGGCGCCCGCGCTCCGGGTCACGGTCACCGAAGGAAACTTTCAGGACCTCGTTGAGCTGTCGGCCCAGGTGCCCGTGGTGTTCGCCCTCTGGGCAGCGTATTCGCCGGAATCAGCCGGGGTGCTTGAGGATCTGGAACGGATTGTTGAGAGCTACGCAGGCCGGCTCGTGCTCGGCGCTGCAGACATCGATGCCTTTCCCCAGCTGGCCCAGGCCTTCCAGGTTCAGGCCGTGCCCACGGCGGTGGCTGTGCTCAAGGGACAGCCCGTACCGCTTTTCCAGGGCGGGGCCGACGAGCAGCAGATCCGCGCGGTGCTGGACGAATTGCTCAAGGTTGCCGCCGCCAACGGCGTTTCGGGCAACGTGGGCGGAGCGGCCCCCGGGGATCAGGAACCCGCCCCCCTGCCCCCTTTGCACCAGGCGGCCTTCGACGCCATCGAGGCAGGGGACTACGCCGCTGCCGCCACCGCCTACCGGCAGGCCCTCGCGGCGATGCCTGCCGACGCAGAAGCCAAAGCCGGTCTGGCGCAGGTTGAGCTCATGGACCGGCTGCAGCAGCTCTCCGGCCCGGACGGCGAAGCCCTCCGGCAGGTCGCGGCGGACGAGCCGGACAACCTCGCGGCCCAGCTCGGGGTTGCCGACCTGGACATTGCCGGCGGACATGTGGAGGACGCCCTGAACCGTGTCGTGGGCTTCATCGGCAGGAATTTCGGTCCCGAGCGCGAGACCGCCCGCGTCCGCCTGCTGGAGCTGTTCGACGTCGTCGGAACAACAGACGGCCGCGTGGCGAAGGCGCGCCAGGCGCTGGCCCGGGTGCTGTTCTAGTGGTGGTTCCGGCGCTGTTCAGGCCGCTGTCCTTGCGCTCCCTCGAGCTGCAGCACCGCGGCTGGGTCTCGCCCATGTGCCAGTACAGCTGCGACCCCGAGGCTGCCCCGGGTGTTCCCAATGACTGGCACCTCATGCATCTTGGTTCGTTTGCGGCCGGAGGGGCGGCCTTGATCCTCACCGAAGCAGCAGCCGTCAACCCTGCCGGGCGGATCAGCCCGCGCGACGCCGGACTCTACAACGAAGACCAGGCGGCCGGCTGGGAGCGGATCGTCAGCTTCGTGCACCGCCACGGCGTGGCTGACACCAAAATCGGCGCCCAACTCGCCCACGCTGGCAGGAAGGCCTCCACCTACTGGCCGTTTTCAGGGGAGAAGGGTTCCGTTCCGGCGGCCGACGGCGGCTGGGACACCGTTGGGCCGGGCACCGCCGCGTTTGACGGCTACGCAGCGCCGGCGGCCATGACGGAGGATGACATCCGCGGCGTCATCGCCGACTTTGCGGCTGCCGCCACCCGGGCCGTCGAAGCAGGCTTCGACACCATCGAGCTCCATGGCGCCCACGGCTACCTGCTGCACCAGTTTCAGAGCCCGCTGGTGAACGACCGCGCCGACGCCTGGGGCGGGGATGCCGCCGGCAGGAACAGGCTGACGCTGGACGTCGTCGACGCTGTGCGAGCGGTGATCCCCGAGTCCATGCCGCTGATGCTGAGGATCTCAGCCACGGACTGGGCCGAAGGCGGGATCGGCATTGAGGACTCGGTGCTGCTCGCGGCGCAGGCTGCCGAACATGGTGTTGACCTCATCGACGTCTCGAGCGGCGGCGCGGTGGCGCACCAGGAGATCCAGCCCGGGCCCGGGTACCAGACCGGCTTCGCCGCGCGCATCCGCCGCGAAACGGGCATCGCCACGGGCACGGTGGGGCTGTTGACTTCACCCGGGCAGGCTGAGCACGTAGTTGCCACCGGCCAGGCCGACGGTGTGTTCATTGCAAGGGCGGCGCTTCGGGACCCGCACTGGTGGCTCCGCGCCGCCTTCGAACTGGGCCATGACCTGCGGTGGGCGCCGCAGTACGAGCGCGCAGTGCCGCGGCGCACGTTCTGAGTGCGAGCTGGGCGACGGTGAACCCTCATCAGTCGGTGAACCTCATCGGCCGGTGAACGTCATGGGCGGGCAGCCCTCCTCCTTGCGGAGGATCCGCCGGGGCATGGCCTTACTACCTGAGGGGGATCCCGCTGCGGACCGCGCCCCGATAGGGTGAATTCATGAGTGTTCCCCCTACAGCCCTGTCGATCAGGGGACTGGCCAAGCGCTTCGGCAGCAAGATCGCCGTGGACGGCATCAGCCTGGACGTTCCCGCCGGTTCCTTCTTCGGAATCGTCGGCCCCAACGGTGCAGGCAAGACCACCACGCTGTCCATGGCCACTGGCCTGCTCCGGCCCGATTTCGGCACGGCTGTGGTCCACGGCGTCGACGTGTGGGCGCGGCCGCTGGAGGCCAAGAGGCTGATGGGCGTCCTGCCTGACGGCGTCCGGCTCTTCGACAGGCTCAGCGGCGAACAGCTCGTCACCTACGCCGGACTGCTCCGCGGCATGGACAAGGATGTTGTTGCTGCCCGGGTGGGGGAGTTGCTGGCCGCGCTGGACCTGAGCGGGGACGCCGGAACGCTGGTGGTGGACTATTCAGCCGGCATGACCAAGAAGATAGCCCTGGCTTCCGCCCTGATCCATGCACCGAAAGTGCTGGTCCTGGATGAGCCGTTCGAATCAGTGGACCCTGTGTCCGCCGCAAACATCCGCGACATCCTGGACCGATATGTTGCCACCGGCGGCACCGTGATCGTGTCCAGCCATGTCATGGACCTCGTCCAGCGGATGTGCGACCACGTTGCCGTCGTCGCCGGCGGCCGGCTACTGGCCGCAGGGACGGTAGCGGACGTCCGTGGCGGAGTGAGCCTTGAAGAGCGCTTCGTCCAGCTGGTGGGCGGAAGAGTGCAGACAGAGGGGCTCGAGTGGTTGCGCACCTTCTGAGGCTCAAGCTGGCGCTCCTGCGGAACGGACTGCGGCGGAGCCCCTGGCAGCTCGTTGGCCTTGCAATCGGCGGACTGTACGCCCTGGGAATCGTGGGCACGTGTGTTGCAGCGCTGCTCTTCCTGCGCCAGGAAGATCCCCTCCTTGCACAGACCGTCGTGGTGCTGGGCGGCGCGGCGGCCCTGCTCGGCTGGGCGATCATTCCGTTGATTGCATCTGCGGCCGACATGACGCTCGATCCGGCCCGTTTTACAACTTCCGCCATCCCGATGCCCCAGCTGCTGGCAGGGCTTGCCTTGGGCGGCCTGATTGGCATTCCCGGACTCGCCACAGCGCTGGCGGCACTGGCCACGGTGGGCACCTGGTCGCGGGGCATCCTGCCGGCCGTAGGAGCGCTTATTGGTGCAGTCCTCGGCGTGCTGACCTGCGTTGTGCTGTCCAAGGTGGTCACTACGGCCACAGCCAGTCTGGCGGCCACGCGGCGGTTCAAGGATGTCAGCGGATTGGCGTTCATGGTTCCGCTCGTTCTGATGGGTCCCATCGTGGCGGGCATAGCGCAGGGAGCGGCAGGTTCCGGCGCGTTCCTGACCGACCTTGCGCGGACCCTGTCCTGGACGCCGCTGGGCGCGGCCTGGTCGTTGGGCGGCGAGCTGGAGGCGGGACACCCCGGAGCGGCCGCGCTGAAGCTCCTGATCGCCGCGGCCACGCTCGCCGGCCTTGCCTGGTGCTGGAAGTTCCTGCTCGAGCGTGCCCTCGTGACCCCGCCCTACGCCGGAAGCACCCGAAGGACGGGTGGCCGGCTGGGACTGTTCGGGCTGTTTCCCGCCACGCCCACGGGCGCCATCGCTGCCCGCTCGCTGACTTACTGGTTCCGGGATCCGCGGTACTCCGGTTCCCTGGTGGTCGTTCCGCTCCTGCCCGTGGTTCTGGCGTTCCAAGGGAGCCAGACGGGCAACTTTGGCGTCATCACGATCGCGGGTCCGCTCACCGCTTTCCTCCTGGCGTGGTCCATCTCCTCCGACGTGTCCTACGACAACACGGCATTCGCGCTGCATCTCGCAGCCGGAGTGCGCGGCGTGCAGGACCGTCTCGGGCGTGCATTGGCCTGCCTGGCCTTTGCCTTGCCAGCCGTGATGGTCCTCGCGACTGTGCCGTTCTTCCTCACCGGGGACTGGGAATGGCTGCCGGCCATCCTGGGGCTGTCGCTCGGCGTCCTGTTCACCGGGCTTGGCCTCGCCTCCGTGGTTTCCGCGCGCTATACGGTCGCCGTCCCCCTACCCGGCGACAGCCCGTTCAAGAAACCGCCCGGTAATGTCGCCCAGACCCTGGCCGTCCAATTCGGCGG
Organism: Arthrobacter sp. P1_B11; assembly: GCF_056406715.1. Classification (NCBI taxonomy): domain Bacteria; kingdom Bacillati; phylum Actinomycetota; class Actinomycetes; order Micrococcales; family Micrococcaceae; genus Arthrobacter; species Arthrobacter sp. P1_B11. The sequence continues at coordinate 352,254 of NZ_JBFTZQ010000001.1, forward strand.
CATGGGCGTCCTGCTGGTGCTGACCCTGCCCGAAGCGGCCCTGGTCATCGCCCAAATGGTGACCGGTGATCCGGCCTTTGGCTGGGCCAACTTAGCCCTCGGGCCGATGCTCGGGATTGCGCTGTTTGTGGCGGGGGTGCGCATCGGCGGCCGCTGGTTCGATGCCCGCGGCCCGGAACTGCTGGCTCAGCTGACGGTCAACCGGTGAATGGCCCTGCCGGGGCGGCGCCGGCCGTGGTTGACTAGGCAGAAAGATGGCTTGCAGATAGTCGGCCACGCAGGACAGCACGGGGCGGTTACCACAGCGAAAGGCGGCGGAGCAGCATGGAGGTCGTGATCCTTCCGGGCAGCAGGCAAATCGCCTCCCTTGTGTCGGATGCCATTCAGGCCCTCCTGCATCGGAAGCCCGATGCAGTGCTGGGCTTGGCCACGGGATCGTCACCCCTTCCGGTGTATGACGAGTTGGCGTTGCGCCACGAGCGGGGCGTGCTGGATTTCAGCAGGGCGCACGGTTTTCTGCTGGACGAGTACGTTGGGCTGGAACCCGGCCATCCGGAGTCCTACCGTGAGGTCATCCGCCGGGACTTCACCGGACGCGTCAACATCGCCCCCGAAAACGTCCACGGCCCGGACGGAAGCGCGAAGGACCTCCCCGCGGCCTGCCAGGCCTACGAGGCCGCCATCCGGGACCGCGGCGGGGTGGACCTGCAGCTGCTGGGCATCGGGACCGACGGGCATATTGGCTTCAACGAGCCAGGCTCATCGCTCGCTTCCCGGACGCGCATCAAGACGCTCATCGAGCAGACACGCCGGGACAACGCCCGCTTCTTCCCCAGCCTCGCCGAGGTTCCCCATCACGTGGTGACCCAGGGGCTGGGGACCATCCTGGACTCGCGCCACGCGGTGCTGGTGGCCACGGGCGCGCAAAAAGCGCAGGCGGTCCATGACCTCGTGGAAGGGCCGCTGGCCGCGATCTGTCCTGCTTCTGCGCTTCAGTTGCACCCCCACGCTTCCATTCTCGTGGACGAGGCCGCGGCGTCGTCGCTGAAACTCGCCGACTACTACCGCCACTCCTACGACCACAAACCGACTTGGCAGGGCCTGTAGCGCGGGTTGCCGCCGGCCCCTGGCGGGCCCCGGCAGGCCGCCGCTGCGTCCTTCGCCGGCCGCCGGGAGCGGCTAAGATGGATGCCATGACTAGCATGACGGATCCTTTCGAAAACGACCCCATGCGTGAGCTTTCCGGAGCCGGATCGTCCACGGCCACCATCGAGCGCGAGGAACTGCGCCAGGAAGTGGAGCCCGGCGACCGTGAGCGCTTTTCGCACTACGTGCGCAAGGAAAAGATCATGGAATCCGCGCTGACCGGCGAGCCTGTCATCGCCCTGTGCGGCAAGGTCTGGACCCCGGGCCGCGATCCCCAGAAGTTCCCTGTGTGCCCGATGTGCAAAGAGGTCTACGACGGCCTGCGGCCTGAAAACGACGGCGGCAAGGGGTCCGGCGGGGACTCAGGCAACAACAAGTAGTGACGGAGACACTCTTCGGCGGCCCCACGCTGCCTCCGGCTTATCCGGAACGTGCAGCCTGGGGAACCGCCCAGAAGCTCCGTGCCTGGCAGCAGGAAGCCCTGGACCGCTATTTCAGCACGGGTCCGCGGGACTTCCTGGCCGTCGCGACGCCCGGCGCAGGCAAGACCACTTTTGCGCTCCGTGTGGCGTCCATGCTCATCGAATCCGGTGCCGTCAACCGGGTCACCATCGTTGCCCCGACTGACCACCTCAAGAGGCAGTGGGCTGACGCCGCGGCACGGGTGGGCATCGCCATCGATCCGAACTTCAAGAATTCCGACGGCCAGCACGGCCGCGGCTTCGTCGGGGTCGCTGTCACCTACGCGCAGGTTGCCAGCAAGCCCTTGCTGCACCGTGCCAAGACCGAGGCCGCCCGCACGCTGGTGATCCTGGACGAGATCCACCACGGCGGGGAGGCCCTGTCCTGGGGTGACGGCCTCCGCGAGGCATTCGACCCCGCCGTCCGGCGCCTGTCCCTGACAGGTACGCCGTTCCGCTCCGACACATCGCCCATCCCGTTCGTGGAGTACGCGGAGGACCGGGACGGCATCCGGCGTTCCAAGGCGGACTACACCTACGGCTACGGCAATGCGCTGCGTGACCACGTGGTGCGGCCCGTCATGTTCATGGCTTATTCGGGTCAGATGCGGTGGCGCACCAGTGGAGGCGAGGAGATGGCCGCCTCCCTCGGCGAGTCGGCTGTCACCAAAGACATCACATCGCAGGCCTGGCGGACTGCCCTGAACCCGGCAGGGGAGTGGATTCCCGCAGTGCTGGCCGGCGCCGACAAACGCCTCAGCGAGGTCCGCCGGTCCGTCCCGGATGCGGGCGGCCTGGTGATCGCAACGGACCACGAGGATGCCAGGGCGTACGCAGGCCAGCTCAAGAAGATCACCGGCGAATCGCCCACGGTGATCCTTTCGGATGATGCCAAGGCGTCCAGCAAGATCGAAGAATTCACGGAGAGCGACAAACGCTGGATGGTGGCCGTCCGCATGGTGTCCGAAGGCGTGGACGTTCCGCGCCTTTCCGTGGGTGTGTATGCCACGTCGACTTCCACGCCGCTGTTCTTCGCCCAGGCCGTGGGCCGTTTTGTGCGTGCCCGGAAGAGGGGCGAGACTGCCTCCGTCTTCCTGCCATCCGTGCCGCAGCTGATGGCGCTGGCCAACAGCATGGAGGCCGAACGGGACCACGCGCTGGACCGGCCGGAGAAAGAGGACGGCGACGGCCTGTTCAATCCGGAAGATTCCCTGATGGACGAGGCCAACCGCGAGGACAAAGCCTCGGACAGCCTGACCAAGGGTAAATTCGAGGCCCTGGATTCCCAAGCATCCTTCGACCGTGTGCTGTTCGACGGCGGCGAGTTCGGTACCGGCGGTGACATCGGCTCCGAAGACGAGCTGGACTTCCTCGGTATCCCGGGCCTGCTGGATGCTGAACAGGTGGGCACGCTGCTGCGCCAGCGTCAGCACGAGCAGCAGAGCAGGAAGAAACGGCAGGCCCCCTCCGCTGCTCCGGCGGCGCCGCTGGTGCCGGACCACCGGATGCTGATGGATCTCCGGAACGAGCTCGCCAAAAACGTGGCGGCGTGGTCCGCGCGGACGGGAACGCCCCATGGTGTGGTCCACACGAAGCTGAGGACGGTCTGCGGCGGCCCGCCTGTGGCGCAGGCGAATGAAGAACAGCTCCAGTCCAGGCTCAAGAAGCTTCAGGACTGGTTCGTCGGCCGCAAGTAGCCGGTAGCGCAAAGAGCCAAGAAAGCGGGGTCCGCACCAGCGGGCGCCGCCTTTCTGCTATTCGAGGTCCACGCCTCCCAGTTCCATCTCGGCGTAGGTGTCGTCCAGGTCCCCGGCAATGCCCGCCGTGAGCCGCTTGATCACGGTAACTGAATAGCCGGCCTGCACCGCGTCCAGGGATGTCGCCATGACGCAGTGGTCGGTGGCGAGCCCCACCACCACAACGTCCTCCACGTCGTGGCTCTGGAGCCAGTCGTCCAGGCCGATCGAGTCTTCCTCGGCGGCGTAGTCCGAATCTCCGGGCGACGGCATGGCACCGGGCTTCCTGTCCCCGGTGGGCACGGCGTCCTCGGGGGCGAGCAGGCCTTCAAATCCGGAGTAGGCGGCCGTGTGCAGGCCTTTGTGGAAGTAGGCCTGAATGTGTTCGGTGTCGAGATCGGGATGCAGTTCGGCGCCCTGGGAACCCGCGACACAGTGGGGTGGCCAGCTGTCCTTGAAATCCGGAGCGTCCGAGAAGTGGGCGCCTGGATCGATGTGCCAGTCCTGCGTCGCTACGACGTGGTCGAACTGCCCGTGATGCGTTTCGACGTACTCGCTGATCGCCCCCGCCACCGCGGCACCGCCCTGGACCGGCAGCGCGCCGCCCTCGCAGAAGTCGTTCTGGACGTCGACAATGATCAGTGCACGTGACATCAGTTCTCCTCATAGATGGTGGGGATGGCCGGTTCACCGCGCTGCAGGCGGTGGACGACCGCCGGCAGCTCGGCCATTGAATCGGCGTGGCGCTGACGGGCGCGAAGGACGCCTTCGTGGCCGGTCCAGCCCGGCAGCAGTTCCCCGTTCTTGATGAACTGCTGCAGGAGGGGGCGGTCGTTGCCGTCGTCAACCGGGCGGTGGCCCACTCCGACGATTTCCTGGGTGGCGGTACCGTGATCGTTGAGCTTGCGGAGGGCGTATTTGCGCCCGCCCTTGCTCGTTTTGTTCTTGGCCGCCTTGGCCACGGGAATGAACTCGCCCGTGCTGTCCGTGCGGCTGACGAGCTTGTAGACCATGCTGGCGGTGGGCGCCCCGGAACCGGTGACCAGGGACGTGCCCACGCCGTACGCGTCCACCGGCGCGGACTGGAGCGCGGCAATGGCGAACTCGTCGAGGTCGGACGTGACCATGATGCGGGTGTTCTCGTTGCCCAGTTCATCCAGCAAGAGGCGGACCCACTGCGCCTGCTCCACCAGGTCACCCGAGTCCAGCCTGACGGCGCCCAACTTGTCCCCGGCGATGTCCACCGCCGTACGGACGGCCGTTTCGACGTCGTATGTGTCCACGAGCAGCGAGGTGCCGGCGCCCAGCGAGGCCACCTGCGCCTCAAACGCCTCGCGTTCGGTGTCGTGAAGGAGGGTGAACGAATGCGCGGCGGTCCCCACGGTCTTGATGCCGTAGCGCAAACCCGCTTCAAGGTTGGAGGTGCTGTCGAACCCGGCGATGACAGCGGCGCGGGCGGCGGCAGAGGCTGATTCCTCCTGGGTCCGCCGGGAGCCCATCTCGATGCATGGTCGGTTCCCGGCAGCGGTGATCATCCTGGATGCCGCGGAGGCGATGGCGCTGTCGTGGTTCAGCACGGACAGGATGTAGGTCTCCAGGATGCAGGCTTCCGCGAACGTCGATTCGACGATCAGGATGGGGGAGTTCGGGAAGTACGCCTCGCCTTCCGCGTAGCCCCAGATGTCCCCGGTGAACCGGAAATCGGCGAGGTAGTCCAGGGTCTCCTTGTTGACCACGCCGGTGCGGCCCAGGAAGTCCAGTTCGGATTCGCCAAAGCGGAAGGCCGCGATGCCCTCCAGCAACCGGCCCGTGCCGCCCACGATCCCGTACCGCCGGCCGTCCGGGAGCCTGCGCGCGAAGGCTTCGAAGACTGATTTGCGGTGTGCGGCGCCGGAATGGAGCGCGGCCTGCAGCATAGTCAGCTCGTAGTGATCAGTGAACAGGGACGTGCGTGGCTGGTTCCAGCCGGCGTAGGTACTCACAAAATCACTCTAGTGCGCATCCCCATAGAATGGACAGATGACCCTAAGCGTTGCGCTCGGCCCTGACACCCAGGAGAGCACCCAGACCGGAACAGCCGTGTCCACCGACGCGCTGACCGCCCCGGACATCCCCTGGAACCTCGTGATCTGGAATGATCCCGTCAATCTCATGAGCTACGTCAGCTATGTTTTCCAGAGCTATTTCGGCTATTCGGAGACCAAAGCCAACAAGCTCATGATGGAGGTTCACAGGAAGGGCCGGTCCATTGTTGCCCACGGCAGCAAGGAACAGGTGGAACAGCACGCAGTCGCCATGCACGGCTACGGCCTGTGGGCAACGGTTGAGAAGGCCACCGGCGGAAACAGCGGGGGCGGCAAGAACAGCGGCCCGGGCAAGGGCAAGGGAAAACGTGGCTAAGGCTTTCAAATACGGACTTAAGGGCATCACCGGATTCCTGGAGCCGGCCGAGCGGGAACTGCTGCGCAGCCTTTTCGAGGACGTCATCTCGATGCTCCAGCCCGAAGACCGCGGCAAGCAGGACCCGCTTACCGCCATGATCGGGCTCGACATGGACGCCCGCGAACCGTCTGACCGCGCACTCCGGCGGCTCCTGCCAAACGTGATGAAGAACGACGGCGCCGCGTCCCTGGAGTTCCGCCAGCTCACCGAACGCTCCCTGCGCGAAAGCAAGATCGGCGCGCTGCGCGCCGCCGCGCTGGACCTGGACAAGGACGAACTGCTGCTGACCGACACCGACGCGAGGCACTGGTCCATGGCACTGAACGACATCCGGTTGGTGCTCGCCGAACGCCTGGACATTCAGGACGAGGCCGACGCCGACCACGTCCACCAGATGCAGGACTGGTCCCAGGCGGAGGACGTGGAAAGCTACCTTGCCCTCGTCTACAACTTCACCACGTGGCTGCAGGAGTCCCTGGTCCAGGCCATGCTGCAGTCCATGGAGCCCCGGCCCTAGCCTGCCCGTCCCGTCCGCCGGCCACGCGGGCAGGGGTGCGCCCGCGCTGCGCGGATGTGACAAATTTGACATGAGGCGGACACCACAAGTGATGGCCGCACCCACCGGGAAGACCTATCCTCGAATAATCATGACTTCAGCATCGAGCACGGATCCGGCAGCAGGAGCTGCGGCGGACTCCGCAACGACCATCGGCGCCAACCTGGGATCGCTGCCGATCGGAGTCTTTGATTCCGGCGTCGGCGGACTGACGGTGGCGCGGTCCATCATCGACCAGCTGCCCAACGAATCGATCCTTTACGTTGGGGACACCGCCCACGGGCCGTACGGTCCGCTTCCCATTGCCGAGGTGCGCGCCAACGCCCTGGGCGTCATGGACGAGCTGGTGGATTCCGGGGTCAAGCTGCTGACCATCGCCTGCAACTCGGCGTCGGCCGCCGTCCTGCGGGACGCCCGCGAACGCTATACCGCCCGCTACGGGATCCCGGTGATCGAAGTGATCCAGCCCGCCGTCCGACGCGCGGTGGCGGCCACCCGCACCGGCCGCGTCGGGGTGATCGGCACCTCCGCCACGGTAGGCTCGCGGGCCTATGAGGACACGTTCGCCGCCGCGCCGGACCTCGTGATCACCTCGGTGGCTTGCCCCGCCTTCGTCAGCTACGTGGAGGCGGGCATCACCACCGGCCCTGACCTGCTGGCCGTGGCGGGGGAGTACCTTGCGCCGCTGAAAGCTGCGGGAGTGGACACGGTGGTGCTGGGCTGCACGCACTATCCGCTGCTGACCGGAGTCATCTCCTACGTCATGGGCGAGGATGTCACCCTCGTTTCAAGTGCCGAGGAAACAGCCAAGGATGTCTACCGTGCGCTCGCGAGCCGTGGACTGGAGCGCACCGCCGCTGCCCCGCCCGAGCACAACTTCATCGCCACAGGCGACGCCCGCCAGTTCGAGGCCCTCGCCCGCAGGTTCCTCGGGCCCGAGGTGCTCAGCGTCCGGCACGTCGACCACGTCGCGGCGCAGTACCCGACCGGAAGCCTCGCCCGGATCACGCCGGAAATGATCGCGGCGGCCCAGAGCGCCGCGTCGCGTCCGCGCATCTCCAATTTCGTCGGGCAGGGTGCCGGCGGCAGCGCCCCCGCCGGAGGTCCCGCCCTGTGAAGCTCACCATCGTCGGCTGCACCGGATCTTTTCCGGGCCCCGGTTCGCCCGCGTCCTGCTACCTTTTGACCGCGAATGACGGCGAACGCACGTGGAAGGTCGTCATGGACCTTGGCAGCGGGGCGCTGGGTGCCATCCAGCGCTATACGGATCTCGAGGACATCGACGCCATCTTCCTGACGCACCTGCATCCGGACCATTGCATGGACTTGTGCGGCCTCCACGTGGCCGTGCGCTGGAAGCCCGGCGGCTGGGACCGCGGAAGGATCCCGGTGTGGGGCCCAGCCGCGACGGCCGACAGGATGGCTACGGCCTACGGCCTGGAACTGGATCCGGGCATGCACGAGGAATTCGACTTCACCAACTGGATCGAGCGCCAGTCGGTCACCGTGGGGCCTTTCACGGTGACGCCGTTCGCGGTGAACCACCCGGTTGAGGAAGCCTACGCGCTGCGCGTGGAGGTGGCAGAGACGGACAAGAGCGGGACCGCCGTGACCCGGGTGCTGACCTACTCCGGCGATACGGATTCATGCCGCGGGCTGGAAGAAGCGGCCAAGGACGCCGACCTGTTCCTGTGCGAGGCCGCCTTCGAGGAAGGCCGCGACGACGGCATCAAGGACGTCCACCTGACCGGAAAACGCGCAGGCGAGGCTGCCACGGTGGCGGGCGCCCGCCGCCTCCTGCTGACCCACATTCCGGTGTGGACGTCGCAGACGAAGGTCATGGCTGAGGCACGTCCGGTCTTTGCCGGAGACGTCGCCGTCGCGGTGGCCGGCGTGCACTACACCGTCTGACGCGGCGGCCACCTCGGCCGGGCATCGCGGTGGAGGCTGTCCGGGCGCGCCAGCCGGCGGTGGATAAATCGATAAGCTATTGGCATGACTTCCGAAGCAACCACCATCCCCGTCATCCGTGCCGACGGCCGCACCCCGGACCAGCTCCGGCCCATCAGCATCACCCGCGGCTGGTCCAAGCAGGCAGAGGGATCCGCCCTGATCGAGTTTGGCAACACCCGGGTACTGTGCACAGCCTCCCTGACCGAGGGCGTGCCGCGCTGGCTCAAGGGCGAAGGCCGTGGCTGGGTGACCGCCGAGTACGCCATGCTTCCCCGCGCCACGAACACCCGTTCCGACCGTGAGTCGGTCAAGGGCAAGATCGGCGGCCGGACCCACGAAATCTCACGCCTCATCGGCCGGTCTCTGCGCTCGATCATCGATACCAAGGCCCTCGGTGAAAACACGATCGTGCTGGACTGCGATGTCCTGCAGGCCGACGGCGGGACGCGGACTGCCGCTATCACCGGCGCCTACGTGGCACTGGCCGAAGCGATCCGCTTTGCCCGCGAAAACAAAATGATCGCACGAAATGCCCAGCCGCTGATCGACACCATCGCCGCCGTGTCGGTGGGCATCATTGACGGCGTCCCCATGCTGGACCTTCCCTACATCGAGGATGTCCGGGCCGAGACCGACATGAACGTCGTGGTGACCGGATCCGGCAAGTTCGTTGAGGTTCAGGGTACGGCCGAGGGCGCCCCGTTCGACCGTGATGAACTTAACAAGCTGCTGGACCTGGCGCTCCTGGGGACGGAGCAGCTCGCCGCCATCCAGCGCGAGACCCTGGCTGAAGCTCCGTGACTGAACCCGGCTCCGTGAGTGGACACAGTGCCGGAGAGGAAAGCAGCCCGGGGAACGGGGGAGCCCCCGGACCGGTGACGCCCCGGCTCGTGCTGGCCACCCACAACAAGGGAAAGCTGCGGGAACTGCGTGAGCTGCTGCGTGGGCAGGTTCCCGGACTCGACGTCGACACGCAGGTGGTGGACGCGTCCGCCGTCGGAGGCCCCGACGTCGCGGAGACCGGGGTGACCTTTACGGAAAACTCGCTGCTCAAGGCGCGCGCGGTGGCCGAGGCGACCGGACTCATTGCGATCGCCGACGACTCCGGACTCGCTGTCGACGTGCTGGGCGGCGCCCCCGGAATATTCTCCGCTCGCTGGGCCGGCCGGCACGGGGACGATGCCGCCAACCTTCGGCTGCTGCTGGCGCAGCTCGCGGACGTCCCGGACGCCCACCGTGGTGCTGCCTTCGTGTGCGCGGCGGCCCTCGCCGTGCCGGCGTCGGCATCCGCTGACGGAGGGCGCGAGGTGGTGGAATACGGCCAGTTGGCGGGGACCCTGCTGCGGGAGCCGCGTGGTGAAGGCGGCTTTGGTTACGACCCCGTGCTCCAGCCCCTGGGCTTCGACCGAAGCTGCGCCGAGCTGAGCCCGGACGAAAAGAACGCCATCAGCCACCGGGGGCAGGCATTCCGTGCCCTGCTGCCGGCGATCGTCAAGGCCCTGGCCGACGGGTAACCTGCCGGGCCGGCAGGCTGTTCAATCACAGAAGGCGCCCCACATGGTGGGGCGCCTTCTGTTGTGTGTGGTTGTCCGTTGAGGGAACGGCGAGCTACGGCGTCTTGCGTTCCTCTTCGGGCTCGTGCTCCTCGATGAACTCCTCCACCGGGTCCGTGCCGTACTTGGCGGCCTGTCGCTTGGCCACAATTCCGCGGAGCACCTCGATGCCGATCGGAACCACCGAGACCAGGACAATCACAACAAAAATGATGTCCAGGTTGTCGCGCACCCACGGCACTTTGTCGCCGAGAAGGTAGCCGAGGAGCGTCACGCCGCCGCCCCAGAGGGCCGCGCCGATGACGTTATAGAGGAAGAACTTGCGCTTATCCATCTGTGCCACGCCGACAATCACGGGAACAAACGTCCGGATGATCGGAACGAAGCGGGCGAGGATCAGTGCCTTGCCGCCGTGCTTTTCGAAGAAATTGTGGGCGCTTTCAACGTTTTCCCGCTTGAAGAGCCGTGAATCAGGCCGGTTGAAGAGGGCCGGGCCCGCCTTTGAGCCGATGAGGTAGCCGGCCTGGTTGCCCACGATGGCGGACACGATGATCAGCGCGGCGAAGAGCCAGATGTTGAACTTGATGGTGTCCGTGGCCACGAGCAAACCGGCCGTGAACAGCATGGAATCACCCGGCAGGAAGAATCCGATCAGCAGGCCGGTTTCGGCGAAGATGATGCCGCAAACCAGGAGCACCACCCATGGCGCAAGGGCCGGGTCGGCGAGGAATACCTGGGGATTGAGCCAGTCGGGCAGGAGCGAGGAGAGGTGCGGCTGGACCGGACCGGCACCTCCCAATGTGGATACGGCAAAGTTGCTGATCGCATTAAAGTTCACCTTCCAAGGGTACTTGACAGCCCCGTGGGTCCGGCGGCGCTAAAGTGGTCCCCGTGGGTTTGGACTTTACGGCGATCGACTTCGAGACTGCCAACGGCTTCCGCGGTTCGCCGTGCGCCGTTGGCCTCAGCAAGGTCCGGGGCGGTGTCATCGTTGAGGAGGCCTCGTGGCTCATGCGGCCGCCGGAAAACCATGACGCGTTCGATTACCACAACGTGCGGATCCACGGCATCAGGCCCGAGCAGGTGGCACACCAGCCCCGCTTTGGGGAGCTCTTCCCGGAGATCGGCGCCTTCATCGGCGACGACGTCCTGGCCGCTCACAATGCCGCGTTCGATCTGGGGGTGATCCGCTCAGGTCTGGAGGTCTCGGGCCTTCCCGGTCCCGCGTACGACTATGTCTGCACCGTCATGCTGTCCCGGCGCTGCTATTCGCTCGTTTCCAATTCCCTGCCGTTCGCTGCCGAAGAGGCAGGCGTGCCCCTGGTCAACCACCACGACGCGGCCGAGGATGCCAGGGCCTGCGCCGGAATCCTCATCGATATTGCTGCGCGCAACCGGGCAAACAGCGTTGCAGAGCTTTATCTGTCACTCGGCCTGTCGATACCCCAGCAGCAGGCCTTTGATCCGACCCGGGACGCCCTCTCCAAGGCAACCCTCACGGCGCTTGCTGCCCTCAACGGAACCGCTCAGGGCCGACCCTTCCGGAGCGGCTGGCCAGACGAAGGAGAGAACCCGGCGCCGAATCCGGACGCAGAGCCCGGAAACCCGCTGTACGGCCAGACGGTGGTGTTCACCGGCCAGCTGGGCATTCCGCGGCCGGAGGCCAAGACCCGGTCCGCCGAGATGGGCGCGCGACCGGAAAGCAGGGTCACCGCCAGGACCAGCGTCCTGGTGGTCGGAGACGGCTTCGATGCCCGCGACCTTCGGTCCGGCCGGCTGACCGGAAAGGCCAAGCGGGTGCTTGAGCTGCACGACCGCGGGCAGCCGATCGAGGTCCTCTCGGAGGGCGAGTTCCTGCAGATGGTCGGCGGGGCTCCCGGCGCACATATTCATCTGGCGCAACAAAGCTTCCCCGCAGCGACCCTGTCCTCCTAGCCTTGCTGCATGAGCAGACAAGGCGACACATCTTCGTCCGCAGCTACCGCACCCGCCGGCGTGGACTGGCGCGCGGTGTTTGCTTTCCCCAACCCGGTGAACGAATACGCTGCCCGCATCACGGCCAGCCTCGTGGTGCTGCTGTCCGCGGCCACGCTCCTCACCGGCATGGGGTGGGGCCTCGCCTTCATCGCTGCGGGGTTCTGGCTCCGCGTGCTGTTCGGCCCCAGGATCTCGCCGCTGGCCCTGCTCTCGGTCAAGGTGCTCGCGCCGCGTTTAGGACGGGCCAAGCTGGTCCCGGGACCTCCCAAGCGCTTCGCGCAGGGGATCGGCGCGGCCGTATCCACTGCTGCGGCTGTACTGTTCCTCGCTGACGTGGCGCCGGCGGCCTGGGTTCTGCTTGCCGTGCTGATCGTCGCTGCGTCTTTGGAGGCCTTCGCCGGATATTGCCTTGGCTGCACGATTTTCGGCTTCCTGCAGCGTCGCGGCATGATCCCTGATGACGTCTGCGAGGCCTGCAACAACATCTCCCTCAGGCAGTTGTAACTGCCACCAGCTGCTCGGCCATGCCGCGGATCACCTCTGGCCCTTCCAGCGCTGCCAGCCAGTCTTCCGGCAGGCACTGCTCGCCGTAGTACGCGCCCAGGATATTGCCGGCGATAGAGCCCGTGGAATCGCTGTCCCCGCTGTGATTGATGGCAAGTGCGATGGCGGCCTTGAAGTGCTCCGCGGGCCGGTCCCGGTGTCCCGGCGCCGTGGCGAGCACCGCGTAAAGCCCGACGGCGAGCGCCTCCTCCGCCACCCAGCCCTCACCCAGTTCTCGGACCAGGTCCTCGGGGCCCAGCAATGCGCCCGTTTCCGTGCCGGGTCCCGAAGCAGGTCCCGAAGCAGGTCCCGAAGGAGGTCCCGCTGGCTCACCGGGGCCCGTACCCGAGGCGGCTGCCCCGCTGGCTATGCGAAGTGCGGTGCTGATGCGCTCAAGGAGCTCCGGCGCAGCTTCCGCATCAGAGCGGACATGATCCGCGGCCGCCTGGGCGGCTTCCAGCAGATCCTGGCCCTGGAGCAGCGAGTGGATCAGGAGGCTGAAAACCCCGGCGCTCTGGCGTGCTGAGGGATGCCCGTGCGTGAGGGAAGCGGCGTTCGCGCTCAGTTTGTAGACCGAGTCGGCCGGGATGTGCGGGATCAGTCCGAATGGGGCTGACCGCATCACGGTGCCGCAGCCCTTCGAGTCCGGGTTGACCGGACGGTACACCGTCCCCATCTCGCCTGTAGCAAGACCACTCAGGCAAGCATTGCCGGGAGCCCGGCGGTGCTGGAGCACCGGCTGCCCGTCAATCCAGCGCGGCTGCGGGCGCGGAGCCGCTTCCGGGGCGGAAACGCCCTGCGTGTTGAGCCAGCGCAGGTAGGCGAGCCACACGCAGGCGTTGGCATCGGCGCCCACACCCGAATTCGCCCATTCCAGTGCCTCGACGAGCCCGTCCACTGTGTAAAGCGTCATCTGCGTGTCGTCCGAAAAGTGACTCCCGCCGTCGAGCGCTGCGAAGTCCCGCAGGCCGTCCGCGCCAAAACGGCTGCGGATGGCTGTAATCGAATCAAATTCAATTGCGTAGCCGAGGGAATCTCCGAGTGCGCCGCCCAAAAGGCAGCCGTGGATACGGGATTTCGGGGACGGCAGGGCCGCGGTGCCGGGATTATTGCTCATGCAGGTAAATTTACCTGCCTGAACCTGTCTTTTTCCCCGTGCGCTGCGTCGCAGCCTCTCGCAATGTCGGCCCCGTCACAAGGCGCCTGTGGAGGAAGTATGCCCGTCTAATGGGCGCTAAGCTCGAATTCAGCAACCGTCCAGACTCTGTTGGCAGACTGCAGAGGCTGACCCGGCTGATGCCGGTGTCTCCGGCTCACCGAAACAAAGGATTCTCCGAACATGACCACCCCTGTGTCCGTATCCACCACCGACGCCGAGTTGCACCCCGCCGGTGACGCCGGCTACCGGCCCGGACTGGTTTCCCGGCTTGCTGCCGAAGCGTTCGGAACCCTGTTCCTCGTCATCGCCGGCCTGGGCGTGCCGCTTTTCACCATCCCGCAGTCCAGCCCGTTGCCGGCCGCGCTCGCAGCCGGCCTGGCCGTGACGGCGGCGATGCTGGCATTCGCGTACATTTCGGGGGGACACTTCAACCCTGCCATCACCCTGGGCAACCTGGTGGCCGGCAGAATCCGGATGGTCCACGCAGCCGCCTACATCGGCGCTCAGCTGGTGGGGGCAGCCCTCGGTGCGCTCACCCTCTTCGGCATCCTGCGGACTGTCCCCACCATCCAGGACACCAGGGCCGCGTTCGATACCGTCACCGCCGGATTCGGCGAGCACTCCGTCATCCAGACACCCATGGCGGGAGTCCTGCTGGCCGAAGTAGTGGGCGCAGCCCTCCTGGTCGCAGTCTTCCTCGGCACCACCGCCCGCCGCAACATCCACGCGGCGGCTGCACCGTTCGCCGTCGGCCTGTCCCTGGCCGTGCTGCTGCAGCTCGGACAGGCTGTGGGCAACGCACCATTCAACCCCGCCCGTGCCACCGCGTCTGCCCTGTTCTCCAACAGCTGGTCGTTGGGGCAGCTGTGGCTGTTCTGGGTGGCACCGCTGGTGGGCGCGGCAATCGCAGGCCTTGTATTCCGCGGCTTATCGGACAACGCTGCCAGCAGGCGTTCGGCCGGCAACGGTACCGGCAGCCTCGTTGCCGCGGCAGGAACCGGTGACGACGACGTCGACGAGGAGGTCCTGGACAGCGATGACCTGCCCGGAACCCCGGCCGACGGCGAGGCGCGCGACTTCTTCGACGGCACTCGCGACAAGTAACCGTCCTCTTGGTACGTCTCCGGACGCGCCCAAGCGGACGGTCAGCAATACTGTCAGTGCCTACGGATAGCTTATGAACATGCGGTTATTGCACACTTCTGACTGGCATTTGGGCCGGTCTTTCCACGGCGTTGGCATGCTGGACGCCCAGCGCGACTTCATCGACCAGCTGGTCGCCAGGGTCGAGGAATTGTCCGTCAACGTTGTCCTCATCGCCGGCGACGTCTACGACCGCGCACTGCCTGGAGTGGATGTCGTCGGGCTGCTTGACGACGCCCTGGTGCGGCTCACCGCGGCCGGTTCCCGGGTGGTGCTGACCAGCGGCAACCATGACTCCGCCATCCGGCTGGGGTTTGCCTCCCGGCTGCTGGAGCGCGGCGGGGTGCATCTGCGCACCCGGCTCGCGGACCTCGACACGCCGCTGATGGTGCCCCTGGAGGATGGGCCTCCCGGGGACGGTTCGGAGGACGAGGTCAGCCCCGCGCTGGCAATCTATGGCATCCCGTGGCTGGAGCCGCGCCTCGTGGCCGACCAGCTCGGCGTGGAAACGGCCACTCACTTCGATATCACGCGTGCCGCCACGGAGCGAGTCCGGGCGGACCTGGCTCGGCGCAGCCAGTCGCGGACCGTCCACTCGGTGGTGCTGGCCCACACGTTTGCGAGCGGCGGGCTCAGCTCGGACAGTGAGCGTGACCTCAGCATCGGGGGAGTCGGCGCTGTACCGCTGGACCTTTTCGACGGTTTCAGTTTCACGGCCCTGGGCCATCTCCATCGCCGGCAGAAGCTGTCGCCGGAAGTGTGCTACTCGGGTTCACCGCTGGCCTATTCCTTTTCAGAGGCAACACATCAAAAGGGCGGCTGGCTCATCGACATCGATGAGTCCGGCGTCACGGCGGTCCAGGAGATCAACTGGGACGCGCCGAGGAAACTCGCCGTCCTCCGGGGAACCATCACCGAGCTCCTCGAGTCCGCCTACCATGCCTGGGCGGAGGACGCCTACTGCCAGGTGACCCTCACGGATGCCCAGCGTCCGGCCCAGGCTATGGAGCGGCTGCGGGCGAGGTACCCGGACACCCTCGTGCTGGGCTTTGATCCGGAAGGGGCACCGGCGTCCGCCAAGATCAGCTACAGCAGCAGGCTTGCCGAGGCTGAGGATGACCTTTCGATTTGCTGCGGATTTCTGGAGCACGTCCGCGGCCGTGAACCTGACGAAACCGAGCGGAGCGTCCTGGCCGACGCTTTGGAGACCGTGCGCCTGCAAGGAGTGTCGCTGTGAGGATCCACCGCCTGGAAATCTGCGCCTTCGGGCCCTTCGCCGGCACCGAAGAAATCGACTTTGACCGGCTCAGCGCGCATGGGCTTTTTCTCCTCAACGGGGCCACGGGCGCCGGCAAGACGAGCGTGCTGGACGCCATCTGCTACGCCCTGTACGGTTCCGTCCCCGGCGCACGGCAGGACGGCAAAAGGCTGCGCAGTGACCACGCCGACGCTGCGATAGAACCCCGGGTGAGGTGTGAATTCAGCGCCCGCGGCAGGCGCTTTGAAGTGTCCCGCACACCGGCCTGGGACAAGCCGAGCGCCCGGGGCCGAAACGGCTTCACCGTACAGCAGGCCAAGACACTCCTGCGGGAGCGCGTCGGCGGGGAGTGGATCGAGAAGTCCGGCCGGAACGACGAAGCCGGAGCCGAGATTACCGCCATTCTGGGAATGGACCGGGAGCAGTTCACCCGGGTAGTCATGCTCCCGCAGGGCGACTTCGCGGCCTTCCTGCGTTCCAAAGCCTCAGACCGGCTGGACCTTCTCCAGAAACTCTTCGGAACCGAACGGTTCGAAGCCGTCGAGCGCGAACTGGCCGGCAGGGCAGCCGAAGCCGCCACAGAGGTCGCCGGACACAACAGCAAACTGGCTCTGTTGGTGACGAGGGCCCAGGCCGAGGCCCAGACGCTGGGGCTGGACCTGACCGGGGCACCCGAGCCCGGTAGTCACCGTGAACTCCTCGGCTGGCTCGAAGACGCCGCTTCGCTCAAGGCCTCGGAGCTGGCCGCGGAAGCCAAGTCCTGCGAGGCTGTCTGCAGCGAGCATGCTGTACGGCTGGACGCGGAAATAGCCCGCGAACGCCGCCAGCTGAAGCTCGCCGCCGCGCTGCGCCGAAGAACAGAAGCCAATGCGGCGGTCCCCGTGCTCGAACGTGATGCTGCCCGGCTGGCACTGCACCGCAAGGCCGAGAACCTTGGCGGACAGCTCCAGGCGGTGACCGCTGCAGAGCCCGCACTGGCCCGGGCAGCCGATTCAATGGCACGTGCCGCAGCAAACCTTCGGGCCGCGGTTCTGACGGATGCCGAGCTGGCGCACACCGGCTCGGCCTCCGTTGACGTGACCGCCGAGCTGGACCGGCTGCGCGCACTGCTGGCCGTGGTGAACGAACGGCTCGCGGACGAGGACAAGCTTTCCGGGCTTGCGGCAAGAAGCGCGGGCCTGGTCGTCGGGCGTCAGAAACTGCTGGACACCAGCAAGGACCACTCTGAGGCCCTGCTTTCACTCCGCTCGGAAATGACCCGGCTCCGCGCGGGACTTCAGCCGTTGGAACAGTTGGCGGGCGAGGCCGTGCTCCGCACCAAGGAATCCGTGGCGGCCCAAGAGCTTGTTGACGTCGTCCGGCGCTATGGGACAGCTGCCTTGCAATGTGCAGGGGCAGCTGAACGGCACCTCAAGGGCAGGGACGCCTACCAGGAGTCTCGGCAACGGTGGCTTGACCTCCGGGAACAGCGCCTGGCCAACGCGGCGGCGGAACTGGCGGCGCGGCTGGAAGCCGGAGAACCTTGCCCGGTCTGTGGCGGTACGGAGCATCCGGCGCCCGTGCCCACCGCCGGGTCGGCACTTGGCCTTGCCGAGGAAGAAGAACAGGCCAGGGACATCTGCGATGCCGCAGAGGAGGCTCTCGCAGCGCTGGACGCGGAGCTGTCTGCTGCCCGGCAACAGCTCGCTGTGCTGGCAGGCCAGGGCGGAGACACTGATCCGGCCGAGGCCCAGGAAGCGGCGAGGGTTGCCAGCGAAGCAGCCGACGAGGCCGAGGCCGCCGAAGAGCAGCTGGCCGAAAGCCGGGCACGGCAGGAGCAATTGGAAGACCGCATCGCTGCCACTGAGCAGGGGCGGACCGAATGTCTGTCGCGCATCGCCCAGACCGAATCCACGCTGACCGAACTGGAACAACAGACAACTGCCCTGGAATCTGCGCTTGCCGCGTTGCGGGCGGGTTACCCCAGCCTCGGCCAGCGTTGCAGCGGCGTCAGGAAGACCATTGAGGTGCTGGAGGGGGCGGCCTCCGCCCGCACAGCCCTCGACCTGGCATCGGCCCGTCTGGACGAGGCGCGGAGCCAGCTGGACCTCGCGCTGCCGGACGCAGGCTTCGACTCCGCCGCCGAAGCGCACACCGCATTGCTTGCCGCGGGGGATGCCGCGCGCCTGGAGTCGGCGGTGCGGGCGGGGCAGGACGAACAAGCCCGGCTGGAAGAGCTGTTCGCCGGTGAGGAGCTCGTCCTGGCGGAAAAGGAGCAAGCCGCCGGCGTCACTGCGGATGCAGGCGAAGTGGACCGTCTGAGGGCCGAAGCCGAAAGGGCCGCGCAGAAGTCGCGGGACGTGGCGCTCGCTGCCGGCCTGGCATGGCAGAAGTCCACCGCCCTGGGACGCCTCCGCCTCGAATACAAGGAGGTGGCGGAGTCTGGCCGGAAACCGCGGGAACGGGCGGAAATGCTGTCGGCCCTGTCTGACGCGGCCAGGGGTGCCGGAGACAACAGCTACCGCATGAGCCTCAACAGCTATGTCCTGGCGGCACGGCTTGAACAGGTGGCCATCGCCGCCTCGGAGAGGCTCGTCGCCATGAGCGATGGCCGGTACACGCTGCAGCACACGGATGCCAAAGCCGCGAGGGGCGCGAAGTCGGGGCTTGGCCTCGAAGTCGTGGACGAGTGGACCGGCCTGCGACGCGACACGTCCACCCTCTCGGGCGGCGAGTCCTTCATGGCTTCGCTGTCGCTCGCCCTGGGCCTAGCGGATGTTGTGCAGCAGGAGGCCGGGGGCGTGGACATTGAGACATTGTTCGTGGACGAGGGCTTCGGAAGCCTCGATGAGCAGGCCCTGGAGCAGGTGATGGACGCCCTCGAAGGCCTGCGCGACGGCGGCCGCGTAGTGGGACTTGTCAGCCACGTGGCGGAGATGAAGCAGCGGATAGGCACTCAACTCCAGGTGGTGAAGGGGCGCAACGGCTCCACCCTGCACATTTCTGAGGCCGCGCTGGCAGGCTGATCCACCGGACGGCATTCAGTGCCGCCCCGCAACGCCGGGCCTGAGTGAGCCGGGCCTGAGTGAGCCGGGCCTGAGTGAGCCGGGCCTGAGTGTGCCGGTCGCCTGAGTGTGCCGGTCGCCTGAGTGTGCCGGTCGCCTGAGTGTGCCGGTCGCCTGAGTGTGCCGGTCGCCTGAGTGTGCCGGGCGCCTGAGTGTGCCGGGCGCCTGAGTGTGCCGGACCCCAGTGTCCAGTACACTCGGATAGTTACCGGGTTGCGCGCATCGGGAGGAGGGACGATGCGCAGTACTGAACGAGCCCGGATACATGACAACTTCCACGGCGCCTCGGCGTCCGGCCACTGAACTCCCATCTGCCGCTGCGGCCACGCCTGCCGATTCGCGGCCTCCCCGCTCCGGCGGCCGGTTCGCCCGGCTCCCACGACTGGCCGGCAAGGGGTTTATTCCCCTCGGGCTGTTTGCGCGGCTCCCGCTCGCCATGCTGACCGTCGGAACACTGACGCTGGTCACCTCCGTCAGCGGATCCTACGCAATCGGCGGAACGTCGGCCGGGGCTGTCGGCATCGGGTCTGCCCTCGGCGCCCCTGTCCTGGGCGCCCTCGCGGACCGCCGTGGACAACGTCCGGTGCTGCTGGTGTCTGCCATTCTGAACGCCGCCGCCGTGCTCACTCTGGTTGCACTGGCTTATGCCCTCCCCGGTGCAGACAGAGTCAGTGCCGACTCTTTCGGCTTTGCCTGGCCGGTCTTCGCGGCGGCCTTCATCGCTGGCGTCAGCTGTCCCCAGGTAGGTCCGCTCGCCCGCGTGAGGTGGATGGCCCTGACGTCCGGCGGAAGCCGGAAGGACAGCGGCACGGATCTGGACACGGCACTGTCCTACGAAAGCACAGCCGATGAACTCACGTTTGTCCTTGGCCCTGCACTTGTGGGCGTGCTGGCGAGCCTGGTGGCGCCCTGGCTACCGCTGGCTCTTGCAGCGGTCCTCACCATCACGCTCGTGCCGGCATTCGCCGTGCACCGGACGCACCTGTCCGTTCCCCGCAACGGCCGCCCCGGCAAGGCCGTTCAACCCGCGTCCAACGTGGCAGGCACCCCGCGCCGCGGACGGTTGGCCCGCGTGGCCGCCGTCGCGCTCCCTGTGCTGGCGATGGTCTGCATGGGCACCTTTTTTGGCTCCACGCAGACCGCCCTCACTTCCTTCTCGGCGTCATTCGCAACATCCGAGGTTGCCGGGTTGCTGTACTCGGTGATGGGACTGAGCTCGGCCGCGGCCGCGATTTCCGTGGCTTACTGGCCGGTCCGGTTCACGGTAACGGCCCGCTGGCTGGCCTCCGCTGCCCTCATGGCCGGACTGTCGACGCTGCTGCTCCTGCCGGATAGCGGCTGGGCCATGGTCCTCGTGCTGCTGGCCCTCGGCCTTCCGGTGGGGCCGGTCATGGTGACCGTTTTTGCGATCGGCGGGATCGCTGCGCCCGCCGGACGGCTCGGAACGGTGATGACGGCGCTGGCCAGCGGCATCGTGGCCGGCACGGCCGTGGGATCAACGATTGCAGGTCAGCTGGCGCAGGGCCCGGGTTACGCTGCGGCTTTCCTCGTTCCGATTGCCGCCGCAGCGGCGCTGTTCGTGCTCGGCGCGGCTGCCGCCGTCGTCGTCCGCCAAAACCAGCGGAACCAGCGCAAGGCTGCCGCGACGCCTGTTCGCTGACCCCACCGCTGTGTCCGACAGCGGCGGGCGTGTCAGGCGAGCTGCGCTTCAATCCGTGCGGCGCCGGCGGTCAGCGCCGCGGCGACGTCGGACGGGTCCTGCGACGAGCGGATATAGACGACGGCGACCGCCGCGGGCCGTCCGCCCGGCACCCGGATGGGGGCGGCCAGCGAGGAAACCCCCGCAATGACCTCGTCATGGCTTGCGGCGTAGCCCCGTTTCCGCGCCTCGGCGGCCTCGGCGCGGTACGGAACGGTTGGCGCCAGCTGAACCCAGTCATGCTCCGTCAGCGCCGACTGGATGGCGATACCGGGGGCGCCGCTGCTGATGGGGTGGCGGGATCCCGGGTGCTGGACCACCGTGGCGGCCGAATGCCGGGGCTCCACCGTGACCAGGGTGACGCACTCCTGATGGTCCCAGACGGCAATGAACGCCGTCATGTTCAGGGCATTGGCAAGCTGGGTCAGCTCGGGGAGGGCGGCCGTCTGGAGGTTGCGGGAAACGCCCCTTGCCAGCACGGCCAGGCCTGGCCCCGGCTGCACCCGGCCGGCGTCGTCGCGCACCAGCAGCGAGTGGTCCTCGAGCGTCCGGAGGATCCGGTACGCGACCGAACGGTGGACGCCCATGGCGTCCGCAAGCTCGGCGATCGTGAGGGGGTTCTCGGCTTCGGCCAGGATTTCCAGGGCCCGGATGCCCCGTGAGAGCGTCTGCGATGGGGAAACCTGGGCAGGCGCAACCTGTGCACCGGCACTGGCGATTGGATTCATGCTGTCCATCCTAGGCGGGAGGCCGGTGCGGCTTGTTCCGCAGCCTTGTGCTGCACGTCACGTTCGGCTAGCGTTCCATATAGGAATTATGCGTTCAACTATAGAATACCCGGCGCTGGTGTACCAGTAGCGCCGGTGCTCGAACACAAGTCTCCGTGACCTAAGGAATCGACGATGATTGCCAAGCCGGAAGCGGCGCCGGAAGTCCCCGGCCGGACGTCCGTTCCGCGGGCCCATCGTTTTCGCGGCAGTCTCGGAAGGTTTGCCACCGGCGTTGCCATCGTCACGTTCGACGGCGTGACCAAGCGCCACGGCATCACCGTGAACTCCTTCACCTCGGTGTCCATGGAGCCGCCGCTGGTGCTGGTCAGCATTGCCCGCACCACCAAGGCGCACGACGAGCTCGCCGGCCGGCCGTTCACCGTCAACATCCTGGGCGCGGAACAGCGCCAACTGGCCATGCACTTCGCCGGACGCCCAGGCCCTGAGCCGCTGTGGGTGGAGAGCGAAACGGCACCGCGCCTGTCCAATGTGCTCGCTTACTTTGAGTGCAAACCCTGGGCGGCTTACGACGGCGGCGACCACACCCTCTATCTCGGCGAGGTAGTGGACTTCAACTATCGAAACGGTGACGCCCTGGCCTTCGCCAACAGCGCATTCACCACCATCCCGGAAAGCCAGCTGGGCATGGAAGACCTTCTCTGACGCGCATCATTCACCCGACCACCTGCAGTTCGACGACGACTGGAGACAGAACAATGGGAATCCGAACCGGCCAGCAGTACCTGGAGAGACTCAGCGCGATGACACCGCACATCGTCATTGACGGCGAAGTGGTCAGCGAGAAGGTTGCGGAGCATCCTGCCTTCCGCAATGTGGCGAGGTCCTACGCGAAGCTGTTCGACATGCAGCACGGCCAGCAGTACCAGGAAGCGCTCACCTACACGTCGCCCACCACGGGTGACCTCGTGAACGCCTCCTTCCTGGTTCCGAGAACCGCCGAGGACCTGAGGCGCCGGCGGCGGGCGATCTCCACCTGGGCGGAAGCGTCGAACGGTTTCCTGGGGCGGACCGGGGACTACATGAACTCCGCCCTCACGGCATTGGCCACGGCCGGGAAATGGTTCTCCCAGGCTGACCCCAGGTTTGCCGAGAACATCCGCAACTACTACGAGTGGGCGCGCGAGAATGACGTCCTCGCGACTCATACGCTGATCCCGCCGCAGGTCAACCGTTCCGTGTCCGGCTCCGAACAGCTCGGCGGCCAGCTTTCCGCGCACATTGTGGAGGAGCGCGAGGACGGTATCGTGATCAGGGGTGCCCGCATGCTGGCCACCATCGCGCCCATCGCCGACGAGCTGCTCGTCTTTCCCTCCACGGTGCTGCGCGGCACCCCGGAGGACGCGCCCTACTCCTATGCCTTCGCCATTCCCAACGACGCCCCCGGTCTGCGGTACCTGTGCCGCACCTCGCTTTACAACGGCGGCAGCACTCACGACGAGCCGCTCGCGTCCCGCTACGAGGAGATGGATGCCGTGGCCATTTTCGACGACGTCTTCGTCCCGAGCGAACGCATCTTCATGCTCGGAAACCCCCAGCTCTGCAACGCGTTCTACACCGAGACCGGGGCAGGCGCCCTCATGACCCACCAGGTCGTGACGCGAACCATCGCCAAGAGCGAGTTCTTCCTTGGCCTCGCGTCCGAGCTGGCCGATTCCATCGGCATCGACGGCTTCCAGCACATCCAGGAGGACATCGCCGAACTGATCATCGACGTCGAAATCGGCAAGGCCCTGGTGCGCGCCTCCGAAGCGGACGCGGAGCTTAACGGCGCCGGCGTCATGCTGCCGAAGTGGAGCACGCTCAACGCCGCGCGGAACTGGTACCCGAAGATCGCCCAGCGCTTCCCGCAGATCATCCGGAAGTTTTCGGCCTCCGGGCTCATGGCGCTGCCTGGGGAAGCGGACGTGAACAGCGAGGCGAGGGCAGACATCGACCTGTACCTGCAGGGGAAGACACTCACCGGCCCCGAGCGCGTCCGCCTGTTCAAGCTGGCCTTTGACGCCTCGATCTCCGGTTTCTCGGGGCGCCAGTCCCTCTACGAGTACTTCTTCTTCGGGGATCCGGTCCGGATGGCCGGCGCCCTCGTCAACACCTACGACCGCGAGCCTGTCAGGGCCAGGCTCCGCGAATTCCTGAACCGCACCGACTGATCCGCCGGTGGATCGGCAGCCCCGCTTTCGCCGTTCCATCGGGCGGCGAAAGTGCGATCGAAAGTTTTAGGTGTGTTTTGCCACACATCCATAGTATTCTTCCTACTAACTGACCGTTCGATCGGTAAATCGCCCGGCATCCATCCCCGGCAGTATCCCTGCCCCCAGCCACGGAGTTTCAATGACTGCAGCTTCCACCGTCGATTCAGAGGCGGGTCCCAGCAGCAAACGCGAGGAACGCAAAGTCCTCGCCGGGACGCTGGTCGGAACCACCATCGAGTGGTACGACTTCTTCATCTTCGCGCAGCTGACAGCGACGTTGCTGTCCCCGCTGTTCCTCACCCCGCTCCAGGCCTCCAATCCGGGCCTCGCACAGATTCTCTCCTTCGCCCTGATCGGCATCAGCTTCCTGTTCCGGCCGCTGGGCGCGGTCGTCGCAGGCCACCTCGGCGACAGGCTGGGCCGCAAAGCCATGCTTGTGTTCACCTTGGTGATGATGGGTGCCGCTACGGCCCTGATCGGCATGCTGCCCACCTACAACGACATCGGCGTCTGGGCCCCCATCCTGCTGATCACCCTCCGTGTCATCCAGGGCTTCTCGGCCGGCGGTGAATGGGGCGGCGCTGCCCTGATGGCCGTGGAGCACGCGCCGATGAGCAAGCGCGGGCTCTTCGGCGCCTACCCGCAGATCGGCGTCCCGGTCGGCATGATCCTCGCTACCGGCCTGCTGTACTTCCTCAACACCGGCATGTCCAAGGAAGACTTCGGCTCGTGGGGCTGGCGAGTGCCCTTCTTGTTGTCCATCGTGCTGATCGTTGTGGGTTACTTGATCCGGCGAGCCGTCGGGGAGAGCCCGGTCTTCAAGGAAATGGCCGCCCGCAAGGCGGAAAGCAAGGCGCCGCTGGGGCAGCTTATCCGGCACCATAAGAAGTCGGTGCTCTACTCCACCATGATCTTCATCGGCAACAACGCGGCCGGCTACCTGCTGATCGCCTTCTTCATCTCCTACGCCACCAAGTCGCTGAAGATGCCGGTTCCGCAGATCCTGCTGGCCACCACGCTGGCTTCCTTTGGCTGGCTGATCTTTACGCTCGTTGGCGGCTGGCTCTCCGACAGGATCGGCCGAGTGAAGACCTTCCTCATCGGCTACGGCATTGTCTTCGCCTGGATGATCCCGATGTTCGCGCTTATCGACACCAAGGACATCCTGCTCTACGGTGTGGCCCTCTTCGTCCTGACGGTCGGGCTCGGCCTGTCCTACGGCCCCATGTCCGCCATGTACGCGGAGATGTTCCCGGCCAATGTCCGCTACTCGGGGATCTCCATCGGCTACGCGTTTGGGGCCATCCTCGGCGGCGCGTTCGCCGCGACGATTGCAGAGTCGCTGCTTCAAAGCACCAAATGGACGGGGTCCATTGGCATCTACATCATGGTCCTCTGCGTGATTTCCGCAGCGGGTGTGCTGCTGGCCAAGGAAACCAAGGGCCGTCCGCTGGGCGTCAGCCGGCACTGACGGGCTTTTCCTAAACAGTCAGTTCGCATATGCGGGCCCGGGCCGGCGGTCCGGGCCTGCACTTGATTCGGTTGTCCGCTCAGGCGTTCGCGCCCTGCAGCAGGCTAATGGCGTCGTCGTCGGTCAACTGTTCAAAATGCCGGTAGAAACTTCCCACTGCCCGGAACTTTCCCGGGAGGTGGAGGCACAGGACGTCGCAGACCCGCGACAGGGACTTTTCGGCCTCGATTGAACCCACCGGCGCGGCCGCGACCACACGAGAGGCGCCGGCCGCGCGGACTGCCTCGACCGCCGCCCGCATGGTGGCTCCGGTGGCGAGGCCGTCATCGACCAGCAGGACCGTCTTGCCGCGGAGTTCCAGCTTGGCACCGGGGTAGGCGTCGACGCGGCGGAGCAACTCATCGCGTTCACGGCTCTCAACCCTGTCCAGCCATTCCTGCCGGACGCCGTTCTCCAGGACACGCTCCACGAGGGGCCTGTTGAGAAGCCGGACAATCCTGGCAGCTTCGGCCGCTCCGGCGTCAGCTCCGCTGCCGGCCGCTCCAGCCCCTGGTTCCAACGGCCCGGAATCGGCACCGCCGCCGGCCGCGACGGCGGCCGTGAACGCCAGGGCGCCGAAGGCAGTCTCCTCGTGGCCGGGGATGCCGAGCTTGCGGACCAGGACAGCGCCGTACGGAAGGCGGAGGACTTTGGCTGCTGCGGCGGCCACGGGAATGCCGCCGCGCGCGAGCCCGAGCAGCACGGTGTCCGGTTGCCCGCGGAACTGCGGGAGTGCGGCGGCCAGCCGCTCGCCAGCTTCCTCCCGGTCTTCAAAAACCATGCCCATGGATTCCTCTTACGGTGTCTCCGCCCTCGATTCCAGCCTACCGCCCGGTTGACGGCCCAAGGAGGTCAAAAAGAGGGGAGGTTAGGAGACATAAAGCTGCCGCACGCCGGCCGTCCGTTCCGGGACAGCCAGCCGGCACAGCTAGCTGCCGAGGAATCCGATGGCTGCCTGTTTGAAGACTCTGCTGGTCACGGCATTGGTATGGTTCCGGCCCGGCAGCACGAGCTGCTCGGCCATGGAACCCACTTTGGCGGCCAGTTCCGCAAGCTGCGGCATGGAAGCGGCGCGGTCGTCATTTTCGCCGGCCACCAGCAGCATGGGCATGTGCGGCACGGCCTCAGCGGGGTCATAGGGTTCACCCTTGATGGCCTCCACCAAAGACAGCAGCGCGAAGATGTTGTTGCTCGGCAGTGCCTGGGCCATTTTGAGGAGCCCGGCCGTGGACCCGTCGCCGATGGGTGTACCGTCCGCCAGGTAATGCTGGGCTGCAACGAGGTCGAATTCCGCCAGCGGGTCAGCCATATTAGGTCCGCCAAGGACCAGCCGGTGCACGATCTCCGGCTGCGTGGCGCCGAATTCCCAGGCGAGCCGGGAACCGAGCGAGTAGCCGATCAGGTCGAGGCCGCTGGCAGGGTCACCTGCCTGCACAGGCCGAACACCGGCGTCGAACGCAATCTGCAGGAGATCCGCGCGGATCCGGCTCGGCGAGTAGGAGTCCATGTCTTCCGGGGCGCCGCTGCGGCCGTGACCGGGCAGGTCCACCGTGATGACACGCCGGCCGGCGTCCAGGAGGGCGGCGAGCCAGCCGCTGTCCTCCCAGTTCAGCTTGCTGGAGGACGAGAAGCCGTGGATCAGCAGGATGGGGCGGAGGCCGGCGTCGGTCTTGGGCTCATGCACAGCGACATACAACTGGGGATCGGTGCCCTCCACGGTGTGGGAGTGCTGTTCGCCGGTGTGTCTGCCGCTCATCATGTCAGTCCTCATCAAGTACGGCGCTCAGGCGGACCCGGCGCTTCGGTGCCTCTTCCTTCGGGACCGTGCCCACGATGCCGGCGGTGTTGTCCGGCACCTCAAACACAATCAGGGGCTCGCCGACATTGATCCTGTCGCCGGGCCCGCCGTGGATACGCACCACTTTACCTGCCTGCGGACTGGGCAATTCAACTGCTGATTTGGTGGTTTCCACCTCGACGAGCGGCTGGTTGCGCTCCACCTGGTCGCCGGGGGAGACCAGCCATTCCAGGACGGTTGCTTCGATCAGGCCTTCGCCCAGATCCGGCAGCGGGAAGGAAATTTCAGCCACGTCGGTACTCCAATACTCGCTGGATGCCGAAAAGAATCCGGTCAATGTTGGGAATGTATTCGTCTTCGAGGTCCCCGGATGGGTACGGAACGTCGAATCCGGTGACCCGCTCCACGGGGGCCTTGAGGGTGTCGAAGCAACCCTGGGTGATCAGTTGGGCCACTTCGGCCCCCAGGCCGGAGGTCAGCGGCGCTTCATGGACGACGACGGCGCGCCGCGTCTTCCGCACGGATGCCACCAGGGCGTCGGCGTCGATCGGTTTGAGCCAGCGCAGGTCCAGGACCTCAATGTCGATCCCGTCCTCGGCAGCGAGCTCGGCGACCTGCAGGCAGCGGGCCACCATGGCACCCCAGGCCACGAGAGTCAGGTGACGGCCTTCCCGCTGAACCTTGGCACCTGTGGGGGAGCCGCCGTCGGCTGTATCGACGTCGCCCTTCTGCCAATAGCGGGATTTGGGTTCCATGAAGATCACCGGATCCGGCCGCGTGGCGGCGTACTTGAGCAGGTGGTACGCCTCGTGCGGGTTCGACGGCGAGACCACCTTGAGGCCCGGGACGTGCGCGAAGAGCGCCTCGAGGCTTTCGCCGTGGTGTTCCGGGGCGCGAATGCCACCGAAACTCGGGACCCTCAGCGTGATGGGCATCGGCAGGGTGCCCCGGCTGCGGTAGTTCATCCGCGCGATTTGGCAGACGATCTGGTTGATGGCAGGGTAGGCGAAGCCGTCGAACTGGACCTCGGGGATGGGGTGGAAGCCGGCCATCGCGAGACCCACTGACATACCCAGGATGCCTGATTCGGCCAGCGGGGTGTCGAAAACCCGGTTTTCACCATGCTTTGACTGCAGCCCGTCCGTGATGCGGAAGACCCCGCCCAGCCGGCCGCAGTCCTCGCCGAAAATTACCGCCTTGGGGTTCTCGGCGAGGACCTCGTCGAGGGCGCGGTTCAGCGCCTGCTGCATGGACATCACGACTGTTACGTTGCCGGTAGCTGATTCAGTCTGCCGGAATCCGGCGGTTTCGCCTTCGAGAATCGAGTTAGACATGTTCTGACTCCTCGCGCCAGCTGGCGGCCTGGGACTGCAGTACGGGGGTGGTTTCCTGGAAGACCAGGTCAAACATTTCACTCCCCGGCCGCGGACCGAGCGCTTCGAGGCCTGCGCGGATGTCTTCAGCTTGGGCGGCCGCGGAGGCCTGCGCCTGGGCGAAGAACGGTTCGTCCGCCAGGCCTTCGGAAAGCAGCCGCGCCCGGAAGCGGCGCAGCGGGTCCTCGCCGGCGCCGTCGCGCTCCTCGTCGAGCGAGCGGTAGCGTCCGGGATCGTCCGACGTGGAGTGCGGGCCGCGGCGGTAGGTCATGGCCTCGATGACCACCGGGCCGTTGAAGGCGCGGCAGTGTGCAAACGCCCGCCGGGTAGCGTCAAGGACGGCAACGACGTCGTTTCCGTCCACCTGAAGGGCCGGCATGCCGTAACCGGCGGCCCGGCCGGCAACGGAGCCGCCCGCAACCTGGCGTTCAGTGGGCACGGAAATGGCCCAGCCGTTGTTTTGGATGAAGAACACCACGGGGGCCTTCATCACGGCCGCAAAGTTCATCGCCTCATGGACGTCACCCTGCGACGAGGCGCCGTCACCGAAGTACGTCATTGCGACGCCGTCGCTGCCGTCCAGTGTCTGGCCGTGGGCCCAGCCAACAGCATGAAGCACGGAGCCGGCCACCACGGCCTGGATGGGGGCAAGGCGGGATTTCATCGGATCGTAGAGCCCGCCGTGCCAAGTTGCCTTGTGGGTGGACATGTACTCCACCATGTTGACGCCCATGGCGCGGGCGACCCCCATCTCGCGGTAGGTGGGGAAAACAAAGTCCCGGGAGGTGTCCACGGCGTACCCGCTGCCCACCTGGGCGGCTTCCTGGCCGAGTTCGGGCGCATAGCCGGGGATGATGCCCTGCCGCTGCCATGCGACAGCCGAGATATCGAGGTGGCGGACTGCGGTCATGAGCGAGTACAGCTCGCGCAGCTGGTCGGGAGTGGGCGGGGCAGCGGCGGTGCTGTCATCCGGCAGAGGCAGGGTGTCCATAGCTGTGACCCTAGTCACCCCGGACTGGCCCGGCAATCAGCGCGCCAGGCGCTGACCAGAGTGTCAATACTGCACAGCAGGATGCCGGCCTGGCTGCACAAACTGTGCAGCCAGGCCGGCATCTATAGGCCCGGCATCCACCGGCCCGGTATCCACGTGGCGGCCCCGCTCGGAACGGTGCGTGTTGCTGCTTACTTGGGGAGATTGGCGGTCGACGCGTCGCGGGAGGGGTCCGACTCCGTTTCAGGCTTCGCAGCGAACCGCGCTCCCAACCGGCAGGCGGCAGCGATGGCGCCGATCAGGAGAATCGTGCTGATCAGCTGGATCCGGCTGCTCTCGGCGCTGAAGCCCACGGCGAAGATCAGGCCCAGGAGCACGAGTCCGAATATCGTCAGGCCCGGAAAGCCCTTCATCCGCAGGGGCAGAGGCGTGCCGTCGCGGTCGGCCCGCCGGCGCAGGATCAGCTGGGACACCAGGGCCGTGCCCCACACGACGAGGCACGTGGACCCCACCAGCTGGAACAGTGCCGGCAGGATCCGTTCCGGGAACAGCAGCTCAAGCACGGTGGCAATGAAGCCGAACGCCACCGAGACGCCCACGGCAACCATCGGCACCTTGGCGCCGCTAAGCCCCGACAGGAAGCGGGGTGCCTCGCCGCGCAGGGATAGCGAGTACACCATGCGGGAGGCGCCGTACAGGTTGGCGTTGAGTGCTGAAAGAAGGGCGACGACGGCCACCAGGGTTATCGCTGTCCCGGCGCCGGGGATGCGGGCAGCGTCCAGAACGCCGGCAAACGGCGATGCGAGTGCTTCAGAGGTGGCCGGAAGTACTGCTGCAATAACGAACACGGAGCCGATGTAGAAGACGAGGATGCGCCACACCACGGTCCTGATGGCCGTGGTGACGCTGCGCTCCGGATTCTCTGTCTCGGCCGCGGCAACGCTGACGATTTCCGTTCCGCCAAAGGCGAAAATCACCACGAACAGGGCCGTCGCGATGCCGCCGAGGCCGGCCGGAGCGAAGTCGGAGGTGATGTTGACCAGGCCGGGGGAGGCTACATCGGGCAGGATTCCGGAGAGCAGCGCGCCCCCGATGGCCAGGAACAGCACAATGGCCGCGACCTTGAGGATGGCGAACCAGAACTCGAACTCGCCGAAGTTCTTGACCCCCGCCAGGTTGATGGCCGTAAACGCCACCATGAACGCGAGCGCCAGGGCCCAGACCGGAATGACGGGCCAGACGGAGAACAGCAGCCCGGCGGCCCCGAGTGCTTCCGCGGCAATGACCACCACCAACTGCAGCCACCAGAGCCAGCCCACCGTGGCCCCGGCGGTCTTGCCCAGGGCTTTCTCCGCGTAGACGGAGAAGGCCCCGCTGTTCGGGTTGGCAGCAGCCATTTCGCCGAGCGCCCACATGACCAGGATGATCAGGGTGCCCGCCACGAGATAGGAGATCAGGACGGCCGGGCCGGCGGCCTTGATGCCGGCCCCTGAGCCAAGGAAGAGCCCGGCGCCGATGGCGCTGCCCAGGCCCATCATGGTCAGCTGCCGGGGTTTCATGCTGTGGCCGAGGTGTACTGCCGGACGCTCTGCCGTGGACTTCATCGTCATGCCTGCGTACCTTCTTGGGGTCGTTTGGATAAAGGGGTCCTCGTGGGACCTTTTGAATTTACCGCCTCACGGGAGGCCTCGCAGTCTTGGCGCGTGAGACCATGGGTGCAGTTTGTGCAGTGAGTTGAATCAAATGCGGCGCTTTGCGCTGTCGGATGCCCCGAACGGAGACGACATGGCGAACGTGGATGCACTGGACGCCAAAATTGTGCGATTCTTCACCGATGCGCCCCGGGCTTCCGTGCTGGAGGCGTCGCGGATGCTCAGGATCGCCCGGGCCACTGTCCAGTCGAGACTGGACCGGATGGCGGCAAATGGTGTGATCGGATCGTGGGTTCCGCACCCGGACCCTTCCCATTTCGGGTTTCCCGTGGTTGCCTTCTGCTCGCTGACCATCAACCAGGACCTGGGCCACGATGCCGTGGTGGAGGCGCTCGCCGGGATCCCGGAGCTGATCGAAATCCATACCGTCTCCGGCAGTTCTGACCTGATGGCCCGCATTGCCGCGCGCTCGAACCCGGACCTGCAGCGCGTGATCGATGCCATGATCGCCACAAAGACCGTGCTCCGGTCCTCCTCGGTGATTGTCCTCAACACGCATTTCCAGGGCAGGACGCTTCCATTGCTGGAGGCCGTCGCCTCCGGAAGCGGAAATAGCTGACGGCCGAACAGCCACCGGCGCCGGCCGAAACATTTTGTCTGGAGTCGGGCGGGCCGTAGAATCAGTTTTAGTCATTGTGACTATAACTAACCGGGACGGTCAGCAGGACCCCCGGGAACGCAGCGAAGCGGGTGAAGAATACCGTGTACACCACCGCAGCCAATGTGGCCGAGCGCCAGACCGCTCCGCCGTCGCTGGCCATTTCCACGGTGATCTTCGCACTCCGCCCCAGCGAGGCCTCCGGACGTCCCACCCTTTGGCTCCCGCTGGTGCGGCGCATCCGCGAACCGTTCAAGGGCCTCTGGGCACTTCCAGGCGGCCCGCTCACGCACGCCGATTCCCTGCAGGACGCAGCCTCACGGAATCTCCGCGAAACCACCGGCCTGACGCCCAGCTACCTCGAGCAGCTCTACGCCTTCGGCGGTCTCCACCGCTCGCCGACCCAGCGCGTGGTGTCGATTGTCTACTGGGCCCTCGTCCAGCCCACCGAGGCCGCGCTGGCCGACGAATCCGAAAATGTCAGGTGGTTCCGGGCAGACAAGCTGGGGGACCTCGCCTTCGACCACAACGCGATTGTCGATTACGCGCTCTGGCGGCTGCGGAACAAGCTGGCCTACGGCTCGATCGCCTACCACTTCCTTGGCGGGTACTTCACCCTCGCCCAGGTCCGGGAGGTCTACGAAGCCGTCCTGGACACCCGGCTGGACCCGGCCAACTTCCGCCGCCAGATCAAAGCGACGCCGGAAATCGAAGAAACCGGTGAATATCTCCAGGGCGGCAAACACCGCCCGCCACGCCTCTACCGATTTACCGGCCGTCCAGGCCTTGACCCAGATAACAGGAGTACCCCATGAGCAGCGTCAACACAGCCGTCCAGCTGATCACGCGTCAACAGGCCGAGAAAGGCGCCGCAGCGGCCGCCGGCAGCACCTGCAGCCCGGCACTTGCCAAGGGCCCCTGGGACTATGACCTCGCGGAAGCCCTGGCCGGAACCCCCGCCTACGGTCCCGGAGCCTCCAGCGCCGATGTCGCCCCACCGTCCACCCCCCGGCAGGGCCAGCTCCCAGAGGAATACAAGCTCGCGGGCGATGCCGAACTCGACGCCCGCATCCGCGCAGCCAAGGCCACCCTCGGCGACCGCGCCGTGATCCTGGGGCATTTCTACCAGCGAGACGAAGTGGTGCAGTACGCCGATTTCGTTGGCGATTCCTTCCAGCTGGCCAACGCCGCTCTCACGAGGCCCGACGCCGAGGCCATCGTTTTCTGCGGTGTGCACTTTATGGCCGAGACTGCCGACACGCTGTCGAAGCCTGAACAGGCGGTCATCCTGCCCAACCTCGCCGCCGGCTGTTCCATGGCGGACATGGCGGACGCCGATTCCGTGGAGGAGTGCTGGGAGCAGCTGGAGGAGATCTTCGGCACCGAGCCCGACGCCGCGGGCCGGGTTCCGGTCATCCCCGTCACCTACATGAACTCGTCCGCCGCGCTCAAAGCCTTCTGCGGCAAGCACGGCGGCATCGTCTGCACCTCATCCAACGCCAAAACGGTCCTCGAATGGGCCTTCGAGCGCGGCCAGCGGGTCCTGTTCTTTCCGGACCAGCACTTGGGCCGCAACACCGCCAAGGCCCTCGGAGTGCCGGTGGAACAGATGCCCATGTGGAATCCGCGCAAAGAGCTCGGCGGCAACGACGAACAGGCCCTGCTGGACTCCCGTGTGATCCTCTGGCACGGGTTCTGCTCGGTGCACAAGCGTTTCAACGTGGCCCAGATCGAAAAGGCCCGCGTTGACTTCCCCGGCGTTCAGGTGATCGTGCACCCGGAATGCCCCATGGAAGTGGTGGACGCCGCCGACTCGGCCGGCTCCACGGACTTCATCCAGAAGGCCATCGCCGCAGCGGAGGAGCCCACGGTGTTCGCCATCGGCACCGAGATCAATATGGTGAACCGCCTGGCGGCCCAGTACCCGCAGCACACGATCTTCTGCCTCGACCCGGTGATCTGCCCTTGCTCCACCATGTACCGCATCCACCCGGGCTACCTGGCCTGGGTGCTGGAGGAGCTCGTCGAAGGCCGAGTGGTCAACCGCATCACCGTGGATGACGCGGTGCAGGAAAATGCCAGAATCGCCCTCGAGCGCATGCTGGCCGCCAAACCCCAATGACACCGAGGTGAGCCAAGCATGACTAAGCCCAGCGCAACAGCGGCATCGGGCCGCCACCGGCTG
The DNA here is from genome assembly GCF_056406715.1 of Arthrobacter sp. P1_B11. Lineage (NCBI taxonomy): Bacteria > Bacillati > Actinomycetota > Actinomycetes > Micrococcales > Micrococcaceae > Arthrobacter > Arthrobacter sp. P1_B11. The sequence goes on from NZ_JBFTZQ010000001.1 coordinate 386,074, forward strand.
ATCGTCGTCGGCAGCGGCATCGCCGGCCTCTACGCCTCGCTGCTTGCGGCAGACGCGGGAGTCGACGTCGTGCTGCTGACCAAGGGCGCGCTCGCGGACAGCAACACGTACTACGCCCAGGGCGGCATTTCGGCCGTTCTCGATGAACCGTCACCGGGGGACACCGTGGCGGCACACATCGCCGACACGCTGAAGGCTGGCGCCGGCCACTGCAACCCGAACGCTGTGCGGGTGCTCTGCACCGAGGCGCGCAGGGATATCGCCGGCCTGGAACGCTTCGGCGTGCGCTTTGACATGGACGACGACGGCGATCCCGCCTTGGGCCTCGAAGCCGCCCACTCTGCGCCGCGCATCCTGCATGCGGGCGGTGACGCCACAGGTGCCGGGATAGCCAACGCACTGATCTGCGCTGTGCTGGCGGCCCAGGCCACCGGAAGGATCCGCCTGCTGGGCCATGCCCGCACCACTGCCCTGGTCCAGTCCGGCCGGCGGGTGACGGGCGTGGAGTACCTGCACGACGGGCAACTGAAGACCGTCAGGGGCGACGCCGTGCTGCTCGCAACCGGCGGCGCCGGACAGCTCTTCGCCCAGACCACCAACCCCTCCGTTGCCACCGCGGACGGACTGGCCCTGGCGTGGCGCGCCGGAGCCGCCGTGGCCGATCTCGAGTTCTTCCAGTTCCATCCCACCTGCATGGTCCGCACCGCCCAGGCGGCGGAGTCGGAAGGCAACCAGGACCCGCTGCTGATCTCCGAGGCTGTCAGGGGCGAGGGCGCCATCCTCGTGGACGCCGACGGCAGCCGCTTCATGCCGGCGTACCACGTCGATGCAGAGCTGGCTCCCCGGGACGTCGTCTCCCGCAGTGTCGCCCTGCACCTTGCAGCGCTCGAGGACCCGAACGGCCACGTGTACCTCGACGCCCGCGTGATCGAGGACGCCCGGGGAGCAGGCTTCCTGGAGAAGCGCTTCCCGACGATCTCGAAGCGCACGCGGGAAGCGGGCATTGACTGGACGCGGGAACTGGTCCCCGTGGCGCCCGCCGCGCACTACTGGATGGGCGGCGTGTCCACCGACCTGCACGGCCGGACCACCGTCCCGGGACTCTACGCGGCCGGCGAAGTTGCATGCACCGGGGTCCAGGGCGCCAACAGGCTGGCCAGCAACTCGCTCCTCGAAGGGCTGGTCTTCGGACGGCGGGCTGTCGAAGCGTTCCTGGGCGGCGACGTCGAATCGGACCCAGGCCGGCCCACCAACTCTTCCCCTGAGTCGCACGCGTGGGAGTTCGAAGCTACGCCGGACCCGGGGCCGTTCTCGCGTGGTGCCCTGCGGCGGCTGATGACGGCGAACGCCGGGGTGTTGCGCACCGGTGGGCAGCTGCGGGAGGCGGGTGCCGCCCTTGCGGCGTGGGCCGCCGTCGTGCGTCCTGAAAAGGTGACCGAAGCGGAGGATCCCCGCGAGCATGAGGACGCCAACCTGCTGCTTGCCGCCCAGTTACTGGTCCTTGCCGCGCGGGAACGGCGCACCTCGCTGGGGGCGCACTACCGCGATGACAGCATGCCTGATGAAGCCCCGGCGGAAGATATTGACAACCGATACAGAATGACCCCGAAAGCGAGCCTCGTCCATGACTAGCCTGACCCTCCCAGCAACACCTGTCCGGGAGATCCTGGCGCGGGCCTTCTCGGAAGACGCACCCAACGGCGATATCACCTCGCAGCTGCTGATTCCGGCGGAAGCCCGCGCAACCGCCGTGCTGAATGCCCGCGTTCCGGGCGTCTTCAGCGGCGGAACCGTGTTCCGCGACGCGATGCTGCTCATCGACCCCGACACTGAGGTGGAACTGCTCGTAGCGGACGGCCAGGCGTTCGACGCCGGGACCCACCTTGCACGGGTCAGCGGACTTGCGCGCAGCGTGCTGCTTGCGGAGCGAGTGGGGCTGAACCTCGCCCAGCGGATGAGTGCCATCGCTACCCGGACGGCCGAGTTCGTCAGGCTGGTGGACGGCACGAAGGCGCGGATCACCGATACCCGCAAGACCACCCCGGGCCTGCGGGTCCTCGAACGTTACGCGGTGCGGTGCGGCGGCGGGGCGAACCACCGCTACAGCCTCTCAGACGCCGTCCTTGCCAAGGACAACCATCTGGCCGTGATGACCGGCGGCGATCCGGAAAAGCTCACCAGCCTCCTGGCGGCCGCCAAAGCCCAGCTGGGCCACACCACGCATTTCGAGGTGGAGGTGGACAGCGCAGAACAGATCGAATCTGTCCTGGCCGCGGGCGTGGACACCATCATGCTGGACAACTTTTCCCTTGAGGACCTGCGGGCCGGCGTGCAGCAGGTAGGGGGCCGCGCCGTGGTGGAAGCAAGCGGCAACGTCAACCTTGGAACCGTCGCCGATATTGCGGCGGCCGGGGTGGACGTCATCTCCGTTGGTGCCCTGACCCACAGCGTCACTGCGCTGGATCTCGGCCTGGACGTTGAGCTGACAGTCAGCTGATCCGGCCATGATCTTCCTCGACGCAGCAGCCACCACGCCCGTCCGGCGCGAAGCGCTGGACGCCATGTGGCCTTTCCTAACCGGCGAGTTCGGCAATCCGTCGAGCCACCATTCGCTGGGTGACGCCGCCACGCGGGCCCTCGACGAGGCCCGCAAGGCAGTGGCGACGGTGCTGGGCTGCCGGCCCGGGGAAGTGACTTTCACCTCTGGCGGCACGGAGGCGGACAACCTGGCGGTCAAGGGGATAGCCCTGGCCCGGCAGGCCGCGGACCCGGCCCTGAACCGGGTGGTGATCAGCGCCGTCGAGCATCCTGCCGTTGAGGAATCCGCACGGTACCTGGAGCGCTTCCACGGCTTCAGCGTCGACGTGGTGCCCGTGGACCGTTATGGAACGGTGAGTCCTGAAGCGCTGGCTGCCGTCCTTCGGCCCGAAACTGCCCTTATCAGCGTCATGTACGCCAACAACGAGGTGGGCACGGTTCAGCCCGTGGCCGCCCTCGCGGCGTTGGCCCGGGAGCGCGGGATTCCGTTCCACACGGACGCGGTACAGGCTGCAGGGTGGCTGCCCGTGGACGTGAAGACCCTCGGCGTGGACGCCCTGACCATTTCGGGGCACAAACTCGGTGCACCGAAAGGCTGCGGGGTCCTTTTCGTGCGGGGCCGGACCCGGACCGAGCCCCTGGTCCACGGTGGCGGCCAGGAACGCGGACGGCGATCCGGCACGGAAAACGTGGCCGGGGCTGTTGGCCTGGCCACCGCGCTCACCCTGGCCCACGCCGAACAGGGGGCGCTCGCGGAACGGGTGGCCCTGCTCCGGGACGCGTTCATCGCTGCGGTGCTGGACGGTGTTCCCGGCGCTGTGCTGACAGGTCATCCTGTGGAGAGGTTGCCGTCTGTGGCATCCTTTTGCTTCCCGGGAACCAGCGGCGAATCCGTGCTCCTGGAGCTGGAGCGCCAGGGTGTGCTGTGCTCCAGCGGCTCGGCCTGCGCTGCGGGATCCGACGCACCGTCTCCCGTGTTGCTCGCCCTCGGCGTCGGAGCCGAGGTTGCCCAGACTGCGGTCCGGTTCAGCTTTGCGTCCTCCGTGACCCAAGCGGATCTTGAGGCTGCCGCCGTCGCGGTGCGGACCGCCGTCGGAAGCGTCCGCACCCTGGGCCGCGTTCCCCAGTAAGTAACAGCTGACGCCGTGCATGGCTAGCGGTGGCGGGCGCGGCGGAAGATCCAGTGCCTGAGCATGGTGAACCTGACGGCGGTGGCCAGGAAACCGGAAAGCGTGGTGGTCCACAATTCATCGGCCACCGTGGCGTCAGGCCGGAGCCAGTGGAGAACGCCGAGGCTGCCACCGGTGATAACCAGGGCCACGACGATCAGGACCAGGCCGTTGAGGTGGTCGTGGGCCTTCCTGCGCTGGTCCGTGATTTTGAACGTCAGCCTGCGGTTGAGCGCCGTGTTCATGACTGACGTGATGATCAGCGCGGCGGCGTTGGCGGGCTGCGGACCGATCCACGGCCGGAGCAGCGCGTACAGGGCAAGGGACGTCGCAGTGCATACGATGCCCACGCCCGTGAAACGGATGAGCTGGCGGATGACGGGGTACCGCAGAATTCCCCGGTAGTGCCTGGTGGCCGGGAACTGCCGTGCCGATTCCGTCCGCCGGGTCGGTCGCGTCTGCGGCTCGGCAACGGGCGGAGCGGACGATTCCATCGCTCCAGCCTGCCACATCAGCTCGAGCCTGCCACATCAGGCGGGCGAATGCGCCGCTCTGACCGGGTTGGTAAGTTCGCCGATGCCGCCGACCCTGCACGTGACGGCGTCGCCCGGCTCCAGGCGGGCGGTAGCTGCCGGGAAACCGGTGAGGACCAGGTCGCCGGGATGCAGGGTCATGAATGAACTCAGGTAGACCAGAATTTCGTCCACCTTCCAGCCGAGGTCCGCGGTGCTTGCCGGTGTCAGTTCCGCGCCGTTGTGGACAATGCCGATGGGCAGGTCCGCGTCATCGAGCCCTGTCACGATCCAGGGGCCGGCCGGCGTGAAGGTGTCCTGGCTCTTCGCGCTCAGCCAGAGGTCGTCAGACTTCTGCAGGTCCCGGGCAGTGACATCGTTGCCGATCGTGAATCCCAGGATGGCGGTCCGGGCGTTTTCGAGCGTCAGGCCTTTGGCCGTGCGGCCGACGACGACCGTCAGTTCCGCTTCCGGCTCCACCAGCCCGACGCCGGCGGTCAGCTCAATTGCGTCGCCGGGGCCGATGACGCTGGTGGCGGCCTTGTGGAAAGCCTGGGCGGGCAGGTCCCGGCCGGCCCTGCCGGTGTTGTGGGCCATGCCCAGCACGTTGGCCGGCACGCTGGGGGCCAGGAACTCGAACTCCTCCTGCGGCACGGTGGCCCCCGGCTCCCAGCCCGTCCGCGGAGTGCTGCTCGCGTTGGCGGGCGAGCCCGTGAAGGGGGTATCGATGACCGTCCACTGCCTGCCGGCGTCGCTGGCGAAGTCGGCGGCAGAGTTGGCAACGAAGAACTGCTCGCCGGCGGAGTGGGCCGGGCTGTCGGTCGCAGTGGAGAGCGGGCGGACGCGTGCAATCCGCCGCGTGGGAGCTGGAGTCATCCAGCCATCGTAGTGAACCTAGTACAGTTCGCCCACCGGGATGTCGACCGCCAGGCGGTTCGAGGGGCCGGCGAGCGGGCAGGCCCAGGCCTCGTTGTAGGCGCACGACGGGTTGTAGGCGAAGTTGAAGTCCAGCACGAAGGGCGCATCAGGGCCTGAACCGCGCACGCCGTGGAAGGCGCCCTTGATCGTGTCCAGAAGGTACCTGCCTGCGCCGTAGCTGCCGCCGGGCTGGCCTGCCGTGGCATCGCGGAAGGGAACGAATATGCCCCCGCCGTAGCCAATGAGCTTCCAGACCGCCAGCTGTCCCATCTCCGGGAGGTCGAACGTTCCCAGCCTGACGAATCTAACCAGACCGTCGGTGCCGGTCTCGACGTTCATTTCCCGGCCGGCGCCCTCCTTGGTCAGGGGCACGTGGAAACGGTAGATGGGATCGTAGTCGGCTGTCTTGAGGCCGCCGAAACTCGCCTTGGCCTCCGCTGTGAGGGCGGACGCGGGGTGCGTGCCGAACATCCGGTCCCGCTCCTGCCGCCAGTACGCATGCGCTTCCGCAGGGTTGTCCGACGCGATTCTGCGGACAGTGTCGTATAAGGCAAACGTGCGCAGCCGCCAGTCAGCGATGTCGACGGCGGACATGCCCGCCAGGGTCTTCTCTGCCGCGTCCAGCTCGTGTTCCGCCATGCCCCCCAGCCTAGTCCTCTTTACGGACCCGGAAAGCCCGGGGTCAGCCTGCGAAACACGGGGATCGAAGACCCCGGGCGGAGCCCTGCCGCGGCTAGGCTGGAGGCATGACAGGGATGACAGTCTCCCGCGGGAACCGCGTGGCCGCCGTCGCGGTGCTTGCTGCGGCGCTGCTGGCAGGTTGCAGCTCCGCAGGCAAAGGCGCACCGGTCTGGACCGTGGAGCCCGGCGGCGGCAGCGCGGCTCCCGGAGCAACGCCGGGAACAGCCACTTCCTCTGCCACCGCTTCGGGCGGCCCGTCAGCGAAACCCGGGGCGACGGCGTCGGCGTGGAAGGTCTTCACCGACCCCGCCAAGAAGATCAGCTTCGAACTTCCCCAAGAATGGATCGCCCAGTCGGTGGAGGCGGACAAGGGAACGCTGCCCGGCGCGGTGAAGGTTGAGGTCAAGGACGCGGCGGGGACCTATCTCGCCACGCTCCGGACCGGACTGCCGGATGCCGCTCCGGCCACGTGCGCCCCGGCCGCCCGGAAGTCCTACGTTGTTGTCAGCAGCGTCCCGGTGGAGCTGCCCCACAGCGGGGGAGAGGGCACGATTTCCCCGCATGTGGTGTTCAGGGTGCTTCAGGGCTACCGGTTCTTCGGCTCGTACGGGATCACCAACCTGGTGGGTGGAGCCGACTCCAAGACCTGCCAGCTGCAGAACGTGGTCCGCGGACTGGAAGGCAAGGGCAACTACTCCTTCAGCGATGTGGGCTCGCTGAAGTCGTTCGCACCGGACGAGACGGTGGCGCCGGCCAAGGCCTTCGACACCCTGGACCAGGCTGCCGACTACGTGAACGGGGGCTCGGAATTCGCCAATGTCCAGCGGATGCTAATGTCTCTGGAGATCAAGAACTAGTCCGCTGCCTCCGGCACACCCACCGGGTTCGCAGCCGCGACTGACGTCCGCTGTCCTCACACCCCCGGAGAAACATGGAACGCACTGTGGCTGCCCGACTGGTCTTCAAGACCGTGGCCGATACCAAAGTGGCGCTGGCCATTTCCGTGGCCAGGAATCCGGGCTACAGCTCCCTCGACGAGACTCTTTCGGTGACAGCCGGGGACGGGCCCGTTCCCCTGACGGAGCTGTCGGACCACCACGGCGGCAGGTTCCACTACATGGAGTTTGCCGATCCCACGGAAGTAACCGTGGAATACTCGGCCACGGTCGTGGGGTTCGCCGAGCCGGAAGAGGCCTCCCTCATGGAGCTCATCCGCTACGTCCGCCCCAGCCGCTACGCGGAATCGGACCGGCTCCTCCCCACGTCCTATGCCGAGTTCGGCGGTCTTCAGGGAGAAGAACTCCTCCACGCCGTGCGCAACTGGGTATTCAGTGAACTCCGGTACGTCAGCGGCTCGTCCCGCGGAACCGACGGTGCCGTGGAAACCCTCCTGAACCGCCGCGGAGTGTGCAGGGACTATGCCCATCTGGCCATCTCGCTGCTCCGCGCCAAGAATGTTCCCGCGCGGCTTGCCGCGGTGTACGCCCCGGGTCTTTCCCCGATGGATTTCCACGCCGTGGCGGAGGCGCACATCAACGGCGCCTGGCAGGTGATCGATCCCACCGGCCTTGCGCCCAGGGAAGCGATGCTGCGCATCACCGCCGGCCGAGATTCCTCAGACACGGCCTTCCTCTCCACCGTGGGCGGCAGCCTGGCGCTGCGGGAGATGCGGGTCACCGCTGTGGTGAACGGCGAACTGCCGGTCGACGACCCGGACAAGCTCGCCGTCATCCGCTAGGGACTGTACGGCCCACCGGGAAGTACAGCGCCCGCGGCCCGCTGGCACCTGCCGGCGGCGGCCCTAGCGCGGCAACGAGGTGCGCAGCTTCTCGGTCAGCCTCAGCAGTTCCCGCTGCTCCGCAGCCGTCAGCGCCGGCGAGACCAGCTCAGCGATTTCCCGGACGTGCTCGCGGCCGATCTGCTTTTGCAACTGCGCCCCCTGGTCCGTGAGTTTCACCAGGACACCGCGGCCGTCGCTGGGAGCCGGCATCCGCTCCACCAGGCCGCGCTTTTCCAGCCGCTCAACCAGCCGGCTGAGGCTCGACTGGCTCAGCAGCACGTTGTCGTTGAGCTCGTTCAGGCGAAGCCACCCGGAGGGGCACCGCGACAGCGTGAACAGGACGTCGTATTCATTCACGGCCAAGTCCTTGAACGCAGGCCCGGACTGCAGCCGGCGCATCACGGCAACCTGGGCACGGAACAGGGATTCCCAGGTCTCGGCAGCCAGCCTGACCGGCGAGGCGGCCGGGGCAGTCCGGGCGGGCATCACGCCTCCAGCGCGGAGGACGCGGAGGAAGCTGCAGCCTGGCCGGCTTCGGAGTGCGAGGCCGCGTCCTGGGCTGCCATCCGTGCAGCGACCCGTCCGGCATGCGTGGGCGGATCCGGAACATGGGCCGGCGTCAGGGCGGCGTACTCCTTGCGCAGCACGGGCAGGACTTCTTCGCCGAACAGGTCGAGCTGCTCGAGGACCGTCTTGAGCGGCAGGCCGGCGTGGTCGATCAGGAACAGCTGGCGCTGGTAGTCGCCGAAGAACTCACGGAAGGTGAGGGTCTTCTCGATGACTTCCTGCGGGCTGCCCACGGTCAGCGGGGTCTGCGAGGTGAAGTCCTCAAGGGACGGGCCGTGGCCGTAGACCGGGGCGTTGTCGAAGTACGGCCGGAACTCCTTGACGGCGTCCTGCGAGTTCTTCCGCATGAAGAACTGGCCGCCGAGGCCTACGATCGCCTGGTCCGCCTTGCCGTGCCCGTAGTGCTCGTAGCGTTCGCGGTACAGGCCGATCAGTTGCTGGTAGTGCTCCTTGGGCCAGAAGATGTTGTTAGCGAAGAAGCCGTCTCCGTAGTAGGCCGCCACCTCCGCGATCTGGGGCGTGCGGATGGAGCCGTGCCACACAAAGGGGGCTACGCCGTCGAGCGGGCGCGGCGTCGAGGTGAAGTTCTGCAGCGGCGTGCGGAACTTGCCTGACCAGTTGACGGTGTCCTCGTCCCAGAGCCGGCGCAGCAGGCTGTAGTTCTCGATCGCGAGTTCGACGCCGTCCTGGATGTTCTTGCCGAACCAGGGGTAGACAGGCGCGGTGTTGCCCCGTCCCAGCACCAGGTCCACGCGGCCGTCGGCGAGGTGCTGCAGCATCGCGAAGTCCTCGGCGATCTTGACCGGATCGTTCGTGGTGATCAGCGTCGTGGCCGTGGAGAGCGTGATGCGCTCGGTCTGCGCGGCGATGTACGCCAGCGTGGTGGTGGGTGAGGAGGAGAAAAACGGCCGGTTGTGGTGCTCGCCGATGGCGTAGACGTCCATACCGATTTCTTCGACCTTCCGGGCGATCGCCACCGACGCCTTGATGCGCTCATTCTCGGTGGGGGTACGGCCCGTGGTGGGGTCCTGGGTGATGTCGCTGACGCTGAATACGCCGATCTGCATGATGTGCCTTCCGTTGTCCGAACTGTCCTGGCTTACTTCAACTGTAACCGATTTACATGCATTTGCATCTATCGCTTGATGTAACGTTCAGCACGGCAAGTTATTCCCGGCAGGTCCCGGGCAACAGTGAAGCCGCCCTGATCGCTCAGGACGGCTTCACGGTTTACGGTTTGGACGGGCCGGTTCTTACTCTTCCAGGGCTCCGGGTGCTGCCCGCCGTCCGCTGACCTTCGGGATCATGCCCGTCGTCCAGTCGGCAAACTCGGCGTCGACGTCGTCCGCCGCGACGAAGCCGGGGCGCTGCTTCAGCTCGCGCAGGAGCGCCTTCTTCTCCCGGCGCCCCTCCACCAGCCGGTACAGCACCGGGACCAGCACCAGGGTCAGCGCCGTCGAGGAGACCAGGCCGCCGATCACCACGATGGCCAGCGGCTGCGAGATGAACCCGCCGCCGCCCGTGATGCCGAGGGCCATGGGGGTCAGCGCAAACACGGTGGCCAGCGCAGTCATGAGGATGGGGCGGAGACGCCGCCGGGCACCGTGGGTGATGGCATCGGCGACGTTCATGCCCGGGTTGCCCGCCTGTGGTTTCCGGTACTGGTTGATCAGGTCGATCAGCACAATCGCGTTGGTCACCACAATCCCCACCAGCATCAGCATGCCGATCAGCGACGGCAGCCCCAGCGGAACCTTGGAGATGAGGAGCAGGGCAACGGCGCCCGTGGCCGCAAACGGAACGGAGACGAGGAGAATCAGCGGCTGGATGAGGGACTTGAACGCGGCCACCATGATCACGTAGACAATGGCGACGGCTGCGAGCAGGGCGAGCCCGAGCTGGCGGAAGGAGTCGGCCTGCTGGGTGGTGGCGCCGCCGATTTCGGCGGTGACGCCGGCCGGAAGGCCCACGGACTTGAGCCGGTTCTGGACTTCGGCGCTCACCGCACCAAGGTTGGCGCCCGACGGCGTGACCGAGACTTGCGCTGTCCGCTGGCCGTTGCTTGAGGTGATGGAGACCGGCACGTCCACCGCGTTGACGGCGGCAATGCTGCTCAGCGGCACGGGCCCTCGGGCGGTCGGAAGCGGGATGGCACGGATGGCAGCGATGCTGGTAAAACGTGTGCCTTCGCCGATGCGGACCGGGAAGTCGTCGGCTTCGATGCGCACGGTGCCCGCCGGGACGGGGCTGATGGTCGACGCCAGGACGCCGGCCACCTGCTCTTCGTTCAGGCCCGCAGCCACCGCCTTGGCCCGGTCCACTTTGACCTGGACCACGGGCTGGCTGGCGGCCAGGTTGGTGGTGACCTCGTTACTGCCGGGGACACCGTCCATTGCCCGGACCAAGGAGTCGCTGGCTTTTTTGAGGTCCGCCGAGGTGGCGGCCCGAAGGGTGATGTCCACGGTGGACGACGTACCGAAGCCGCCCTGCTGGGAGCCCACGGAGATCTTGCCGGATCCGCTGACCTTTGCCAGTTCGGTGCGGACCGTCTCCTGAAGCTGTGCCTGGTTGGCCTTCTCTGCCGTGACGACGGTAAACGTGGAGTTGGAGGCTCCCGACGAAGTCAGTGCGGTAAAGCCGGCCTGCGCATTGCCGGACGTCACCTGGACGTCCTTAATGCCGTCGATGCCGAGCAGTACGTCCTCCAGTTTCTGCGCCGCCGTGCTGGTGTCCTGGAGGCTGGTGCCGGCGGGAAGCTCCTGCTTCACCGTCATGCTGTTCTCGCCGGAGCGTCCCAGCAGGTCCGTGGCCAGCAGGGGAGTCATGGCCGCGGTTCCGCCCAGTACCAGGACGGCGGCGATCAGCGTCAGCACCGGGTGTCTCTGCGTTGTGGTCAGGATGGGCAGGTACCCGCGCTGCAGGAGGCTGCGCTGTTCCGCCTCGTGGGCCCGGGCCTCAATGTCGCGGGCGGACTGCGGTGCTGCCCCGGCGGTCCGAGCGTCCGCCGGCGACCTAAGGAACCAGTATGCGAGGACCGGAACGATCGTCAGCGAAACCAGCAGCGAGGACAGGAGGGCAATGGTGACCGTCAGCGCGAAGGGACGGAACAGCTCGCCGGCAAGGTCACCCACAAAAGCGATGGGCAGGAAGACGGCCACCGTGGTGAGCGTCGATGCGGTGATCGCCCCCGCCACCTCGCGGATGGACGTCAGAATGGCCGTGAGCTTGGGTTCGCCGTAGCTGAGGTGGCGTTTGATGTTTTCGATCACCACAATCGAGTCATCCACCACCCGGCCGATGGCGATGGTGAGCGCGCCGAGGGTGAGGATGTTCAGCGAATAGCCGGTGCCCGAGAGTCCGATGAAAGTGATCAGGAGCGACAGCGGGATGGACACGGCCGTGACGAGCGTGGACCGGACCGACATGAGGAACCCAAGGATGACTGCCACGGCGAAGCCCAGTCCCAGCAGGCCCTCCGTGGTGAGGTCCTTGATGGACTTCTCGATGAACGGCGCCTGGTCGAACACCGGCGTGAACTTGGCGTTCGAGCCGAGCTCGGCCTCCAGTTGGGGCAGGGCGTCCTTGACTGCGTGGGAGATCGCCACGGTGTCGCCCTCGGGCTTCTTCGTGACGGAGACGGCGAGAGTTTCCTTGCCGTTGGTCCGGGTGATGGAGGTCCGGACGTCATCCTTGATGCTGACGTCCGCCACGGTACCGATCGTGGCACCGTCCTTCGCGCCGCTGAGCGGCAGCGCCTTGACGGCGGCGACGGAGTCCACCGGGCTGCCGATCTGCAGCGACAGGCTCTGGCCCTTGTCCTCGATCGTTCCGGCCGGGACGAGGTCCCCGTTGTTGGTCAGTGCGTTGCGGATCGACTGGACCGTCGCGCCGCTGGATGCCATGCTGGCCGTCCTCGGCAGGATCAGGATGTGCTGGCTTGCTCCGCCGGTCACATCGGCGCCGCGGACGCCGTCGAGCTTTTGCAGTCGCGGGACGGTCAGCCGCTGGAGATCGGTATTCAGCTCACTCAGGGGCTTGTTGGAGGAGACGGCCAGGAAAACAATAGGGAAGTCGCTCAGGCTGCCCGCGATGGCCTGCGGCTGGACGTCCTCTGGAAGCGTGCGCTTGGCATTGGAAATGGCACGGTCGATCTGGTTCCGGGCGCGGTCCAGGTTGGATCCGTAGGTGAACACCATGCTGATCTGCGAAACGCCGTTCCGTGAAGTCGACGACGTCGATTCCAGGCCCTCGACGCTGTTCAGCGCCGTTTCGAGCGGACGGCTGACCTGCTTGTCCACAACCTCCGGCGAGGCTCCGGGCATCGACGTGATCACCGTGATCCGCGGGAACTCGATGGACGGAATGAGTTCCTGCTTCAGCGAGGACATGGTGATCACGCCGAACACCGCCGCGAAAATGGTGATCAGCGCAATCAGCGCGCGGTTCCCGAGGGAAAGACTGGCCAGCCGGAACATTGCTTGGTCTCCTGAAGGGGTTGACGGACTGTTGCCTGTGGTGGAGCCTGCCGCAACCCGGCCAGGGTCTTAGCGATTGACTGCGGGTGTCGCTTCCAACTGGAGGGCCTTGGCCGTGGCCTTTTCGAGCTCCGCTGCCAGCTCCGGGTTGTCGTTGAGCTTGACGCCGTAGCCCGGCATCATTTCCTTCAGCTTGGACTGCCAACCCTTGAAGTTCTTGGGGAAGGACTTCTGCAGGAGCTCAATCATGATCGGCACGGCGGTGGAGGCGCCCGGCGATGCGCCGAGCAGAGCGCCGATGGAACCGTCACGGGCAGCAATCACCTCGGTGCCGAACTGGAGGACGCCGCCCTTCTTCGGATCCTTCTTGATGATCTGCACACGCTGGCCGGCGGTAATAAGTTCCCAGTCGCCGTCCTTGGCTTCGGGGTAGTACTCGCGGAGGGCCTCAACCTTGGCCCCATGGCGCTTGGCCACTTCCTTCACCAGGTAGGCCGTGAGGTCCATGTTGTCCTTGGCCACGGCGAGCATCGGGATGATGTTGCCGGGGCGGATGGACAGCGGGAGGTCAAGCCAGGTGCTGTTCTTCAGGAAGTTCGTGGAGAAGCCGGCGTACGGGCCGAACAGGAGTGAGCGTTTGCCGCCGACATAGCGGGTGTCAAGGTGCGGAACGGACATGGGCGGGGCTCCGACGGATGCCTGGCCGTACACCTTCGCGTTGTGCTGGGAGGCGAGGGACTCGTCAGTGCAGCGGAAGAACTGGCCGGACACGGGGAACCCGCCGTAGCCCTTGCTTTCCGGGATGCCGGAGGCCTGCAGCAGGTGGAGCGCCCCGCCGCCCGCCCCGACAAACACGAACTTGGCGTGGATGTTGCCGCGCTCCCCGGACGCGGGGTGCTTGAGCGAAAGGTCCCAACCGCCGTCGGCCGCTTTTTTGATGTCGGAGACATCGTGGCCGTAATTGATCTCAACGCCGTTGTTGCCCAGGTAGGTGGTCAGCTCCCGGGTCAGCGCACCGAAGTCGACGTCGGTGCCCTCCGCGGCGCGCGTCGCCGCAATGCGCTGCTGGGGATCCCTGCCCTCGACGATGAGCGGAGCCCATTTGCCGATCTGGGCGAAGTCCTCGGAGTACTCCATGCTGCGGAACAGCGGGTGCTGCTTGAGCGCGTCGTAGCGGGCCTTGAGGAAGCTGGAGTTGTCCTCGCCGATCACGAAGCTCATGTGCGGGACCGTGTTGATGAACCCCTTGGGGGATCCGATCAGCGAGTTCGTCACAAGGTGGGACCAGAACTGGCGGGACAGCTGGAACTGCTCGTTGATGTGCAGCGCCTTGGAGGGGTCGACCGAGCCGTCTTTGGCTGCGGGCGAGTAATTAAGCTCACACAGGGCGGCATGTCCGGTGCCGGCGTTGTTCCAGGGTCCCGAGCTTTCGAGGCCGGCTTCGTCGAGGCGCTCGAACAGGGAAATGGTCCAGTTGGGTTCTAGCTGCTTGATGAAGGCACCCAGCGTGGCGCTCATGACGCCGCCGCCAATCAGGACGACGTCGGCATGTTGGGTCTTGGAAATGAAGGTCACAATCAGTCTCCGATAGCAGCGGCTCTGGCTGTCACAGAATATCCCCGCACCGCCCACTAACTGAAATTGGCCCCTTCCGTCAAGGCCTCAGTTGGACCTTGGTGAAAACTTCATTTAATACCGGCGACGCGGGGTAGCTGATGACGCGGTCCGAGAGCGCCAGCGCCGAAATGGGGAACGCGATCGGGACTGCAGGCACGGTCTCGGCGATCTGGGCGTTGATCGTCTGGTACTGCTCCGTCCGCTCCTTGCCGTCAGGCAGGCCGCGGGCGCGGTTGATCTTGGAGAAGACCTGCGGGTCCTGGTATCCGAACTCGCCGTTCTTCTCGCCGAACAGCGGGCCCAGGAAGTTGTCCGCATCGGAGTAGGAGCCGTTCCAGCCGAGCAGGTGGAGGGCGTGGTCTCCCGGGGACTGGACCTTCTGAAGGTATCCGTCAGTCCAGTCAACGGGAACCGGCCGGACGTTGAGGCCCACTTCCGTGAGCTGACGGCTGATCTCGGCATAGATCTTCTCCGGAGTGGGAAGGTAGGGCCGGGTGACGTTCATGGGGTAATAGAACTTGAGCGGCTGGCCCTTATAACCTGCCTCGGCCAGCAGCTCTTTGGCCTTAGCCGGGTCATGGCCGAGGGCCGGCGCGTTGTTGTTGAAGCCGCTGAGCTTCGGCGGGACGAACTGGGAAGCCTGCGCCGTGTTGTCGATGAAGAACCGCCGGATGAGGGTGTCCTTGTCGATTGCCAGTTCAATGGCCTGCCGGACTTTGAGGTCCTGAAGCACGGCCACTTCCTGGTTCATGCCGAGGTACATCACCGAGAAGGGGTCACGCTGGATGATTTGCTTTCCGCGTTTGACGAGCTGGTCGAAGTTTCCAACCGTCACGGCATCGTAGCCGTCGATCTTGCCGTCGAGCAGTGCCTGGAGCCGCGTCTGCGGATGGTCGTAGGTGATGAAATGAATGGTGGCGATCTGCCCGCGGTCGCCCCAGTAGTGCTTGTTGCTCACGAGCGTGACACTCGTGCTGTCCCAGGCGGAGAAACGGTATGGTCCCGTGCCCACCGGACGGGTGGCGTAGGCCGATATTGCCTGGCTGCCGCGCTTCTGGCTGAGGACGTCGGCCCGTCCCGAGGCGAGGGCCCTGGGGGAGGAGATGGCGAAGGCGGGCAGCGTCAACGCCTGGAGGAAACCGGTGAACCGCTCCGTAAGATCGATCCTGATCACCAGCGGTGACAGTGCCTTGCAGGCCTTAAAGACGGACAGGCTTGCTTGATCCGAATGTTCCTTGAAGACGCCCTTGAAGGTGCTGCCCGCTGCCTGCCTCCGGAGTGCTTCGGGGAACTTGAACCAGCGCTCGAAGTTGGTGCAGACCGCTTCGGCGTTGAACGGCGAGCCGTCATGGAACTGTACGCCGGGGCGGAGCTTGAACGTATAGGAGCGGCCGTCCGCGGATGCCGTCCATTCGGTGGCGAGCAGCGGCGTCGGCTCGCCCGTGGTCTGGTTGACGCCCACGAGCCCTTCAAGGACCTGCCGGGTGACGCGCTGGGATTCGACGTCGTTGGCAAGGGCGGGGTCAAGGCCTAGGGGCTGTGAGGCAGTGCCGAACTTGAACGTCGCGGTGGGGTTGCTCACCGACGGCGTGGGGGTGGCGGCCGAGGAGGACGGCGGCGGGGCGGCTTCACCGGTGCAGGAGGTGAGCGTCAAGCCCAGGAGAACGGCACCGGCCTTAATGGCCGTGCGTCGCGTCATACTGCTGGGCACT
Organism: Arthrobacter sp. P1_B11; assembly: GCF_056406715.1. Classification (NCBI taxonomy): domain Bacteria; kingdom Bacillati; phylum Actinomycetota; class Actinomycetes; order Micrococcales; family Micrococcaceae; genus Arthrobacter; species Arthrobacter sp. P1_B11. The sequence goes on from NZ_JBFTZQ010000001.1 coordinate 402,043, forward strand.
CGATGATCACCTCTGGGCTGCTTGGCTGCACGTGGGCGGCTGCGGTCTGCTGGCCCCGCCTCCCAGTCTAATTGACGGGCGGAGCGCCCCGGACGCGCAAAAACCGTGGCCCGCACCTCCAGGTGCGGGCCGCGGCTTCCCCGTCCCGGCGGAGTCCCAGTCTCCACCGTCGTGAGACTTGGGCGGCTACTTGGGCATCAGCACCGAGTCCACCAGGTAAACAGTGGCGTTCGCCGTCTGGACACCACCGCAGATCACGTTGGCACCGTCAACCTTGAGCGCATCCTTGCTTCCGGTGACGGTTACTGATCCGCCTTGGACCGTCTTGTGCGTGCCGACGATCTTGTCCGGGGTGATCTGGCCGGCAACCACGTGGTACGTGAGGATCTTGCTCAGCAGGGCATCGTCCTTCTTGAGCGTCTCGATGGTGGCGGCGTCGATCTTTGCGAAGGCGTCGTCCACCGGCGCGAAGACAGTGAACTCGCTGCCGTTGAGGGTGTCCACCAGGTTCACCTTCGGGTTCAGCTTGCCGGAAACAGCGGCGGTGAGCGTCTTCAGGAGCGGGTTGTTTGAGGCAGCTACTGCAACCGGGTCAAGGGCCATGCCCGAAACGGAGCCTGCACCGCTGGGAACCTTCGCAGCATAAGCGGAGCAGCCGGGACCCACCAGGTTGGCTGCCGGGTCCATTGCTGCCGAGGAGCTCTCCGAAGGGGAGGGCGCCATGCTGGAGGCGGACGGTTCTGCCGCCGCTGAAGAAGAGCTTGGGGCCGTCGTCGCCGAACCGCCACAGGCGGTGAGGCTAAGCAGGGCTGCGGCTGCAACACCTGCGACGGTGAAAGTTGTGCGCTTGAATGACTGCATTTCGATTCTCCTTGGTTGTGCCGATCATTGCCCGCGGGGAAGGCTTTTCACCCCGCACCTGGCCCTATTCCGACTGTGGGCACCGACCCTTGGTTGGTGTCTCACTGGGTATTCGGCCGGTGCCGGGCGGTGGATGGGTAAACCTGGACAATCTTTTTGGGGCGGCCCGCTGGCGCCGCGGATGCGTCGGCCAAAGTGCCCTTTAAACGCCGGAATCCCGGACCGCCTGGTCCGGGATTCCTGTGATGTTTAGCTTCTGGAATTCGTGTTCCAGTTTTGTGCGCAAGGGGGGACTTGAACCCCCACGCCCGAAGGCACAGGAACCTAAATCCTGCGTGTCTGCCAATTTCACCACTCGCGCGCGGCTCCGCCTTCCGCCTTCTGTGCAACAGAAAACGTACGACGGCGATTGCCAGCCTCCATTGTACCGTCAGCAGGCCGGGCCTTCAGTCAGCTTTACAGCCGGCAGCGTGTCCCGTCAGCTGTCTGTCGCCACCTTCAGGTCCCGGCGCAGCTTGGCGACGTGGCCGGTGGCCCGGACGTTGTACTGGGCGAGTGCCACCTTGCCGTCCGGATCCACCACGACGGTCGAGCGGATGAGGCCCTCGTATGTCCGCCCGTAGTTCTTCTTTTCTCCCCACGCTGCGTAGGCCTCGGCAACGGCGTGGCTGTTGTCGGACAGTAAGGGAAAGGTCAGGCCTTCGCTTTCAGCGAACGCGGCCAGCTTGCTGGATGGGTCGGGGGATATCCCCAGGACCTCATAACCGGAAGCCTGAAGGGAGGCCAGGCTGTCACGGAAGTCGCAGGCCTGCTTGGTGCATCCGGGGGTGGCAGCAGCGGGATAGAAGTAGACGATGGTGTTTCGGCCGCGGTAATCGCTCAGGCTGACGTCCGCTCCTTCGGAATCCTTCAGTGTGAAGTCCGGTGCGACGTCGCCGGGGTTGAGTCGTTCAGCCACAGTATTCTCCTTGTTTGCATGCGGGACATTTCAGCTTAGTAAGCCTGCTGCGCCGGGACGAATCCACACTTGGCTATACTTGTTGGTATGCCTGATATGGATCGCTGGCCCACTGGGCGCCTCTTGTCCACGGCGGCACGTCTCGTTGAACACTCCTGGAACGAAAAGCTGGGGGCCATTGGCCTGACCCACGCCGGCGTCATTGCTATTGAGGTGCTCTACAACAACGGACCCATGACACAGGCGCAACTGGCGCAGCTGGTCCGTGTTCAGGCCCAGACCATGGGCAAGACGCTCAGCCGGCTGGAGTCACACGGTCACATTGTGCGCCAACGCAGCACCTCTGACCGCCGGAGCCACGTTGTCTCCCTCACAGACCGCGGGACCGAAGCCGTGACTGCCGCGGCGGACATGGAACGGTCAGTGCTTGCCGCAGCGTCCATCGATCCGGACGTCCTACGCCAGGAACTCCAGGCCGTTGTCCGGGAGCTGGCCACCCGTTTCGCCTCGCCGGCAACTACCGCCATTGTGGCAAGTGTCGACTCAGGTCTCAAGGTTGAGGCCAGCTCCTTCGACTGAAAGAGCCTCTGAATCAGAGTCCGGGCAGTGTGGGCTGATCGTCTGTCAGGGATGAGGCGTCGTCCGGAACGGTGAGATCAATCATGCTCATGACGGGCTCTTCGCCCATGGCGATGAGCAGCTCATTGATTGATATCTGCCCGGTCAGCTCCCCGGGACGTTCCTCACTCATACCAAGAAGATATTCGAACCCGACCCCGGGCCGCGAGCGTGACACGCGCCTGCCCCGGATCCGCCGGGCCTGAGTCACCATGTAGTCGGCGAGCCTGGGCTCGCCTACGAAAGCGGTGAACCGCACCACCGAAGCCTGGACTCTACGTTTCAAGTCCAACTTTCGGGGTGCGGTTCACGATCCGGCCCCTCCGTTGGGTACGGCTGGAAGTTGCCGATACTGCTACTGGCTGCAGAACTTGCTGTAGGTGCTGCCGGCCTTCTCATATTCGGTCTTTAGCCCGTTAAGCTTTTCAGCGTCCGGGTTCTCCTTCACGGATTCGTCCGCGTAGTCCAGGATCGCCTGAAGCGCCGGCTGCAGGTCATCAGAGGACACGGCCTCGATCGGCCGGATCTGGTTGGCGAGGCGGATCATTCCGGTCTTGCCTGTGCTGGCCGCGGGGTTCGACACAACGGTCTTGACCCGGTCGCAGGTTTCCGCAGTGGACAATTTCGGTGCGCTGCAGGCCGAAGCGGAGAGGAGGAGCCCGGCGGCGAGCGCGGCAGTGATGAGTTTCTTCATGTTTCCCTCTGTAGTTGATCGTCGATCGATTGTAAGCAGGGACGGCGGTGCGCGGTCTCATTGGGACCCGGTTATGAACTGCTGCCAGGGCCGGAGCCGGAGCGACGCACCGTCGGTACACTTTTCGGGCAAAACGAAACCCCGCCTTCACGGCGCGCGGCCTGTGAAGACGGGGTTTCTCGTCTGTGCACCCCCCGGGACTTGAACCCGGAACCCATTGATTAAGAGTCAATTGCTCTGCCAATTGAGCTAGAGGTGCAGCTGCTGTTTCGTTCAATCGTGGGCTTTGCTTCCCGCGTTGTTCTCCGCAACGACATGAAACTCTACACGAACTTTTCGCCAGTGTGAAATCAGCGCGGATGAAGGTGCCGGAGCTTAGCCCGGCAGGCTCAAAATCAGCGCGAAATCAGGGTTTTCGTTGTTGCTGAGCGCCCACAGGTCCCCGTTCGGAGCGAGCGAGACGTTCCGTATGCGGCCATACTGCTGTGTGAAATAGCCCACAGGCTTGCCGGCATTTTCACCAATGAGCGGCACCGACCAGATCCGCTGCCCGCGGAGTGCTCCCAAATAGGCTGTGGTACCAGCGATCTCCAGTCCGCTGGGCGAAGACTCGGCGGTGGATGGCCACACGACTTTTGCGTCGATGAACTCCTGGCGATGGGGTGCCCCGGTGACCACGGGCCATCCGTAGTTTCCGCCTGCCTGGATCAAATTCAGTTCGTCATTGACATCCGGACCGAACTCGCTGGCCCAGAGACGCCCGTCAGCGTCCCATGCCAGGCCCTGAACATTCCGGTGACCGAGACTGTAAACGGGGTTGCCGGGGAACGGATTGCCCGGTGCCGGCTCGCCGTCCCTGGTCAGCCTGAGGATCTTCCCGCCCAGGGCATTCCGGTCCTGGGGTTGTTCGCGGCGCTGTGAGTCGCCCGTACCCACGTAGAGGAAGCCGTCGGGGCCGAAGCGGATCCGGCCACCGTTGTGGGTGGACGCCTTGGGGATGCCGGAGAAGATGACTTCCGGAGCGCCCATCCTCAGGCCGCTGCCCGTGCCGGCCCCTTCCGGTTCGATCCGAAGGCGGGCGATCCTGTTGTCTTCGGCCGCGGTGAAGTACAGGTAGATGAAGCGGTCGGCGGCATAGTCCGGGGACAGTGCCAGCCCCAGGAGCCCGCCTTCGCCGCCGGGGACCACTCCCGGAACCTTGCCGACGGTGGTGATTCTGCCATCTCTGACGGATTTGAGGAGGGCGGAATCCCGCTCCGAAATGACTGCTGTTCCGTCCGGCAGGAATACCGTTGACCAAGGCAGCTGCAGGCCATCTATTTTGGTGCTGACCTGCGGCTCGCCCGAGCCTGTTGCGCCGTTTTTCCCGGGACTGGCGGCCGTGCCCGTAGAGGGGCCGGTTGACGTGCCGCCGCTGCCGTCCGGGGCGCTGCCGCCGTTCCCGGTGCAGCCGGCAAGCATGAGCGCCAAGGCCACAGTGGCAGCGATACCTGTGACCGGCTGCAGGCAAGATGCGACTGCGGTGCTGGCCAATGCCATGCGCGCCCCGCCTGTGATCATGACTTTGCCGCCTGTCCCGGACGGGGGATCAGCCCACCACTCTTAGTTGCCGGCTTTCAGCGCCGGGTCCGGCGCGGAGCGCGGAAACCGGCAGCCTCGGCATGGGCAGGCGAGAGGAACCACACCTCCGCGCTCGCCTCGTTGTAACCGGAGCTGTCCTCGTCGTAATAGGTCATCGATCCGGTATCGGCCTTCACTGTGAAGCCCTCGGGACCGCTTCCGTCCGCTGAAGGTGCGGCCGAACCCTCGCCATAGGGTTGACCGGGTGCGCCCGCGGCACCCTCATAGGTGGGCGCTGCAGCCGCGGCCGACGTGTCAGGGGCCTCAGCAGCCTCGGTCTGGTGCGGTTCGTTGGCCATGGCCCCCGCGCCAGCAGCCCGGGGGCTCATGGTTTCGTGGCCCACGGGTTCGGCACCGTGGCTCGCTGCGGCCTCCGTGGCGGCTGACGACTGGATTCTCTGCTGGGTTTCTGCCTCGGCATCCAGGGCCTCGGCGGCGGCCGACTCCGCTCCGGGCAGGGTGGCGGCGTGCTGTTCGGTGTACTCAGGGTGATGCGCGGGGGTGCCCGGAGCCGATGATGCGGACTCCGCGGCGCGCTGGGGCGTTGCCGCGGCTGATCCGGCTTCGGACCACTGGGTGTCCCATTCGGCTTTGTCTTCGTCATCGTCCCAGTCATCGACGTCGCCGCCGGAGGGCACGTGAGCGCCGGCCGGCGGGCGTGAAGCGGCGGCCGGCGGGCGTGAAGCGGCGGCGTCCCAGGACTCAATGTCGGGTTCCACGTCCTCCGGGTCGGCCTGGGCTGCGGGGGAAGAGTCAGGCCGGACGGGTGGTGCGCCGGCTGGGGAGGGCGCTTCGGTGCGGGCGGCTTCTCCGGCGCCTGCTGTGTTGGCGAAACCAGTCGCCCCGGCCGGAGCAGGAGCCGCGGCCGCAGCGGGAGCCGCGGCTGAAGCGCTGCTGCCGGAAGCGCCCGCCATGGAAGCGCTGGCCCTTGAATTGGAGGACGTTACCTGGTCGGTCCCGGCCGCATCCCGGCCTCCTGCAGTCTTGCCCGAGTTGCGGTTCAGCAGCCACCACACGATGGCAATGATCAATACGATGACGATGACCCAGATAAGCCACTCCATAGCAAAGCCCTTCTGTCCACGAGGCGAGGTTGCCGTTGCTTGACGGTACGTCGCTGTCAATACGGCTGTCTAGGTTTGTCAATGCCTGGCTGCGCTGTGCGCAGACCGATAAGCAGCGTTCAGGAGTCCGCGGGGCGTGACGTAGCCTCGCTTCATGGACTTCAAGCGTCTCCGGATACTCAGGGAACTGGCGGACCGCGGCTCGGTGGGTGCCACCGCCGAGGCGCTGGGCGTCACGCCCTCAGCCGTTTCGCAGCAGCTCAAGACGCTTCAGGACGAGCTCGGAGTGGTGCTGATGGAGAAGTCGGGCCGTGGCGTGAGGCTCACCGAAGCCGGCGCCGCGATGGCGCGGGCGGCGGCAGAGGTCGCCGTCGCGATGGCCAGGGCGGAGGCAACGGTGGACACGTACCGCCGGGGCTGGCAGACGCAGGTCAAGGCCGCCTTCTTCCCCAGCGCAGCGGAGATGCTCCTGCCGGGGCTCCTGCACCGAGTGAAGGAAATCGACGGACTCCGCTTTGAAGCCCACTTGGAGGATCCCGGCGTGGCGGGATTCGCTGGCCTGGCGGCGGACTATGACATCGTTCTTGCCCACAGCGTGGACGGGCCGGAGGTGTTTGCGCGGCGGGGCCTGGTGGTGGTGCCGTTACTGAACGAACCGTTGGATGTGGCCATTCCGTCCGGGCACGTGCTGGCTTCTAAGCCCAGTCTGACGGCGCAGGACGTGGTGGGGTTTCCCTGGATGGGGGTTCCGGAGGGGTTCCCGTTTGATACCGTCCTGCAGCAGATCGAGGCACAGGCGGGCACCACGGCAGTACGCGCCCAGCTCTTTGCCGATCTTCGGGTCCTGGAGGCGCTCGTGAGCTCGGGTCATGGGCTATCGCTGCTCCCGCGCTATACCTCGCTGGGAAATCAAGGCAGGGGATTCGTTCTCCGTCCCCTGACCGGAGTGATGGCGCGCCGCAGCATCGTGGCCCTTGCCCGGCCCGAGGTGGCAGCAAGGACCACTATCCAGAGTGTCCTCGGCATGCTCAAGGCGGAAGCCAAGGCCCTCGCGGATGGCCTCGAAAAGGTGTGACCGCCGCCACGCGCCCCTCGCCCGGAGCCCGCGAAGTCCATTATTTGAGACGCGAGTCCACTATCTGATCGAAATATTCCGGAAATCCCGCTTAACCGGCCATTCCAGGTCGTTGGCGCGGTTGCCGGAGTCATAGACTTTGACCCATGAGTGAGGACACCCAGATCGCAACCGACAACAAGCCTGACATCAAGCCCCGGAGCCGGGTCGTCACCGATGGCATTCACGCGGCTCCGGCACGCGGCATGTTCCGGGCCGTGGGGATGGGCGATGACGACTTCGCCAAGCCGCAGATCGGTGTCGCGAGTTCGTGGAACGAGATCACTCCCTGCAACCTTTCCTTGAACAGGCTGGCCCAGGGCGCCAAGGAGGGCGTCCACGCCGGCGGCGGCTTCCCGATGCAGTTCGGCACGATCTCCGTTTCCGACGGCATTTCCATGGGCCACGAGGGCATGCACTTCTCCCTGGTCTCCCGCGAGGTCATTGCTGACTCCGTGGAAACGGTGATGCAGGCCGAGCGGATCGACGGCTCTGTTCTGCTGGCCGGCTGTGACAAGTCCCTTCCCGGCATGCTCATGGCGGCCGCGCGCCTGGACCTGGCCAGCGTCTTCCTGTACGCCGGCTCCATCATGCCGGGCTGGGTCAAGCTCGAGGACGGCTCCGAAAAGGAAGTCACCCTCATCGACGCCTTTGAGGCCGTTGGCGCCTGCGCTGCCGGCAAGATGAGCATGGAAGACCTGACCCGCATCGAAAAGGCCATCTGCCCGGGCGAAGGCGCCTGCGGCGGCATGTACACGGCCAACACCATGGCCTGCATCGGCGAGGCCCTGGGCATGTCCCTGCCGGGTTCCGCGGCGCCGCCCTCGGCGGACCGCCGCCGCGATGAGTTTGCCCGCAAGTCCGGCGAGGCAGTGGTGAACCTGCTGCGCCTGGGCATTACCGCCCGGGACATCATGACCAAGAAGGCGTTCGAGAACGCCATCGCCGTGACCATGGCCTTCGGCGGCTCCACCAACGCCGTGCTGCACCTGCTGGCCATCGCCCGCGAAGCCGAGGTCGAGCTGACCCTGGATGACTTCAACCGCATCGGCGACAAGATCCCGCACCTGGGTGACCTGAAGCCGTTCGGCCGCTACGTCATGACCGACGTCGACAAGATCGGCGGCGTGCCGGTCATCATGCGCGCACTGCTCGACGCCGGGCTGCTGCACGGCGACTGCCTCACCGTCACCGGCAAGACCCTGGCGGAGAACCTTGCGTCCATCAACCCGCCGGACCTGGACGGCAAGATCCTCCGTGCGCTGGACAACCCGATCCACAAGACCGGTGGAATCACCATCCTGCACGGTTCCATGGCACCTGAGGGTGCCGTGGTGAAGAGCGCCGGCTTCGACGCCGACGTCTTCGAAGGCACCGCGCGGGTATTCGAGCGCGAGCAGGGTGCTCTTGACGCGCTGGACAAGGGCCTGATCAAGGCGGGCGACGTCGTGGTGATCCGCTACGAAGGACCGAAGGGCGGCCCCGGCATGCGCGAAATGCTCGCCATCACCGGAGCCATCAAGGGTGCGGGCCTCGGCAAGGACGTCCTGCTCCTGACCGACGGCCGCTTCTCCGGCGGCACCACGGGCCTGTGCATCGGCCACGTTGCCCCTGAAGCGGTCGACGGCGGTCCGATCGCCTTCGTCAAGGACGGTGACCGTATCCGTGTGGACATCGCTGCCCGGAGCTTCGATCTTCTGGTCGACGACGCCGAACTCGAGTCCCGCAAGATCGGCTGGGAACCGCTTCCGGCCAAGTTCACCAAGGGCGTCCTGGCCAAGTACGCCAAGCTGGTGCACAGCGCCTCCACCGGAGCATACTGCGGGTGACACAAAGTTGAGCCCGTCGCCGTTAGGGCGGCAGGGCTTAATAAGAAGCTCCGTTAGGTCCCTGGCGATCGGCGTTCGCGCCGTTCGCCGGGGGTAGGAGCGAGAAGTGACCGGACCGGGATGTTCGGTTGATGGACAATGAAGTCCAAATGGTGAGACGGCGGTCAGCTTCGTTGACACGCATCCCACCAGAGGGAAAACTGAACGCATGATCGCATTCGTTACCGTCGGCGCCGTCGTCGTACTTACCAAGCGCGTGGCTCCATAGCCCGACTGGTAACGAACTGTCACGCGCAACCCCTCGAAGAGCCGCCAGGCTGAGGGGTTTTTTTATTTTCCAGCGTGACAGCAGTTTCAGCTTTCATGTAGCACCGCCCCAATTCAAGATTCACTAAGGAAGAGTCCGATGAGCAAAGGATCGCCGATCAGCCCCTCGCTGATGGCTACTAAGTCCGCTGGAGCCCCCAAGGCTCCGGAACGCGCCGACCGGACGGCTGAAACCGCCGTCGGCGTCGACACTGCTGCAACCGCCTCTCCTGTCCTCGGGCCGAACAACGTTGTACCCCCAACGGTGATGACCGGCTCGCAAGCTATTGTCCGCTCGCTCGAAGAACTCGGCGTCGACGATATTTTCGGTTTACCCGGTGGCGCGATCCTGCCCACCTATGACCCTCTGATGGCCTCCAAAATGAACCACGTTCTGGTCCGTCACGAACAGGGAGCCGGCCACGCCGCGCAAGGCTATGCCATGGTCACCGGGCGGGTGGGCGTCTGCATCGCCACCTCGGGCCCCGGTGCCACCAACCTCGTCACCGCCATCATGGATGCCCACATGGACTCCGTCCCGCTCGTGGCCATCACCGGCCAGGTGTCCAGCGGAGTCATCGGGACCGATGCCTTCCAGGAGGCGGACATTGTCGGCATCACCATGCCGATCACCAAGCATTCGTTCCTGGTCACGGACCCCAACGACATCCCCCATGTCATGGCTGAGGCCTTCCACCTCGCCTCGACGGGCCGGCCGGGACCCGTCCTTGTAGACGTTGCCAAGGACGCCCAGCAGGGCCAGATGACATTCTCCTGGCCGCCGAAAATCGATCTCCCGGGCTACCGTCCCGTGGTCCGCGGGCACAACAAGCAGGTCCGCGAGGCGGCCAAACTGATCGCGGCAGCCAGCAAGCCTGTGCTGTACGTCGGCGGCGGCGTGGTCAAGGCCCACGCCTCGGCCGAACTGATGGAGCTGGCGGAGCTGACCGGTGCCCCCGTGGTCACCACGCTCATGGCACGCGGCGCCTTCCCGGACTCGCACCCGCAGCATGTCGGCATGCCCGGCATGCACGGAACTGTGTCCGCCGTGACGGCCCTGCAGCAGTCGGACCTCCTGATCACCCTCGGCGCCCGTTTCGATGACCGGGTTACCGGCATCCTGAAGTCGTTCGCGCCCAACGCCAAGGTGATCCACGCAGACATCGATCCCGCCGAGATTTCCAAGAACCGCACGGCCGACGTCCCGATTGTGGGCTCCGTCAAGGAGATCATCCCGGAGCTCACCGAAGCGGTGCGGACCCTGTTCGGGACCGCGGGCACGCCGGACCTCGCGAACTGGTGGACGTTCCTTAACAACCTGAAGGACACGTACCCGCTGGGGTGGACCGAGCCCGAGGACGGTCTCAGCGCCCCGCAGCGCGTCATCGAACGCATCGGCGCGCTGACGGGCCCTGAGGGAATCTACGTTGCGGGCGTGGGCCAGCACCAGATGTGGGCCGCGCAGTTCATCAAGTACGAGCGCCCGCACGCCTGGCTGAACTCGGGCGGCGCCGGCACCATGGGCTACGCGGTTCCCGCAGCCATGGGCGCCAAGGTGGGGGAGCCGGACCGTGTGGTCTGGGCCATCGACGGCGACGGCTGCTTCCAGATGACCAACCAGGAACTGGCCACCTGCGCCATCAACAAGATCCCCATCAAGGTCGCCGTGATCAACAACTCCTCGCTGGGCATGGTCCGGCAGTGGCAGACGCTTTTCTATGAGGGCCGCTACTCCAACACGGACCTCAACACTGGCCACGACACCGTCCGGATCCCGGACTTCGTCAAGCTGGGCGAGGCCTACGGCTGTGCGTCCTTCCGCTGCGAACGCGACGAGGACATCGACGCCACGATCCAGAAGGCCCTGGCAATCAACGACCGCCCCGTGGTTATTGATTTCGTTGTCAGTCCTAACTCCATGGTGTGGCCGATGGTGCCCGCCGGCGTCAGCAATGACCAGATCCAGGTTGCCCGCAACATGACCCCGGAATGGGAAGAGGAGGACTGAACATGCCCCGCCACACACTGTCTGTTCTGGTCGAAGACAAGCCCGGTGTGCTGACCCGCGTCGCGAGCCTCTTCGCGCGCCGGGCCTTCAACATCAATTCCCTGGCCGTCGGCCCGACGGAAGTCCCGGGCATGTCCCGGATGACCGTTGTCGTCGACGCCGACGGTGACCTGATCGAACAGGTCACCAAGCAGTTGAACAAGCTGGTCAACGTGATCAAGATTGTTGAACTCACCTCAGAATCTTCCGTACAGCGTGACCACATCCTGGTCAAGGTACGTGCAGATGCCGCAACACGCCTGCAGGTGACCCAGGCTGCAGACCTGTTCCGTGCTTCAGTGGTCGACGTCTCCACAGACTCCGTGGTCATTGAAGCAACCGGCCACCCAGAAAAACTCACGGCACTCCTTTCAGTGCTCGAGCCCTTCGGTATCCGCGAAATCGTGCAGTCCGGCACCTTGGCCGTTGGACGGGGATCCCGCTCCATGAGTGACAGGGCGTTGCGCAGCGCTTAAGGCACAGCCTTCCTGCAGCGCATGCCTAGGCATTACCGCACCACAGACCACCATCTATAAAGAATCCACTCAAAGGAGACACCCCAGTGACTGAAATGTTCTACGACGACGACGCCGACCTGTCGATCATCCAGGGTCGCAAGGTTGCCATTGTCGGCTATGGCTCTCAGGGCCACGCCCACGCGCTGAACCTGCGCGATTCCGGCGTCGAGGTTGTCATCGCGCTCAAGGAAGGCTCGAAGTCGATCGCCAAGGCCGAGGAAGCAGGCTTCACGGTCAAGAATGTTGCCGACGCCGCCGAATGGGCCGACGTCATCATGATCCTGGCACCGGACCAGCACCAGCGCTCGATCTACAACGACTCCATCAAGGACAAGCTGACCGCGGGCAAGGCCCTGGCTTTCGCACACGGCTTCAACATCCGCTTCGGCTACATCGAGGCTCCGGAGGGCGTCGACGTCATCCTGATCGCCCCGAAGGCTCCCGGCCACACGGTGCGCCGCGAGTTCGAAGCCGGCCGTGGCATCCCGGACATCATCGCCGTGGAGCAGGACGCCACCGGTTCCGCCTGGGAGCTGGCCAAGTCCTACGCCAAGGCCATTGGCGGCACCCGCGCCGGTGTCATCAAGACCACCTTCACCGAAGAGACCGAAACGGACCTCTTCGGCGAGCAGTCCGTCCTGTGCGGCGGCGTGTCCCAGCTGGTCCAGTACGGCTTCGAGACCCTGACCGAGGCCGGCTACCAGCCGCAGATCGCCTACTTCGAGGTGCTTCACGAGCTGAAGCTCATCGTTGACCTCATGTGGGAAGGCGGCATTGCCAAGCAGCGTTGGAGCGTCTCCGACACCGCAGAGTACGGCGACTACGTCTCCGGCCCGCGCGTCATCACCCCCGAGGTGAAGGAAAACATGAAGGCTGTTCTCGCCGACATCCAGAACGGTGCCTTCGCCAAGCGCTTCATTGACGACCAGGACAATGGCGGCGCCGAATTCAAGGAACTGCGTGCAAAGGCAGAGCAGCACCCGATCGAGGGTGTGGGCCGCGAACTTCGCTCCCTGTTCTCCTGGCAGCAGCAGGACGAGGACTACGTCGAAGGCTCTGCAGCCCGCTAGGGCTGAGGCTTTCGCTTAGGAGCCCTTCAGAACGCGACAGTGAGGCCGGGTTCACACTTAACAATGTGAGCCCGGCCTTTCCGTCAGCCTAGACTTAATTCATCCCCCGGACTGCAACGCAGAGGATCAGCCGTGTCAAAACCCGTAGTACTGCTCGCCGAAGAACTTTCGCCCGCCACAATCGAGGCCCTTGGCCCGGACTTTGAAATCCGCCAGACCGACGGCGCCGACCGCTCCCAGCTGCTCTCTGCCATTGCGGACGTCGACGCCATCCTGGTGCGGTCCGCCACGAAGGTGGACGCCGAAGCCATCGCAGCGGCGAAGAACCTGAAGGTCATCGCCCGCGCCGGCGTCGGGCTGGACAACGTTGACATCAAGGCGGCCACGCAGGCCGGCGTCATGGTGGTCAACGCCCCGACGTCCAACATCGTCTCCGCCGCCGAACTCACGGTCGGCCACATCCTGAGCCTGGCGCGCCACATTCCGCAGGCCAGCGCCGCCCTCAAGGACGGTGAGTGGAAGCGCTCCAAGTACACGGGCATCGAACTCTTCGAGAAGAAGATCGGCATCATTGGCCTGGGCCGGATCGGCGCCCTGGTGGCCGCACGGCTCCAGGGCTTCGACACGGAAATCCTCGCGTACGATCCGTACATCACCTCCGCCCGCGCTGCCCAGCTCGGCGTGAAGCTTGTCACCCTGGATGAGCTGCTTGCCCAGTCGGACTTCGTGACGATCCACATGCCCAAGACCCCCGAAACGGTCGGCATGCTCGGCGCTGACGCCTTCACCAAGATGAAGCGCACGGCCTACGTCATCAACGTGGCCCGTGGCGGACTCGTTGACGAGGAAGCCCTCTACGCGGCACTGCAGGACGGCCAGATCGCCGGCGCGGCAGTGGACGTCTTCGTCCAGGAGCCCAGCACAGACCTGCCCTTCTTCAAGCTGGACAATGTTGTGGTCACCCCGCACCTGGGTGCCTCCACGGACGAAGCCCAGGAGAAGGCCGGCGTTTCCGTGGCCAGGTCAGTACGACTCGCCCTCGCCGGTGAGCTCGTGCCGGATGCGGTCAACGTTGCCGGCGGCGTGATCGCCCCCGACGTCCGCCCGGGCATCCCACTGATCGAGAAGCTGGGCCGCATTTTCACAGCCCTTACCCACGCCTCCCTGACCCAGATCGACGTTGAGGTTGCCGGTGAGATCGCCTCCCTCGACGTCAAGGTCCTGGAGCTCGCTGCCCTCAAGGGCATCTTCGCTGACGTTGTCACCGAGCAGGTGTCCTACGTCAACGCGCCCGTCATCGCTGAACAGCGCGGCATCAACACCCGCCTCATCACGACTCCCGATGCCGAGGACTACCGCAACGTCCTGACCCTGCGCGGAGCCTTGAGCGACGGCAGCCAGATCTCCGTTGCCGGCACCCTGACCGGCCCGAAGCAGGTGCAGAAGCTCGTTGGCGTCAACGGCTACGACGTCGAAATCCCCATCAGCGAACACCTCGTGGTGGTGTCCTACGCTGACAGGCCCGGCGTCATCGGTACGATCGGCCACATCCTGGGTATGAACAACATCAACATCGGCGGCATGCAGGTGGCACGCCAGGCAGAGGGCGGCCAGGTGCTGGCGCTGCTCACCATCGACAGCTCCGTCCCGCAGCAGGTGCTGGATGCCATCAAGGCCGGCATCGGTGCGGAAATGGTGCGCGAAGTGGATCTCGAGGACTAGGGATCCCGCCCCGGGGTGAACTCTGCGCGGCAGGGAGGACACCCCGGCTAAATATGATTGGCCGGTCTGCGTACAATGGCTACGTCCGAATTAAGGATCTTGCCGGCAGACCGGCCAATACTTTTTGCACGCCCGCAAGGGAAACCTCCACCTCCAAAGGTGATCGAGTCGTGCGCACGCAATCCAGGTTTCAGGGAGCCCAATGAACGCCGTCCAGAGGTTCATCAGAAGCAAAGTGCTGCTGCTGACCGCTGCCATTTTGATCGCCGCCATGTGCCTGTCCGTCCTCGTCCAGAACCAGTCGCAGGCAGCGCTGAACCGGACCGTGGACGAAAACTCGCGCGGGCTCTATGACATCCTGGTCCAGGCCAAGGCGGGTTCCGGGGGTGCACTGATGCAGCCGGAGATCGCCAACGGCCAGGGCGGCATCAGCTTCGGCCAGCTGCAGGGCATCAGGGACCTCTCGGGCACCTCGGTCGCAGCCCCCATCAGCCTGGTCTCCCGCGTCACCCAGAACCTGGAAGCCCCGCGGCTTGAGGCCATGGACTACCTCGGCTTCAACGCCGGGCTGGTGGGCACGGCTACGGCAAGCCAGCCGGGCGGCACAGATCCCAGCAAGTGGCCGGCCGCACAGTCGGTCCTCAGCGATACTCCCAAGAAGTACCGCCTGACGGCCAGCGCCACCAGTTCCGACGGCGCTTCCGAGCAGACTCTCTTCAAGTCCACCGCGGAAGGAACCCTCGGCAAGGCCCGACTCGTCGAAGAACAGGCCGCCGGCGGCAAAAGCATCCGCATTGCCGGACCCGAGGGTGAGACGGGCATCAAGTTCCCGGCACCCGCGGGCGGATCCGAGCACAACCTCTTCAACCTCTCCGTAGCCCTGCCCATGGCGCCGGAGGTCACCGAGTCTGTGGTCGCCGTCGACCCCGTTTCGGAGCGCGCACTGCTGGGAACCGCCGGCGACTTCCTTGCCCCGCTGGAGAAGGCACCGCCGGCCGACGCCCGCAACGCGGGCGCGATCGGACGCCACTTCGAAAGCCTCTTCACCACCGGCATCGGCATGAAGGAACTCGAGGAGGGGCCCGATTTCCTGGGCGTGAAGCTCAAGTACTGGGCGCCGCTGATGACCCAGTACCAGCAGGCCAAACTGAACGGCCAGCTGACCGAGGATTCCCAGGCCATACCCCTGATTGTCCGCTCGGGCACGTCCGTTGACCTGAAATACTCGGTGAAGATCGAGGAAATCGATGACTCCGGGAACGTGGTCAAGGAGGTCGGGACGGTGGACCGGTCCCTGGACAAGGATTACCTTCCGTTCGTCTCCAAATCGCCCTTTGCCCTCGCCTGGCCGGGATCCACCGATTACTCCAAGCTGCTGGGGAACTCGTCGAACTTCAGCCGCGGCCTCTACACCCCTGCCGCCTGGAGCACGAACTTCGCGTCAGCTCCCAAGTACACGGATGGCTCCACCGCGGGCAACGGTGCTGTCGACAAGACCGCAACGCCGGGCGAGTGGGTCACCGTCAACCGTCTTCCGGAGAAGACAGCGGCCGGGGAACCTGTGGACCAGACCCAGCGCAATCCGGTCGATGAGCGCTCCTACCGGGACAACCTCGAAACGGGGAAGAAGCTCGCCGCACCCCTGGCCATGGTCTACGGGACGTTCGACCCCGCCGCCGTCAAAGAAGCGGCTGGGGATGTGAACAGGCTTCCGCTGGGCGGCTACGACCCCACTCCGCTGACGCTGACCAAGGACGCCCAGGGCAAGGATGTCCAGGACACCACGCTCAAGCCGTCACTCAGTGCCACCGGGCTGGTCAGCCAGTCGGCCGGCGCCATCACGGACTTCTACGGTCTCGCGGCCGCACGCGGGTTCGAGAAGAACACCTCGGTCATCGACGCCGTGCGCGTCCGGGCCAGCGCGCCTGGAAGCTGGAAGCAGGCCCAGCCGGAGGTTGAAAAGCTCGCCAACGAGATCCGGGACATGGGCCTTGAGGCCACCATCGTGGCCGGCTCTGCGCGCGAGGACGCCAACATCTTCGTCCCCGGCTACTCCAAGGACGACGCCGGCAAGGAATCTGCGCTGGGCACCGTCCAGCAATCATGGGTCAGGCAGGATGCTGCCGACGCCGTGTCCGGCTCGCTGACCGCCACCAACCTCACGCTTCTCTTCCTCACCCTCTGCGGCGCTGCGCTGCTGACAGGCGCCTCCACCGTCAGCTACGTCCGGCAGCGCCGCCGCGAGGCCGGCACCCTGCGCGCCATGGGCTGGACCCAGCGGCGGATCCGCTCGTGGGTGCTGGAGGAATTTGCCGTCGGCGCCGGGCTTCTGGCCGTCGCGGGTATCGTCCTGAGCCTGCTGAGCTGGAACCTCGCCACGGTGATTGTCTCGGCGTCGGTGCTGTTCCTGTATGCGGCCGCGGCCTTCTTTGCAGCCCAGCAGCTCCGCCACCGCGAGGAGATCGACCAGGAACCCCAGCACGACGAGCGGCTCATCGCCGTCGACTCGCCCCTGACGTTCGCAAACCGGCAGCTGAGCACCAACCGCTTCAATGCCATCTCGCTTGCCGTGGCCGTCGGAGTGTTCGGTGCAGCAGTGGGCGGCCTGATCGCCCTGCTGATCGACATCCCGCGTGCCGCCGGCGTCAGCGCACTGAGCGGCCTGGCTGCTGCCAGCGTCGCCCTGCCAAGCATCGTCCTGGGCCTCTCCGGAGTTGCGGTGGGACTCCTGCTGACGCTCGTCACCGGCCGCTTTGAACTGCAGGCCAAGCGCCAGTACCTGGGCACCCTTGAGGCCATGGGCTGGAACCCCGACATGCTGGGCCAGGTCCGTTTCTTCGAAAATGCCCTGGTGGGCGCGGTGGCTGTGCCATTGGGCGTGCTGGGCGCCCTGGGCGTGGGGCTGCTCCTGGCCCCCTATGCCGCGCTCTGGGCCGCCGTGGCCGGGCTCGTGGCCGTACTTTGCTGGATTCCGATTGCAACGAAAGTAGTCCAATGACCAACGACCTTAACCTTCGCCGGGCGCGCGGGAACGACGACGGCGAGGGCTCGCTCCAGACGCGCGCCAACACCCTCGTCAAGGCCGCCGATCACGGTACCCCGCTCGAGCTGAGCAATATCACCATCCGCTACGGCGGCGGAAAAGGCGGAGCCGACGCCGTCAGCGTGGTGGAGGGCTTCGACCTGACGCTCCACGCAGGTGAGATGCACTGTGTCGCCGGCCGAAGCGGCTCCGGCAAGACCAGCATCCTGACCGTGGGCGCGGGACTCACCCTGCCGACGTCGGGCCGGGTGCTGTGGGAGGGGCAGTCGCTCGAAAGCATGGGCGATGACGAGATCGCTGACCGCCGGCGTGCCCTGATCGGCTACGTCGACCAGGGCGGGGCGCTGATCGACGGCATGAGTGCCCTTGAAAATGTCCTGCTGCCCGCAGTCCCGGACGGTGAAGTGGATAAGCGCCGCGACATGGCCAAGGACCTCTTGGATCTTGTGGGACTTGGCCGCCGGATGAGGCACCGCCCAGCCCAGCTCTCCGGCGGTGAGCGCCAGCGCGTCGCCATTGCCCGGGCCCTGATTCTGGGAACACGCGTCCTGGTAGTGGATGAGCCCACAGCCAGCCTGGACCGCGCGTCCGCCAACCGCATCATCAGCATCCTTAAGGACACGACGTCCGACGGGATTGCCGTCCTCGTTGCTTCACATGACCACGAACTGGTCCGGCTGAGCGATACGCTGACCGAACTGATCTAGATTCATCCCTCCGCACTAAAGGTAACGTTCCGCCCGTGACTTCCCCAGACAAGCGCCCGTTCTACATCACCACGGCCATCACCTACCCCAACGGTGTGCCGCACATCGGCCACGCGTATGAGTACATTGCCACCGATGCAATGGCCCGTTTTAAGCGGCTCGATGGCTACGACGTGAT
This sequence comes from Arthrobacter sp. P1_B11, assembly GCF_056406715.1. Lineage (NCBI taxonomy): Bacteria > Bacillati > Actinomycetota > Actinomycetes > Micrococcales > Micrococcaceae > Arthrobacter > Arthrobacter sp. P1_B11. The sequence goes on from NZ_JBFTZQ010000001.1 coordinate 420,392, forward strand.
GTTCCTGACGGGCACTGACGAGCACGGTCTGAAAATCGCCCAGGCCGCGGAGAAGGAAGGTGTCACGCCGAAGGAGCTCGTGGACCGGAACGCGGAAATCTACAAGGCGGCGCACGCTGCCCTGGGGATCTCCTACGACCGCTTCATCCGCACCACGGACACCGACCACTACACCGCTTCGCAGGCCATCTGGAAGAAGATGGAAGCCAACGGCGACATCTACCTCTCCAAGTACGAAGGCTGGTACTCCGTCCGCGACGAGGCCTACTACGTGGAAGACGACACCGTGGTGAAGGAGGACGGCGACCGGTACACCAAGGAGACCGACACCCCTGTCACTTGGACGGCCGAGGAGAGCTACTTCTTCCGCCTCTCCAACTACCAGGACAAGCTGCTGGCGCTCTACGAGGCGCAGCCGGAGTTCGGCGCCCCGCAGTCCCGTTTCAACGAGGTCATCAGCTTCGTCAAGCGCGGCCTCGAAGACCTGTCCATCAGCCGCACCACCTTTGACTGGGGCGTTCCGGTACCCGGCAACGACAAGCACGTCATGTACGTATGGGTGGACGCCCTGACGAACTACCTGACCGGCGCCGGATACCCGGATGTGGAATCGGCGTCCTTCAGGAAATTCTGGCCTGCCGACGTCCACGTGATCGGCAAGGACATCTCGCGCTTCCACGCCATCTACTGGCCTGCTTTTCTGATGAGTGCCGGCCTGGAACTGCCGCGGCGCGTGATGATCCACGGCTTCCTGCACAACAATGGAGTGAAGATGTCGAAGTCGCTGGGCAACGTGGTGGCCCCGGCCGACTTCGTAGCCCAGTACGGCCTGGACCAGGTCCGGTTCTTCTTCCTCCGTGAAGTGCCTTTCGGCGCAGATGGCAGCTACAACCACGAGGCGATCGTGGGGCGGATGAACTCGGACCTCGCCAACAACTTCGGAAACCTGGCGCAGCGGTCGCTGTCCATGGTGGCGAAGAACTGCGAAGGCCGGGTGCCGGTCCCCGGAGCCTTCACCGCCGAGGACCAGGCCATCCTGGCCCAGGCGAACGGCCTGCTTGAGCAGGCGCGCGCCGCCTTCGACAAGCAGGAATTCAGCCGTGCCCTTGAAGCGATCTGGGGTGTGCTGGGCGACACCAACGCGTACTTCGCCGAGCAGGCCCCCTGGGTCCTGCGGAAGTCCGACGTCGAACGCATGCGGACTGTGCTGTACGTGACCCTTGAGGTGCTTCGCATCGTCGCGATCCTGGCGCAGCCGGTCATGCCGGGGGCGTCGGCGGCCCTTCTGGGCACGTTGGGGCAGCCGGAGGGCGACGCCCGGCAGTTCGCTGCCATCCCGACGCCGATTGTCGCCGGCACCGAACTGCCCGCGCCGGCACCGGTCTTCCCCAAGTACGAAGAGCCCGCCGAAGCGTAGCCCCCTGCCGGACGCTCCCTCACCCTTCACCGGAAGGGCGGGGGAGCGTTCGCCTTTAATCCCCCCGTCGCGGCGCTGCTCGAATAATGAGACGGTTTGACCAGAATGTGGATGGCTTGGCTACCCTGAAAACATGAGCGCATCAACGATCAATCTCGCTGTCATCCCCGGTGACGGCATTGGCCCCGAGGTCATCGCCGAAGCCATCAAGGTCCTCGAAAAAGTGGTCGCCGCCGAAGGCGTCACCCTCGAGCAGACCCACTACAAGCTCGGTGCGCAGCACTGGCTGGAGACCGGCGAGACACTTCCGGAGTCCGTGCTCGAGGACCTGCGGACCCGCGACGCCATCCTGTTCGGCGCGGTCGGCGCCGCCCCCGGGGACACCCGGATCCCCTCCGGCATCATCGAGCGCGAGATGCTCCTCAAGCTGCGGTTCAGCCTTGACCACTTCGTCAACCTGCGTCCCTCCAGGCTCTACGGCGGCGTGGGCAGCCCGCTGTCCGCCCCTGGAGCCATTGATTTCATCGTGGTCCGGGAAGGCACCGAAGGCCCCTATGTGGGCAACGGTGGCACCCTGCGTGCCGGCACCCGCCATGAGGTGGCCACGGAAGTCTCGCTGAACACCGCGCATGGCGTGGAGCGAGTGGTGCGCGATGCGTTCCGGCGCGCCAGCGAGCGCCCGCGCAAGAAGCTGACCCTGGTCCACAAGCACAACGTCCTGGTGTACGCCGGGCACCTCTGGAAGCGCACGGTGGAAGCCGTCGCCGAGGAATTCCCCGAAGTCAGCCACGACTACCTGCACATCGACGCCGCCACGATCTTCATGGTCACCGACCCCTCACGCTTCGACGTGATCGTCACGGACAACCTCTTCGGCGACATCATCACGGACCTCGCTGCGGCCATCACCGGCGGCATCGGACTGGCAGCATCCGGTAACATCAACATGGACCGGACGGCCCCGTCCATGTTTGAACCGGTTCACGGATCCGCTCCGGACATTGCCGGGCAGCAGAAGGCGGACCCCACGGCCGCCATCCTGTCGGCGGCGCTGCTGCTGGACCATTTGGGCTTCTCCGACGCGGCACGCAAGATCGAGACCGCGGTGGTGGCCGACGTCGAAAGCCGCAACGGCGAAGCGCGGACCACCAGCGCCATTGGCGACGCCATTGCCGCTGCCGTTTAGCCCCGTCCAGCAGGCGTAAGCTTGACCTGAATCACCAAAATGCTGCCGTGGTCCGATGCTGAACCACGTTCACATGCCAGGCAGCCGACAGTGGAGGAACCATGACTCAGACTGCCCATGGCGTCGAATTCACCCAGCAGCCGTCGGCCACCCCGAAGTCTGCTGAAGAGCGTGCAGCCATCCTGGCGAACCCGGGTTTCGGCAACTACTTCACCGACCACACCGCGATCGTTGACTACAGCGTCGATGAAAACGGACAGGGCGGCTGGCGCGATGCCCGGATTGAGGCCTACGGGCCCATCATGCTTGACCCCTCGGCAGCCGTCCTGCACTACGGGCAGGAGATCTTCGAAGGGCTCAAGGCCTACCGGCACGCCGACGGCACCATCTGGACCTTCCGGCCCGAGGCCAACGCCGCGCGCATGAACCAGTCCGCCCGCCGCCTGGCCCTGCCGGAGATTCCGGCCGAGTACTTCCTGGGTGCCATCCGTGAACTCGTGGCCGCGGACAAGGAATGGGTCCCGGCCGGCGACGGCGAGGCCCTTTACCTGCGTCCATTCATGATCGCCACCGAGGCATTCCTGGGCGTCCGCGCCGCCCGCGAGGTGTCCTTCCGGGTCATCGCGTCGCCGGCAGGCAACTACTTCGGCGGCGAGCTGAAGCCCGTTTCCATCTGGATCTCGCGACAGTACGCCCGCGCAGGCCGCGGCGGTACCGGCGCCGCGAAGTGTGGCGGCAACTACGCGGCGTCGCTGATCGCGCAGCAGGAAGCTGAGGCCCACGGCTGCAAGCAGGTGCTGTTCCTCGACCAGTTCAACGACAACGCGGTAGAGGAACTGGGCGGCATGAACGTGTTCTTCGTGATGAAGGACGGCTCGCTGGTCACGCCCGCCCTGACCGGAACCATTCTTGAGGGCGTCACGCGGATGTCCGTCATGCAGGTGGCCAAGGACATGGGCCGCGAAGTCGCAGAGCGCAAGATCACGCTGGATGAATGGCGTGACGGCGTGGCCTCCGGTGACATCACCGAGGTTTTCGCCTGCGGCACCGCCGCCGTCATCACACCCATCGGCGTCCTTAAGGACGACACGGAGTTCATCGGTTCGGAGGACGCCAAGGCTGGCGAAACCACCATGGCCATCCGCGAGCAGCTGCTCGGCATCCAGACGGGCAAGGTCGCCGACACCCACGGCTGGCTGACCCGGCTCGCCTGACGCTTTTGTACGTACGACGGCGGGTGGCCGGGGTGGTGCCGTTGCGGCACTGAACCGGCCGCCCGCCGTCGGCGTTTCCCGGAAATGCAAGAATGGGACTGTGAATCCGGACATCACGCCAGCCCTCAAAGCCAGCAGCCCGCTGACCAGGTTCCACCTGGCCCCGAACCCCGGGCCCATGAGCCTGGACGGCACCAATTCGTACCTTATTAGTGCAGGGGGCCATCCAGGGACCGCTGTGGTGGACCCTGGCCCGCTCGACGAGGCGCACCTCCAGGCGCTGGCCGCTGCTGGTTCCGTGGAACTGATCCTGATCACCCACCGCCATGCGGACCACGCCGCCGGGGCGGCACGCCTCCACGAACTGACGGGTGCGCCCGTCCGCGCGGCCGACCCGGCGCACTGCATCGGGGCCGCGCCGCTCCGGCCCGGTGAGACCATCGCAGTTGCCGGAACCGAAGTCCGGGTGGTCGCCACCCCGGGCCACACCTCCGATTCGGTCTGCTTCCACCTGCCCCTCGACGGGCCGGCCGGTTCCGTGCTCACCGGCGACACGATCCTGGGCCGCGGGACAACCGTTCTGGACCACCCGGACGGCCGTCTGGATGACTACCTGTCTTCCCTCGACCGGCTGGAACTGCTGGGGCCAGCCACCGTGCTGCCTGCGCATGGTCCGGTCCTTCCGGCACTCGACGCCGTGGTCCGGGACTACCGCAGCCACCGCCTGGACCGGCTCAGCCAGATCCGGGCGGCCCTCGCCGGCTTGGGCGGGAAGGCCGGAGTCGCGGAGGTCACGGATGTTGTCTATGCCGACGTCGATCCGGCAGTGCGGCGCGCGGCCGAGAATTCGGTGGCTGCCCAGCTGGAGTATCTGCGCACCCTGCACGACCGGACCTGACGGCGGGACGCGACGAGGGAGCCGAACCAAGACTGTAGGCTTGGAACCATGCGTATTGCCCGGTTTGTAGTCGATTCTGATCCCCTCTACGGCGTTGTTGAAGGCCAGTCCGGCAGTGAGGAAATTACTGTCATCAACGGCGACCCGTTCTTCAACGGCGTGGAACGCACGCACGTCCGCCACAAGCTGGAGGACGTCCGCCTGCTCGCACCCATCATTCCCCGCAGCAAGGTCATCGGCGTGGGCAGGAATTTCGTGGAGCACGCCCGCGAGCTCGGCAACGAAGTGCCGCAGCAGCCCCTGCTGTTCCTCAAGCCCAACACCTCGGTGGTAGGCCCGAACGATCCCATCGTGCTGCCGGAGTTCTCCGATGAAGTCTCCTACGAGGCCGAGCTCTGCGTCGTCATCGGCCGGATCTGCAAGGACGTTCCGGAAGAACGCGCGGACGACGTCATCTTCGGGTACACCTGCGGCAATGACCTCACCGCCCGGGACGTTCAGAAGACCGACCTGCAGTGGGCCCGCGCCAAGGGGTTCGACACCTCCGCGCCGCTGGGGCCCTGGATCGAAACCGAACTGGACCCCGAGGACCTGTCCATCAAGGGGTGGCTCAACGGCGAACTCCGCCAGGACGGCAGCACCAGCCAGATGATCCGCGGCGTCCGGGAACTTGTTTCCATCGTCTCGAGCGCGTTTACCCTCCTCCCCGGCGACGTCATCATGACCGGCACCCCGGCCGGCGTCGACCTCGTGCAGGCCGGTGACCGGTACGAGGTGGAAATCGAGGGCATCGGCAGGCTGTCCAACCCGATAGTCCGCCGCTAACTGCTTTTCGCTCCGATTTCGGACGGCCGCACCGTGGATCCACGGTGCGGCCGTCCGTTTTCGTAGCGGATGTGCGCACCGGAGCCTGCGTCGAAATCCGTGATCGGGCAGGCGGTAAAGTTGGAGTCACTATGACTACTCCTTCTGCGCCCAACGCCGTCCCCGGCTCTGCCCCCCTCGAAGTCACGCGTGAAGTCACTGCCGACACCCCCGTCCGCGTCCGGTTCTGCCCGTCACCCACCGGCACCCCGCACGTCGGCCTGATCCGCACGGCCCTCTTTAACTGGGCCCACGCCCGGCACACCAAGGGCACATTCGTGTTCCGCATCGAGGACACGGACGCCGCGCGCGACTCGGAGGAGAGCTACCAGCAGCTGCTGGAGGCCCTGAAGTGGCTCGGCATCTCCTGGGAAGAAGGCGTGGAAGTCGGGGGTCCGCACGAGCCCTACCGCCAGTCGCAGCGTCTGGACCTCTACAAGGACGTCGTGGCCAAGCTGATCGACGCCGGATACGCCTACGAGTGCTACTCCTCGCCGGAGGAGGTCGAAGCCCGCCACCGGGCAGCCGGCCGCGATCCCAAGCTGGGCTATGACAACTTCGACCGTGAGCTCTCCGAGGAGCAGCTGGCGGCGTTCCAGGCCGAGGGCCGCAAGCCCGTGCTCCGCGTCCGGATGCCGGATGAGGACGTCACCTTCACCGACATGGTCCGTGGCGAGATCACCTTCAAGGCCGGCAGCATTCCGGACTATGTCATTGTCCGCGCCGACGGTTCCCCGCTGTACACGCTGGTCAACCCGGTCGACGACGCCCTGATGGGCATCACGCACGTCCTCCGCGGTGAGGACCTGCTGTCCTCCACGCCCCGTCAGGTGGTGCTGATCCGCGCGCTCATGGACATCGGCGTCGCCAGCTACATGCCGGTCTTCGGCCACCTTCCGTACGTCATGGGAGAGGGCAACAAGAAGCTCTCCAAGCGCGATCCGCAGTCCAACCTGTTCCTGCTCCGGGACCGTGGCTTCATCCCCGAAGGCCTGCTGAACTACCTCTCGCTGCTGGGCTGGAGCCTGTCCGCCGACGAGGACATCTTCACGGTGGAGCAGCTGATCGAGCACTTCGACGTCAACGACGTACTCGCCAACCCGGCCCGCTTCGACATCAAGAAGGCCGAAGCCATCAACGGCACGCATATCCGCATGCTCGACCCGGAGGACTTCCGCGGACGCCTGGTCCCGTACCTCAGGGCCTCTGGATTCGTCGGGGAGAGCCTGAGTGAACGGCAGGAGGAGATCCTCGCCGAGGCTGCCCCGCTGATCCAGGAGCGCATCTCCCTGCTGGGTGAAGCTCCGGAAATGCTCGCCTTCCTGTTCAAGAAGGACGACGCGATCGACGTCGCGGACGACGCCCGCAAGGGACTGCCCCAGAACCTCCAGGAGGTTCTCGACGCTGCCGTGGCGGCGCTCGAGCCCATCGACGACTGGAACGCTGAGAACATCCAGACCGCCTTGAAGCAGGCCCTCGTGGAGGACCTTGGCATCAAGCCGAGGCTGGCATTCGGGCCAGTGCGCACGGCCATCTCCGGGCGCAGAATCTCACCGCCGCTGTTCGAGTCCATGGTGATCCTGGGCAAGGAATCGTCGCTGGCGCGGCTGCGCGCCTTCCGCGGCTGATGTCCCGGCCGGCGGCCGTGGAAGCGACCGAATCCATGCAGCGAGCCGTCCTGGACCGCCGGTTCGGCGCGGTGGGAGGCGTTCTTTTCGACATCGACGACACCCTGGTTGACCTGGGCTTCGCCATGACCACCGCGCTGCGCGATGTCAGCGAACATCTCCTGCCCGGCCTGGACCAGGCCGGGTGGGAGAAGTTCGGCAGGATCTTCACCCACGAAACCACGCACTACTACGACCGCTACCTGGCCGGCGAACTGACCTTCAATGAGCAGCGGCTGCTCCGGGGCCGGGCGGCGCTGGGCCATTTCGGCGTCGACCTGGGCGAAGGTGAGGAATCCCGCAACTGGCTCAGTTCCTATTCGCGCCTGCAGCCCAGCTACGTCAGGGCGTTCGAGGACGTCGTACCCCTCCTGGATGCGCTGGACGCTGCCGGCATACCCTACGGGGCGGTGAGCAACAACGTGCATGACTACCAGCGCGTCAAGCTCGACAGTGCCGGGCTTGAACGGATCCGCGTTCTGGTGGGCACAGATACCGTGGGGGTGCCCAAGCCGGATCCGGCAATCTACCTGGAGGGCGTGCGGCTTCTGGACAGCTCCGCGGACAGCACGCTGTATGTCGGGGACAACCGCCTGCTCGACGCTGAAGGATCGACGGCGGCAGGACTGCTGGGCGTGTGGCTGAACCGCACCGGGGAGGCCGCCCCGGGCTTTCAGGGGCACGAGGTCGGCACCCTGCTGGAGCTGCTGGCCAGGGACTAAGGGCTCTCCTGCAACGGCAGGCTGTTTCGCGCCGGGTTTCGGAACGCCCGGTTTCGGAGCGCCTGGATTCGCAGTCCCCGGTTCCTCAGGATGAGGTAGGCAGCGACCGAGCCGAGGCTAAGGACTCCCACCAGCGCCACGGCCATCGCGGCATCGGACTGGCCAACATGGTTCGACGGCGAAACCGCGGCGATGGCCGAGTGGAGCGTGCCCGTGCCTTCGGCGATCCGGGCGTTGCCATCGGCGAGCTTGGCCGCTCCGCTGGCAAGCCGGGTGGAGCCGGCTGCAAGCCTGGTGTTGCCGTCCGAGAGCTTCGAGGCCCCGGCAGCGAGTGCCCTGGACCCGCTGAGCAACCCCTGGCTGCCGGGATTTGCGGGGTCGCCTTTGATGCCGGCGTTGAGCGCCGAGGTTCCCGCGGCGAGCCGCGAGCTTCCCTGCGTGATCCTGGCGGTGGCTTTGAGCAACCCCGGATGGGCAGGGTCTCCCGGCACACCGTCCATCCCGACTCGGAGCTTGGCCGTTCCTTCCGCGAGGAGACGGGTGCCCATCACGACGCCGGGGTTGTTCGGATCCGTGCTGTTCAGCCTGCCTGCCAGCGTGCTGAACCCAGCGGTCAGCTTTCCCGTTCCGGCGTGAAGCTGCCCTGCCCCCGCATCCAGACGTGCCGCGCCGGCGTTGAGCTGTTCCGCGCCTGCCTGCAGCTGCGAGGCTCCGGCGTCCAGCTTCTGTGCCCCCGCCCGGATCTTGGCGATCTTGTCCTTGACCACAGACAACGGAACCAGCCCCTGGACGGGATCCGACGCCGCGGACTCCAGCAGCTCCAAGGCCTGTGCCAGCGCCGCCGTTCCGGTACCTGCCGCGGGATCGTTGTTCGCACCCCGGTAGCCCTTGAGTTGCACGGTGCCGGCCTCCAACTTGTCCGTGCCGGCAGCAAGTTCACCGGTTCCCGCCGCCAGCTGCCCTGCACCGCCGTCAAGCCTGGTGGCGCCGTCGGCCAGGTTATTCGGGGCATTCCCCGCCGGGGTCTGCGTCAGGGCTGCGGACAACTGCACGGATCCGGCCGCAAGCTTGTGGGCACCGTCATCCACCTTGTAGACGCCAGGGGCGAGCTTGTTGTTGACATCCGTTTCGATCTTGACGGCACCTGCGGCGAGCTGGCCGACACCGGTTTCGAGCCTGTTGGCCCCCGGCGCCAGTTTGCCGCTGATGCCGGTGTAGATCTTTTCCGCGCCCTCAGAAAGTTTGACGGACCCTGCATTGGCCTGTCCGGCACCGCCGGAAAGCCTGCCAGCACCCGCTTTCAGCTGCTCCGCGCCGGCTGACGCCCTTTCTGCCCCGTCCTGCAACCTGGCCGAACCGTCTGCGACGCGTCCCGTCACGACGGTGTAGAACCCCAGCAGCGCCATGAGCAGAAGCGCCAGCATGGCGACGGCAAGCTGTTGGGCCCGGGTTCGGGTTTTGCTGGGCATGGTGGCACGGCTCTGTGGCACGGATAATTCCTCTCGACGGGTTTCCGGCGGCGGCTTTGCTGCCGGGCACTCCCGGGGCTGTGATGCAGCTAACAATCAAAAAAGGTTGCAACTCGGCCAGCATGGGGGCGGGGGAGCGGCTGTTACTCGGCGGTAACTTACCGAGCGTAAACTTATTTTCCCCGGCTTGGCAAGGATTTTCCTGCCACGGAGGTCCCGGTGCCACCGAAACGGGCCGCTTAGCGCCGTTCTTGGAGGGTCCGTCCGCTCGATTTGTGCCGGGCAAAACTCTCGGGTAAAGTAATTACTCGTGCTGAGGCGCTCGGAGCGCAGGATTGGTCCTGCTGAACCGGCCCGAAAGTTCCATTGGGATATGGTGTAATTGGCAACACTACGGTTTCTGGTACCGTCATTCTAGGTTCGAGTCCTGGTATCCCAGCTCTGAAAAATCCGCGGTGTTCCGCAGATTTTCGGGAGTTTCAAAGAGAATCGTCAATTTGAAACACAAGCCGAGTGTATGAAAGAATCACTTGGCTGGCCGGCAGAAATGCTGGTTGGAAAGTACGCGGCCCCATCGTATAGCGGCCTAGTACGCTGCCCTCTCACGGCGGTAACGCGGGTTCGAATCCCGCTGGGGTCACCAATGATCAGGCTCCGGGCAGCAGCCCGGGGCCTGATCTGTTTAACCGGCCCCATGTGCCTGGCGGATCGATTTGACTGGCCGGCTGCGCTCCGGCCATGCCTGACCCGCAAAATTCCCCAAACTGGCATGATGATGCTGTGACCTCCTTCACCGAGCCTCCGCGGCCTGACAGGCCGCCCCAGAGCCAGAAGCCAGTAGAGCAGTCAGCTGGCGCGGTCGCGCTCCTGGAGTCCGTTCACAGCGACCTGGCTTCAGTATCGCTGCCGCTGGCGCTTCCCGGCGTGGAGCAGGCAAGGTTGGAGATCCGCAATTCGGTAGCCCAACTCGATGACTACATCCTCCCGCGGTACCGGAGCCTCGACGCTCCGCTGCTGGCCGTCGTCGGAGGTTCTACCGGTGCGGGCAAATCTACCCTCGTGAACGCGTTCGTTGGCCACCCCGTCACGCGTGCCGGAGCCATCCGCCCCACTACACGCCAGCCCATACTCCTGCACCACCCCGGAGATGCTGCCTGGTTTGAGGACCAGCGCGTTTTGCCAAGCCTTAGCCGCATCCGGGGCTCGGTGGTCTCCACCCAGGTGCCTGCCAATCAGGCCGGTCCCACGCCGGACGCAGCCTCGATCTCGTCGCTGGTCCTGGTGGGAGACCCCGCCGTGCCGCAGGGAATTGCGCTCCTGGACGCGCCGGACATCGATTCCATCTCAGATGACAACCGTAAGCTGGCCAACCAGTTGCTGGCGGCGGCCGACCTCTGGATTTTTGTGACCACCGCCAACCGCTATGCAGATGCAGTCCCTTGGAAGCTGCTGCTCAACGCAGCGTCGCGGGACATCATGGTCGCCGTGGTCCTCGACCGGGTCCCCCCGGCGGCCGAGGCCGAGGTCAGCCAAGACCTGCTCGCCATGCTTGCCCGGGAGGGGCTCGGCGAAGCCGGACTGTTCGTCATTCCGGAAGTTTCCCTGGACCGGTTCGGCATGCTGCCCGCGGCCGCCGTTGAACCGCTCAAGACGTGGCTTGGAAATCTCGCCGCCGACGCCGCCGGGCGGGCAGAGATTGCCCGACGCACGCTCAACGGAACCGTCCAGGCCCTGGGCCAGCGCGTCCACCGCGTGGCTGAGGCCTCGGGGGAACAGAGCCGCGCCGCGGAGATTCTCCGCGACGACGCCCGGGCCGCCTACAAGGACGCTGTGACCCGGATCCTCAACGCCACGAAGGACGGCGCGCTCCTGCGCGGTGAGGTGCTGGCCCGCTGGCAGGACTTCGTGGGCACGGGAGAGTTCTTCCGGAGCCTGGAGCAGAACATCGGACGGTTCCGGGACCGCATGGGGGCATTTTTCCGCGGTGAACCAGCTCCGGCCATCAAGGTGGAAACCGCCATCGAAACGGGGCTGCAGGCAGTCATCGTCGATGAAGCCGCCAACGCGGCGGAGGACACGGACCAGCGCTGGCGCTCGGATCCTTCGGGGCGACAGTTGCTGGGCACGGACGACCTCTCCGGAACCAGCCCCGGGTTTGCAGCCGAGGTGGCCGCGGAAATCCGGGCCTGGCAGGAGAGTCTGATGGAACTGATCCGGACCGAGGGCCAGGGCAAGCGGACGCAGGCCAGGTGGCTGTCGTTCGGCATCAACGGCCTCGGCGCCGCGCTGATGATTGTGGTCTTTTCCATGACTGCAGGCCTGACCGGACTTGAGATCGGCGTGGCGGGCGGGACCGCCGTCGTCGGTCAGAGGCTGCTTGAGGCCTTCTTCGGCGAGGACGCCGTACGCCGTCTCGCCCAGACCGCCCGAGAAGATCTCCACTCCCGCTGCCAGACGTTGCTGCAGGGTGAACAGCAGCGCTTCCTGGACCGGCTGGCATTTGACGGCGGCGCATCGGCCGAAGTACTTGCCGGCCATGCCCGGTCTTTGGCCCGGCTGGCGGGCGCCGCATGAGCCGCCACAGCGTGGTCAAGGAAGCAACGCAGCTCCAAAGCCGCCTTGAAGCATTGAACAATGCCCGCGAGCTGGCCCAAGGGGTCCTGCCGGCTGAGGCGTTGGATGAGGCGTTCCAGGTCCTGGAGCGCGCCAGTTCGCGGCGGTCACTTTCCGCCGACCATACCGTCGTGGGATTTTTTGGGGCAACGGGAAGCGGTAAGTCAACCCTTTTCAATGCCGTCCACGGGGCAGAAATCGCGACGGCGGCCGCCCGCCGGCCCACTACCTCGGAACCTTTGGCGAGTGTCTGGGGAGCGGACGGCAGCGAGACGCTGCTTGACTGGCTGGAGGTGCGCCAGCGCCATCACGCTGTGCCAGTGGAGGGATTCGCGGACGAATCAAGCGGGCTCATACTTCTTGACCTGCCGGACTTCGATTCGACGAGGGCCGCAAACCGCGAGACCGTGCAGCGGCTGGTGGGTATGGTTGACGTCCTGGTGTGGGTGCTGGATCCGCAAAAGTACGCCGACGCCGCCGTCCACAATGACTTTCTGGCCCCGTTGGCGTCACACGGCGCCGTGACCCTTGTGGTGCTGAACCAGATCGACCGGCTCCCCGACGCCGATGTGCAGCCGGTCCTGGAGTCGCTCAGGGGCATCCTCGTCCGCGACGGGCTCGGCAAGGTCCAGGTTCTGGGGGCTTCGGCCCTTACCGGGGCCGGGGTGGACAAAGTCCGGGCGGCGATCGGCCACGTGGCGGCGCAGCGGGCGGCCCTGTCACTGAGGCTCTCCGCGGATGTCTCAAGGGCGTCCGCACGGCTGCAGGATGCGTCCGGGACCGGCGAGGCAGCCGGCGTGAAGGGCGGATCGAAGGCGCGGCTGGCGGAGGAGTTGGCGATCGCGGCCAACGTCCCGCTGGTCGTCGATGCCGTAGGCCGCTCATACCGGCAAGAGTCCACCCGGCGCACAGGCTGGCCGGTGACAAGGTGGCTGGTCCGGTTCCGGCCGGACCCGCTCCGGCGCCTGAACCTGCGCCGCGGTACCAGTGCCGAGGTGAACAGGACCTCGCTGCCTCCCGCAGGTGCCCCGGAACGGGCCAGAACGGACGCCGCGGTCCGTGACTTTGCCGACGCCGCGAGCGACGGCGCACCGGGCCCGTGGCGGGCGTCGATCCGGAACGCAGCCCGGCAGGGGAGGGACAGGCTCCCGGATGCTTTGGACCAGGCCATCGCCGGTGCCGACTTGAGAGCGGGACGGAGATCCTGGTGGTGGGGCGTTTTCAACGTGGTCCAGTGGCTGGCGCTGCTGACGGCCGTGGGCGGACTGGGGTGGCTTGGCCTGCTCGCGGTCCTCGGCTATTTGCAGTTGCCGATCCCGGAGGTGCCCCGCGTGGAGGGCTGGCCTATTCCCACCCTCATGATTGCCGGCGGCGCGGCGCTGGGCATCCTCCTGGCGATCACCGCGAAATTCATTACCGCCGGCGCGGCCCGTGCCCGGGCGGCGTCAGCGCGCAAGCGCCTCAAAGCAGCCGTAGTGCAGGTCGCGGCGAAACATGTGGTGGAGCCCGTGGAAACCGAAATCAGCCGGCTAAAGGCCTTCAACGCAGCGGTCAGGGCCGCCAGCAGATGACCCGACGCCAGGGTGGCTTTTAGGCCCCGGCGTCCTGGAGTGCGGCTGCAGCATCCCGGACCTTGACCATGGTGCGGAGGTTGCGGGTTGTGGTGGAAACCTTGTACTTCGGCTTGGCCGTCAGCTTGCTGAAGGGGCTGTCCAGGGTACCGCCCGCCGGTGCCAGCCAGGCCAGGGCCTCCGGGCCCAGCCTCTCCTGCTCCACGCCGACCCCTTCGCCGCCGCCCAGTGCCTCCGCGGCGGCGACCAGCTCGTCCAGTGCGGCGGTATCCGAGGTCAGGGTGAGGTACGTGTGGGTGGTTTTGTCGTCCGCCGGATAGCGACAGGCTGCAACCAGTTCGGCAACACGGGAGGACGTCAGCACCACAACCCAGGCGTCATAGCCGAAGGATTGCCTCAGTGCCGCCTCGAATTCCTTTTTGACGGCTCCGGGAGCAAGGTCACTGGCCAGCACGACGTTGCCGCTGGCCAGTAGCGTCTTCACACCGGTGAATGGGGACGCCTTCAGGGCTTCCTTGAGGTCCGCCATCTTGATGTTGATGCCGCCCACGTTGATGCCGCGAAGGAACACTGCGTAGCTGGTCATGCGCTCACAATACTGCCGGTTGTGGCTGACAGGGGCGTGCGCCGCCGGTGGTCCTATTCTGCGACGCCGGTATGCCCGCCGCAGGCTTGTTGGTTGCGCGAATTGATCAGGCGGGTTTGGCTGACTTTTCGGGGCAGCTGGTTCCGGACGGCGTGGTTCCGGGCAGCGGAGGTGCCGTGGAGTGATAGCTGTGGCCGGTGGGGGTCCGGAGTTCGATCGTGTGCCGGGGACCGGGGCTGGGTTGGGCTTTCCATCCTGGGAGTTCTTTGGTGTGGTTGCAGGCTTCGCACAGCCCGGCCCCGTTTCCGAGGCTGGTGGTCCCGCCGGTGTGCCACGGTACGACATGGTCATGGTGGCGGATCGGCGCGTCGCAAAAGGGGGTGCGGCAGGTGTCATCGCGGGCCTGGATGAAGCGCCGCAGCCCCGGCGGGAACATGCGCGCCCGCGTATCCATGCCGACAAGGTCGCCCGTCCCGGGGGCGGTGTAGAGCCGGCGGAGCCAGACATCGAAAACTGCACTGTGCCCAGAGTCCGCCCGCCGGCCCGGGTCTAGGCCGTCACCCGTTGTGGGATCGTCCTCCCGACCGCGCCCTGGCTGGCCCAGTTGTTGCCCTTGGCCCCGGGTGAGGAGGTTGCGGGCCCAGCCGGCGGGGACGGTGCCGTACCCGGGAAGGCGGGCTGGTTCGCTGTTGCCCTGGAGGAGGGAGCGGTCGGTCATGATCAGCTGGATCTCGATGCCGGTGATGCCTCCGGGGGTGCCGGTGGTGCGTTCTACCAGGGCGTCGGCCATGATCTGGCCACGTGACCGGCCGTCGCCGTCGGAGCGGAGGGTGTCGGCACGCCGGCTGAGCGCGGCGTGCACGGCGACGCCCTGCGCGACGGGCAGCAGGTAGGTCATGGTGTCCGGTGCCGGGCGGAGGCGCACGTTCGTCGTCGACGGCGCACCGGTCGGTATTGGACAGGCATGCCGTTTTCTTTGACGAGCAGGGTGGCGCGCCATTCGTTGAGCTGGCCGCTGTCCAGGGCGGCCAGGGTGTGCGGCATCTCGGTCACGAGTGCCTTCGCGAAGCCGAGCAGCCGGCTGCCCCGGTTGGGGGATTCGCGGCGGGCGAGGGCGATCTCCGCGGCCACGCCCTGGCCCCATTCCGCGGCCGGGGCCCCTGCCCGGGCGTGGCCCCGGCGCTGGGCGGCATCAAAGGCCACGGCAATCCGGACCTGCAGCCCGGCGATGACGCATTTGAGGTCTTCCAGGCCTGCCAGCTGATCGATCAGCCTGGCACTGTCCGCGCTGAGACGCAGCGAACCCGCCGCCGCGATCAGGTCCTGCACGCTGGCACAGCTCGAAGCGGAGCTGGACGCAACGGTATTCGAGCCGGCGGTGTCCGACTCGGCGTCGTCTTCAAACGCGGCCCCGGCAAAGGCAGGGTCTGCAGATGAGGCATCGGGAAAAGGATCCTCTGGAAAGGTGGCGTCTGGAAACCCGTCGTCAGGGAAAGGGTCGAGTGGAAACGCGTCGAAGGGAAAAACAGCGTCCGGGAACCCGGCGTCCGGGAACCCGGCGTCCGGGAAATCGGCGCCGGGAAAATCGCCCCGGGGAAGAGCGCAGCCGCATGGCAGCGCTGCCTTCGTCAGGTGCGATTCCCCATCTCCATCCATAAACACAGTCTGCCAAGGGGCACGGACAATTTAGGGTCGGGGCCGGTACCAGCTAAGAGAGTTTCCAATAGCTGGCCAAGCCCCACGAGCGCCGTGCTGTTCCGAGGGCAGGAAGCCTGCGATATCCGGCCCAAGGTGGACTAACCCGGCACTCGCCCTAGTCGTTGTTCTTGCGGAGCGCTTCCGTCAGGACCCGGGCTGCGTTGCAGACCACCTCGGCGTGCAGGCGGCCGGGCTGGCGGGTGAGCCGCTCGATGGGGCCGGAGATGGAGACGGCGGCGATTACACGGCCGGAGGGACCGCGGACGGGCGCCGAAACCGAGGCGACTCCCGGCTCCCGTTCACCGAGGCTCTGACCCCAGCCCCGCCGTCGTACTCCCGCCAAAACGGTGGGCGTAAATCGCGCAGACTGGAGTCCTTCCAGCAGGCGGTCATGGTCCTCCCATGCGAGCAGGACCTGGGCGGCGGAACCCGCCTTCATGGACAGCTGAGTGCCAACAGGGATGGTGTCGCGGAGGCCGATGGGCCGCTCGGCAGAGGCGACGCAGACGCGCCAGTCGCCCTGGCGGCGGAAGATCTGGGCGCTTTCGCCCGTGGCGTCTCGCAGCTGCATCAGGACCGGACCCGCTGAGGCGATGAGCCGGTCCTCGCCGGCGGCCGAGGCAAGCTCCACGAGGCGGCTGCCGAGAACAAACCGGCCCTGGATGTCGCGGCTTACCAGGCGGTGGTGAACCAGCGCCAATGCGAGCCGGTGCACGGTGGGCCTTGCCAGTCCCGTGGCAGCAACGAGCTGTGCCAGAGTCGTGGGTCCGGCCTCGAGCGCGTCAAGCACCTGGGCCGCTTTATCAATGACACCGACTCCACTAGAATTGTCCATGTAATGATATTGCCGTCTCATTATCTGAGATGCAAATCTTTTGACTGGCTTATTGCACGGCTCTGCTGCTTCAGTGGAAGTAACAGCCAACAGCAGTGAAGGGAGATGGCCATGGCAAACACATTGGCCGAGAAAGTCTGGGACGCGCACGTGGTGCGCAAAGGCGACGGCGACGGCGCCAACGCCCAGCCGGACCTTCTGTACATCGACCTTCACCTCGTCCACGAGGTGACGTCCCCGCAGGCCTTTGAAGGGCTCCGCCTGGCCGGCCGCAAGCTGCGCCGCCCGGACCTCACCATCGCCACGGAGGACCACAACACTCCCACGCTGGACATCGACAAGCCAATTGCCGACCTCACGAGCCGGACGCAGATCCAGACGCTGCGCAACAACTGCCAAGAGTTCGGGGTGCGCCTGCACTCTCTGGGCGACGCCGAACAGGGCATCGTGCACGTGGTGGGTCCCCAGCTTGGCCTGACCCAGCCCGGCATGACCGTGGTCTGCGGCGATTCGCACACCTCAACCCACGGCGCCTTCGGCGCGCTGGCCATGGGCATCGGCACGTCCGAGGTGGAGCACGTCATGGCCACCCAGACCCTGTCCCTGAAGCCGTTCAAGACCATGGCCATCAATGTCGAGGGCACCCTCCGTCCCGGCGTCACAGCCAAGGACATCATCCTTGCAGTGATCGCCAAGATCGGCACCGGCGGTGGCCAGGGCTACGTCCTGGAGTACCGCGGATCGGCCATCCGGGCACTGTCCATGGAAGCGCGGATGACCATCTGCAACATGTCCATCGAGGCAGGGGCGCGCGCCGGCCTGGTCGCTCCGGACGAAACCACCTACGCATACATGAAGGGCCGCCCGCACGCACCGGAAGGTGCCGACTGGGATGCCGCCGTCGCATACTGGTCCACCCTGCGCAGCGACGATGACGCCGTCTTCGATGCCCAGGTGGACCTCAACGCCGACACGCTCGAGCCGTTCGTCACCTGGGGCACCAACCCCGGCCAGGGCGTCCCGCTGTCGGACAAGGTCCCTTCCCCCAACGACTTCGGCGATGAGAACGCCAAGGCGGCAGCCGAACGTGCGCTGCAGTACATGGGCCTGGAGGCAGGGACACGCATGAAGGACATCCGGGTGGACACGGTCTTCCTGGGTTCCTGCACGAACTCCCGCATCGAGGACCTCCGGGCCGCGGCTGACATCATCCGCGGCCGCGAGAAGGATCCCAAGGTCCGCATGCTCGTGGTGCCGGGCTCGGCCCGCGTCCGTCTGGAAGCGGAAGCCGAGGGCCTGGACCGGGTGTTCAAGGATTTCGGTGCAGAATGGCGCTTCGCCGGATGTTCCATGTGCCTGGGCATGAACCCGGACCAGCTTGAGCCGGGGGAGCGCTGCGCATCCACGTCCAACCGCAACTTTGAAGGGCGCCAGGGCAAAGGCGGACGAACCCACCTGGTGTCGCCTGTGGTGGCAGCTGCCACGGCAGTGCGCGGAACGCTGAGCTCGCCGTCGGACCTCGATCCGGCCCCGGAATCCGCCGCCCTCCAGACGACCGACGCAGCCTAGGAAGGCCCCATGGAAAAGTTCACCACCCACACCGGAATCGGCGTCCCGCTGCGCCAGAGCAATGTTGACACCGACCAGATCATTCCGGCGGTCTACCTCAAGCGGATCACCCGCACGGGCTTCGAGGATGCACTGTTTTCGGCCTGGCGGAAAGACCCGGCGTTCATCCTGAACCAGGCACCCTTCAACGCCGGCTCCGTGCTGGTGGCCGGGCCCGACTTCGGGACCGGCTCCTCCCGCGAGCACGCAGTCTGGGCGCTCAAGGACTACGGCTTCAAGACCGTGCTGTCCTCCCGGTTCGCCGATATCTTCCGCGGCAACTCGGGCAAGCAGGGACTCCTGGCTGCCGAACTGGCGCAAGATGACATCGAACTGATCTGGAAGGCACTCGAGAACGCCCCCGGCACCGAGGTGACCGTGGACCTCGTGTCCAAGACCGTCATCTGCGGGAACGTGGTTGCTCCATTCTCGATCGACGATTACACGCGGTGGCGCCTGCTCGAGGGCTTCGACGACATCGGCCTGACGCTGCAGCACGAGGAAGACATCACCACCTACGAGGCCACCCGGCCGGCCTTCAAGCCGAAGACCCTGCCGGCCAGGCTTTCGTAGGTCCTGTTACCCAGTCGGAGGCCCGTCGCACGAATCTGCGGCGGGCCTTTCCGTTGCCGGGCCCATACGGGTGAATACTGTATTGAGCCCCCTGTGGATCCACTCCCTGGCCCCGCAGTGCCCGGCCGCAGGTCCCGCGGAGACGGCTTTCACAAGGGGCCGTATTTCGGTTCGGTAACGCAAGCTCATATGCTTAGCTGGTGCCTTTGTAAGGATTTGGGGACGAGTAGTCGTGAGGAAACCGGTAAATGAGTAGTGTTCTGACAATCCGCGGAGGCGTCCCGCTAACTGGCCGTGTCAAGGTCCGCGGTGCAAAGAACCTTGTGCCCAAGGCCATGGTGGCGGCGCTGCTGGGCAATGAGCCTTCGGTGCTCCGGAACGTTCCGGAAATCAAGGACGTCGAGGTTGTCACCAGCCTGCTCCAGCTCCACGGGGTCACCGTGGAGAAGGATCCCGTGACCGGTGATCTCACCCTGGATCCGAAGGACGCCAAGACGGCGCCGAGCACGGCCATTGACGCCCACGCCGGTGACTCACGCATCCCGATCCTGCTGTGCGGCCCCCTGATCCACGCCATCGGTGAGGCTTTCATCCCCGATCTCGGCGGCTGCAAGATCGGCGACCGCCCGATCGACTACCACCTGAACGTGCTGCGCCAGTTCGGCGCCGTCGTGGAGAAGCGCCCGGGCGGCATCCACATCTCCGCGCCCAAGGGACTCCACGGCGCCAAAATCTCCCTGCCGTACCCCTCAGTGGGCGCTACGGAGCAGGTCCTCCTGAGTGCCACGCGCGCCGAAGGCATCACCGAACTCTCCGGCGCGGCTACCGAGCCCGAGATCGTGGACCTCATCGCTGTGCTGCAGAAGATGGGCGCCATCATCAGCGTCCAGACGGACCGCACCATCCGCATTGAAGGTGTCCGGGACCTGGGCGGCTACAACCACCGGGCACTCTCTGACCGCAACGAATCTGCGTCCTGGGCTTCCGCTGCTCTGGTCACCCGCGGCGACATCTTCGTTGAAGGCGCTTCCCAGCGCGACATGATGACCTTCCTGAACACCTTCCGCAAGGTGGGCGGCGGCATGGACATCGGCGACGACGGCATCCGGTTCTACCACCGCGGCGGCAAGCTGAGCCCGCTGGTGCTCGAAACCGACGTCCACCCGGGCTTCATGACGGACTGGCAGCAGCCGCTTGTTGTCGCACTGACGCAGGCCGAGGGCGTTTCGATCGTGCACGAGACCGTGTACGAGAACCGATTCGGCTTCACCGACGCCCTGATCCGGATGGGAGCCAGCATCCAGGTCCACCGGGAATGCCTGGGCAGCGTCCCGTGCCGTTTCGGGCAGCGGAACTTCCTCCACTCAGCCGTCATCTCCGGCCCGACGCAGCTCAAGGGCACCGACATCGATGTTCCGGACCTGCGGGGCGGCTTCAGCCACCTCATCGCAGCCCTGGCCGCCACCGGCACGTCCCGGGTGACGGGTATGGACATCATTAACCGCGGCTATGAGCGCTTCAATGAAAAGCTCGCAGGCCTGGGCGCCGATTTCGACATCACTGCTGCGAAGTAGCGTGCCCCTGTGAAGGAATCGGCCAAGAGCCACATCACGTTCGTGATCATCGCCGGGATTGCGCGGCCCCTCCTGACACTGATGATGAACAAGAAATGGGAAGGCACAGAAAAACTTCCCGCCGGCGGTTTCATTGCGGCACCCAACCACTGCACCGAGATCGATCCGCTGGTCGTCGGGCACATGCTTTACAACCAGAAGCGCGCCCCGCACTTCCTCGCCAAGGCAGGCCTCTTCAAGGTGCCGGTCCTCGGTAAGCTGCTCCACGCCGTCAAGCAGATTCCGGTGGAACGCTCGACGGCGGGTGCCAACCGCTCCCTGCAGCTCGCCCAGGAGATCGTGGCAGAGGGCGGGGCGATTGTCATCTACCCGGAGGGCACGCTGACGCGGGATCCGGACCTCTGGCCCATGAAGGGCCACACGGGCGCTGCCCGGCTTGCACTCGAAGGAGGTATCCCCGTCGTGCCCATGGCCCACTGGGGCGCCCACGAGGTCTTCCCCCGGTATGCCAAGCGTTTCCATCTTTTTCCGCGGAAAACTTCCAGGATCCTGATTGGCGATCCCGTGGATCTTTCGCGCTTCGAGGGCCGGCCCAGGGACAAAGCCACCCTGACGGAGGCCACCGAGGCCATCATGGATGCAGTCACCGGCCTTCTGGCTGAACTCCGCGCTGAGCAGCCCCCCGCCAAACGCTGGGACCCCGCTGCGCACAACCAGACGAAGCACGGCCGCGACGTGGAGCGGGGCGGACAATGACGCCTGAGCGGGCCCGGCCCGGTGCCGCGGTGTCGGTGGCGGTCCTCGGCGCAGGCTCGTGGGGAACCACGTTCGCCAAGATCCTCGCCGACGCCGCCACAGCCTCGGGCGTCGACCGCCGCATCCGCCTTTGGGGCCGGCGCGCGGAAGTCGTAGAGCAAATTAACCGGTACCACCGCAACCCGCAATACCTCGCCGACGTCGAACTCCCGCCGAGCATCACGGCGTCCACCGACGTGGCCGAGGTGCTCGCCGGAGCAGACCTCGTGGTCCTCGCCGTTCCGGCGCAGTCGCTGCGCCTGCAGCTGCGCGAATGGAAGCCCCTGCTGGAGGCGGACGCCCTGGTGGTGTCCCTCATGAAGGGCCTCGAACTCAGCACCGACGCCCGCATGAGCGAAGTCATCGGCCAGGAGCTGGATATCCCCGCCAACCGCATTGCCGTGGTGTCCGGGCCCAATCTGGCCATGGAAATCGCCCGGGAGGAACCCACGGCCTCGGTCGTGGCGTGTCCCGACTCCGCGGTCGCCGGCTGGATCGCCAGGAGCTGCACCTCCCCGTATTTCCGCCCTTACACCACCTCGGACATTGTGGGCGTCGAGATCGGCGGCATCGTCAAGAACGTCATAGCCCTGGCGGTGGGAATCTGCGAGGGCAAACAGATGGGCGATAACACCAAAGCGTCGGTGATCACCAGAGGACTTGCGGAGACCTCCCGCCTGGCTCTGGCTCTGGGCGGCGAAGCACAAACCATGGCGGGACTCGCCGGGTTGGGGGACCTCGTGGCCACCTGCTCGTCGCCGCTGTCCCGGAACCACACTGCCGGCCGGCTTCTCGGCCAGGGACTCACCCTGGATGAAGTCGCCGAAAAGATGACCCAGACGGCCGAGGGCATCAAGTCCGGGCAGGCTGTCCATGAACTTGCCGGTAAGCTCGGCGTCGAGATGCCCATCACGGCAGCCGTCGTCGCCGTGCTGGCCGGAAAATTGTCCGTTGACCAACTGGGGCCGCTACTGCTGGCCCGGGAACTTAAATCCGAAGGCGATTACTGACAGTGTCGGAAGAAAACTTGACCGCAGCGGACAACGCCCAGACGAGCAGGCCCCGCGTTGCGGTGCTCTTCGGCGGGCGTTCGAGTGAACACGCCGTCAGCTGCGTCACGGCAGCCGGGGTGCTGGGCGCAATCGACCGCAACAAATACGACGTCATTCCCATCGGGATTGCCAAGTCCGGGCAGTGGGTTCTTGCCGCGGGGGACACCGGGCAGTGGTCACTTTCGTCGACCTCCCTGCCAGAGGTTGCGCCGTCGTCCCAGACCGTGACACTCGCCGAAATCGGCGGGGAGCACCAGCTTATCGTGGCCTCGCCCAACGAGGTGCCGCAGGAACTCGGCACGGTGGACGTGGTTTTCCCGCTGTTGCACGGTCCGTTCGGCGAGGACGGAACCATCCAGGGCCTCCTGGAGCTTTCCGACACGCGATACGTAGGTGCCGGGGTACTGGCGTCCGCCGTGGGCATGGACAAGCATTTCATGAAGGTGGTCTTCGAGGCCGCCGGACTGCAGGTTGGCCCCTACATCGCTGTGACGGACCGGCAGTGGCGCAACGATCCCGAATCGGTGCGGAAGCGTGTCGACCTGCTCGGTTACCCCGTGTTCGTCAAGCCCGCCCGCGCCGGATCCTCCATGGGTATCTCAAAGGTGGATCGCCTTGAGGACCTCGACGCGGCCATCGAGGCCGCCCGTGAACACGACCCCAAGCTCGTCATCGAGGCCGGCATCGTCGGCAGGGAAATCGAGTGCGCCGTGCTGGAAGGCCGGGGCTTCGCTGCACCGCGGACGTCCCTGCCTGGAGAAATTTCCGTGGCCGCCGGTGACCATGAGTTTTACGACTTCAACGCCAAGTACGTGGATGACGCCGCCGCACTGAGCTGCCCCGCGGCTATGCCCGAGGAGGCTATAGCCCGGGTGCGGGAGCTCGCCGCCGTGGCATTCGACGCAGTCGGGGCCGAGGGCCTTAGCCGGGTCGACTTCTTCTACACCGCCGACGGCGCGCTCATCATCAACGAGATCAACACCATGCCTGGATTCACGCCGAAGAGCATGTATCCGCAGATGTGGGCCGCCTCGGGGCTGAGCTACGCGGAGCTGATCGACGAACTCATCTATCTGGCGCTGAAGCGCAAAACCGGTCTCCGCTAGGACGCGCCGCTGGCCGGGCCCGTCCGGCCCCGGGGTTTGACCACCTCTGGTCGAGCCTGTCGGGACCTACTTGCTGGTGGGCAGGTCCTGAAGGTCTTCCTGGCCAACGCAGTTGCGGCTTGCCTTGATTTTCCCGGCAGCCCCGGAGAGGTCGGCCAGCACAGTCGCCGAGCTGATCTTGTTCGGGTCCATCAGGATTTCCGTGGCCGGTTCGCGGCCGAAGGTGGTCAATGTCCACACGGGATCGCCCTCCTTGATGACCCAGTCGACGTCATTGACGCTGACACAGCGGTCCGTGGTGGGCCCGGGTACGTTGACTCCGCACCGCAGGATCACCTGGGAGGGATCACCCCATGCGGCCGTCGCCTGGCTGTTCGTCTTGCGGAGGCGTGCATCGCCGATGGCGTCCGGGAGTGCCACCATCATGGGAGCGCAGGCCGGGTTCGCGGCGTCGGCGGCGGGCGCAACATCGACGGCGGGGGAGCAGCCGCCCAGCGCAAGGGCGGCGGCTGAAGCCACGGCCAGGACTGACCAGATGCCGGGCCGGCTGGCCGGTCCGGGGACCCGAAGGTTTCGGGCTGTTCGGGCTGATCCAGGGGTGCGGCGGCAGTGCATGCGTTAACCCTATCCCGGAGTCAGGACCCGAATTGCCGTGAGGTCACCGGCGCCCCGCATGCCGGGAAACAATGTCGTCCCGTCGCGGTAGCGTAGTGGCGTGCCCCAATCACCACTGACTGTCGCCGAACTGTCCGAAGCCGAGTTGCTCACGCGGATCTTCCCGCGGCTGGAGCTGAACGCCGTGCACAGCGCGGCCGTTCTCCTGGGTCCTGGCGATGATGCCGCCATCGTTGCCGTGCCGGACGGCCGGACTGTCATCAGCATCGACACCCAGGTACAGGACCAGGATTTCCGGCTCCAGTGGAACAACGGCTACCGGACCACCGGCTACGACGTGGGGTGGAAGGCGGCAGCCCAGAACCTCAGCGACATCAATGCCATGGGCGCCACCGCAACCACGCTCGTGGTCAGCCTCACCATGCCGGCCGACACTCCGGTGGAATGGATCGAGGACCTGGCGGACGGGCTGGCCGCGGCCATCGGAAAGCTCGGGGCAGGATCATGCTCTGTCGCCGGAGGCGATTTGGGCCGCGGGGGCGAGCTGTCCGTCACTGTGGCGGTTCTCGGCACCCTCAGTGGAGGCCAGCCCGTACTCAGGTCCGGGGCAACGGCCGGCGACACTCTGGCCATTGCCGGCAAAGCCGGCTGCGCGGCTGCGGGGCTCGCACTCCTGGAGTCGAACCACCCTGTGGCATCGCTGGCCCCGGAACTGAGGCTGTTCCTGGATC
The DNA here is from genome assembly GCF_056406715.1 of Arthrobacter sp. P1_B11. NCBI lineage: Bacteria > Bacillati > Actinomycetota > Actinomycetes > Micrococcales > Micrococcaceae > Arthrobacter > Arthrobacter sp. P1_B11. Next base: position 445,186 of record NZ_JBFTZQ010000001.1, read on the forward strand.
TCCAGTGCCGCCCCGAGCCGCCCCTTGATGCCGGGCCAGGGGCGCGGACATCAGGAGCCACCGCCATGATGGACATTTCGGACGGGCTCGTGCGGGACGGCACCCGGCTCGCTGTTGCGAGCAACGTCGTGCTGGACCTTGATCCCGGGAAGCTGAAGCAGCTGGCCGCGTCACTGCGGCCGGCCGCCGCGCTCCTGGGGGCCGATCCGTTGGCGTGGGTGCTGGGCGGCGGAGAGGACCACGGCCTGCTTGCTACATTCCCCGCGAACATTCAGCTGCCTCCCGGGTTCACTGGGATAGGCTCAGTACAGGCCCGCGGTTCGAATGAAGCGGCGGGCGTTAAGATCGCGGGACGGCCCGCTGACTCCGTGGGATGGGATCACTTTGCAGACTAAGATTGCCGCCAACGCGCAAGCGATGAAGCGGTGGTTGGGCAAGGCCGAAACAGCCCTGGGGAACCACAGTGACCGCCTCAATGCGATCAACATCTTCCCGGTGGCCGACGGCGACACCGGCACCAACCTTTACCTGACAGTCCGGGCAGCGGCCCGTGCGCTTCAGGAGTCCCCGCCGGAAACGTCGCAGAGGGCCAGCATTCAGCTGGTCCCGGCCCAGAACGACGTCGGTGCGGTCCTCGCCAAAGCCGGGCAGGCCGCGATGGAGCAGGCCAGGGGAAACTCCGGCACACTGTTCTCGGTTTTCCTGTGCGCCGCCGCCGAGCCCTTGTCGGGGCACATGCGGCTCACCGCCACGTTGCTGGCCGCGGCCCTCAACCGGGCGCAGATCCGGGCCTGGTCGGCGCTCAGCGACCCTGTGCCCGGGACCATGCTGTCGGTCATGGAGGCAGCCGCCCGGGCAGCGGCCGCCGTCGACGCCGCCCAGAACGGGAATGACAGCAACCACGCCCTGGGCCTGGTGCTGGACGCCGCAGTTGAGGCAGCACTCGAGGCCGTCGTCCGCACCGAGGGCCAACTCGATGCCCTGCAGGCCGCCCACGTCGTGGACGCCGGCGGCGTGGGGATGCTGCTGATCCTTGACTGCCTGCGGTCGGCGGTACTCGGCGGGGAACTCCAGAGTGAACTGCTGGACGGCCTGCACGGCTACGACGTGCAGGACCCCCACATCCACGCGGACCTGCCGGATGACGACGGCGTGGAGGTCATGTGCACCATCAGCCTGTCGCCGCTGGACGCGGCCACTCTCAGGCAGCGCCTCGACGAGGTCGGGGATTCTGTGATCATGAGCCAGGTGGGGCCGTCTCCGGATCAGGAAGGCCGGTACCGCTGGCGGGTCCATGTGCACGTCTTGGAGCCAGGTCCCGCCCTGGAGATGATCGGTTCCCTCGGCGAGCCCACCGGCGTAACAGTCAGCGAGCTGGCACTGCCACGAGACCCCAACCCGGTGGAGGCTGATGTCCGGAGCCTCGAGGGTTGATGAAACACAGAGGGCCGATGAACGCAGAGGAAAGATGAACACCGAGCTTGAACTCGGCCTGGAGCGCCGGATGGGCAAACGCTCCGCAGCCGTCGTCGAAAAACACCTGGGGATCACCACGGTTGGCGGCCTGCTCAACTACTTTCCGCGCCGCTATCTGAGCCGGGGTGAGCTCACGCCCATCAGCGAGGTTCCCCTGGACGAGGAAGTGACACTCATCGCAAGGGTCGTCTCGAACAGCACCCGGCAGATGCGAGCCCGGCGCGGTTCCCTGACCGACGTCGTGATCTCCGACGACGCCGGTGCCGGCAACTCAGTCCGGTCTGCGGGGGCCGGCCTGCCGGGCACCCTGAAAGTCAGCTTCTTCAACGGCTTCCGGGCCAAAACCGAACTCCAGCCCGGCCGCCGGGCCATGTTCTCCGGAAAGGTGACCCGCTATGGCGGATCGCTGGGGCTGACCAACCCCGATTTCCTGTTGCTCGACGAGGACCCGGACACTCCGGGGATGGATCCGGAAAAACTGGCCGCCATGCCCATCCCGGTGTACCCGGCAACCGCGAAACTCACCAGCTGGTCAATCCAGAAGGTGATCGCGACGCTCCTGGACACCGTTGACCTGGATGACCTGCCGGACCCGCTGCCCGCAGGCATCTCTGCGCGCGAGAAGTTCCTGCCCGTCGCGGAGGCCTACCGCCTGATCCACGCGCCGCAGACCCCTGTGGACTGGCAGCGCGCCCGGGACCGCTTCCGGTACCAGGAGGCCCTGGTGCTCCAGTCTGCCCTTGCCCGGCGCCGCGCCCAGCTCGCCGCCGAGGAAGCAACAGCCCGCCGGCCCCTGCCCGACGGACTGCTGGCTGCCTTCGACCGCCAGCTGCCGTTCACCCTCACCGGCGGACAGGCCGCCGTGGGCAAGACGCTCTCCGGTGAGCTGTCACAGGACGGACCGATGAACAGGCTGCTGCAGGGCGAGGTGGGATCAGGCAAGACCATCGTGGCGTTGCGGGCCATGCTCCAGGTCGTCGACGCCGGGGGACAGGCTGCCCTGCTGGCACCCACGGAGGTCCTCGCAGCGCAGCACTTTGACTCCATCCGGCGGACGCTCGGGCCGCTGGCCGCCGACGGGCTGCTGGGCGGCCTGGGCGACCACACGGTCCAGGTCAGCCTGCTCACCGGTTCCATGCCCACCGCCGCCCGCAAGCAGGCGCTGCTCGACGCCGCCTCCGGCACCGCCGGCATCGTCATCGGCACCCACGCCCTGCTCAGCGACAACGTTTCCTTCTACGATCTCGGCCTCATCGTGGTGGATGAGCAGCACCGCTTCGGCGTGGAACAGCGCGACGCCCTGCGCGCGAAGGCGAGCAAGCCCCCACACCTGCTGGTCATGACCGCCACCCCCATCCCCAGGACGGTGGCCATGACCGTCTTCGGTGACCTCGAAACGTCCGTGCTGGACGAGCTGCCGGCAGGCAGGGCGCCCATCAGCACGCACGTGGTGGGCCTTGCGGAGAACCCCGGCTGGGCAGGCCGGATCTGGTCGAGGGCCCGGGAAGAGATTGACGCCGGGCACCAGGTCTATGTCGTGTGCCCCAAGATCGGAACGGACGACGACGGCGACTTCAGTCCCGGCGAAGCGGAACCCGGCGCCGGGGAACTGGAGGGGGACGGTGCCGCACGCGAGCTGGCCTCGGTGACAGGCGTCGTCGAACATCTCCGCGAGGAACCGGCCCTGGCGGGTGTGCCGCTGGCACCGCTGCACGGGCGCCAGGATCCCCTCGTGAAGTCAGAGACCATGGCCTCGTTCACGGCCAACGAGACCAAATTGCTGGTGTCCACCACCGTGATCGAAGTGGGTGTGGACGTGCACAACGCCACCCTGATGGTCATCCTCGACGCGGACAGGTTCGGCATTTCGCAGCTCCACCAGCTGCGCGGACGGGTGGGCCGCGGTGGGCTGCCGGGAACCTGCCTGCTCGTCACCACGCTTGAACCCGGCCACCCCAGCCGCCGCCGGCTGGATGCCGTGGCCGCCACCACAGACGGGTTCGTACTCTCCCAGGAGGACCTGAAACTGCGGCGCGAGGGCGACATCCTAGGCGCGTCCCAGTCCGGCGGCCGGTCAACGCTGAAACTGCTGAGAGTGCTGGAACACGAGGACATCATCGCCCGCGCCCGGCAGGACGCCCAGGACATCGTCGGCAGCGACCCGTCGCTCGCGGACCACCCGGCACTGGCGGAGGCCATCGACGATTACCTGAACCCCGAGAAGGAGGCGTTCCTTGAACGTGGCTAGCAGCACCGATGCGCTGGGACCCCAAGCAGCGGCACGCCGGGCGGAAGCGGGGCCGGCGGCATGAGCCGGATCGTGGCAGGGGCTGCGGGAGGAACGCCGCTGGTCAGCGTGCCGGGTTCGCTGACGCGTCCCACCACCGACCGCGTTAAGGAAGCCCTGTTCTCCCGGCTGGACGCCTTCGATGTGCTGGCTGGCTCCCGCGTGCTCGATCTGTACGCGGGCTCCGGCTCACTGGGCGTGGAGAGCGCCAGCAGGGGCGCCCAGGCTGTCGACCTCGTCGAATTTGCCGACCGGGCGAGCGCCGTGTGCCAGCGGAATGCGGACCTGATCAACGGTGTGCTGGGCCGGAAGACGGTCACCGTACACCGCTCGCGGGTTGAGTCGTTCCTGGAGCGGACGGCTGATGGAACCCGGTGGGATGTGGTTTTCCTGGACCCGCCGTACCCGCTGGACGAGCCGGCCCTGGCCGCAGTCCTCGGGAAACTGGCCCGCCACCTGGCGCCGGGCGCGGTGGTGGTGGTGGAAAGGTCGTCAAGGACGCCGGAGCCGTTCTGGCCTGCAGCCCTGGAACGCTTCGCGGAGAAGAAATACGGCGAAACCCGGCTGTGGTTCGCCGAGCCCGTCAGCGACCACCAGGTGGACGTCGTTCCGGAGGCAGAGGACTGAGCCTCAGCCTGACAGCTGATCCAGGTCGACTCCCGCCAGTACCTTGGCCGGGTGCGGCCCGCGGGCTGTCAGGGCGGCCGTCCATTCGGGCGGCCATGGCTTCTGCGTGCCGGCCAGGATGATGTTCCCGGGATACCGGCCGGTGAACATGCCGGCTTCGGCGAAGGCGGCCACATCGGTCATGGCACGCCGCAGGGCCGCGACCTGGCTGCGGACCAGGGTCAGGCCAGGCTCGTCACCGACGTTCACGATCAGCACGCCGCGCGCCGACAGCCGTGCCGCGCATTCCTTATAGAACTCCTGGCAGGCGATATGTTCCGGAGCGTCGGGGCCGGAGAAGATATCCAGGATGACGACGTCAAAGCGCAGGTCCGCGGGCAGCTCCGCCAGCGCTTCGCGGGCGTCGCCGATAACCGTGTGCAGTTCGGTGCCTTCGGGCAGCGGTAGCTGCTCCAGCACGAAGTCCAGAAGCTCCCGTTCAAGCTCCACTGCGTACTGCACGGATCCCGGGCGGGTCGCCTGGATGTACCGGGCCAGGGTCAGCGCGCCGGCTCCGAGATGCAGGGCAGTGACCGCCTCCCCCCAGGGCGCCGCGAGGTCCACCATGTGACCGATCCGGCGCAGGTACTCGTAGAAGATGTCTTCCGGTTCCGCCAGGTCGACGTGTGACTGCTCGGCCCCGCCGATGCTGAGCACGAAGCCGCCGTCAGTGAACGGGTCCGGTTCTATGACGGCATGCTGGCCGGTGGTGCGGAGAAAACGCGACACCGGCGAGTGACCTTCCGCCACCGTCAGAGCCTGTCCCGCAAGGTCGCCAGCCTGGTGGCCGCTTCTTCCAGGACCTCGGTCTTCTTGCAGAAGGCAAACCGCAGCAGGCTCCTCGTTCGCTCGGCCCCCTCGGGGTGGCAGAACACAGGAACGGGAATGGCGGCCACGCCCACGAGCTCAGGCAGGCGCCGGGCGAGTTCCACGGAATCACTGATCCCCAGGGGAGACGTGTCGACATTCACGAAATACGTGCCCTGCGGCGTGAACACGTCCAGGCCCGCCGCCCTGAGACCGTCACTCAGGATGTCGCGTTTCTTTCCCAGCGTGGCGGCGACGCCGTCGTAGAACGCGTCGGGCAGCCCCAGCCCGGCCGCAATCGCGCTCTGGAAAGGCGTGCCGGAACTGTAGGTGAGGAACTGCTTCACGGTCCGGATGGCAGACACGAGGTGCTCCGGCCCGCTCAGCCAGCCAACCTTCCAGCCGGTGAAGGAGAAGGTCTTGCCGGCCGAGGAGATGGTGACGGTCCGCTCCGCGGCACCCGGCAGGGTTGCCACCGGGATGTGGCCGACGCCGAACGTGAGGTGCTCATAGACCTCGTCGGTGACGATGAGGGCGTCATACTTCCGGGCCAGTTCGACCACGCGCTGCAGGACGTCCGCCGGAAAGACGGCGCCGGTGGGGTTGTGCGGATTGTTGAGCAACACCACTTTGGTGCGGCTGCTGAACGCATTTTCGAGTGCCGCGAGGTCAGGCATGAAGTCAGGGGCGAGCAGCGGCGCCGTGACATGCGTGGCACCGGAAAGGCCGATAATCGCGCCATAGGAGTCGTAGAAGGGCTCAAAGGTCAGGACCTCGTCGCCGGGGCCCACAAACGCCATCAGCGATGCGGCGATACCCTCGGTAGCGCCCGTAGTGACGATGACCTCGGTGTCCGGATCCGGAGCCAGTCCGTAAAAGCGCTGCTGGTGGGCGGAGACAGCCTGCCTCAGCTCGGGGATGCCTTTGCCCGGTGCGTACTGGTTAGAGCCCTGGGCGATCGCCGCCTGGGCGGCTGCCTTGATTTCCGCGGGGCCGTCTTCGTCCGGGAACCCCTGGCCGAGGTTGATGGCGCCGGTCCGGACGGCCAGAGTGGTCATTTCTTCGAAGATCGTGACGCCCAGGGTTCCGTCGGAAGCCAGGAGGTTCGCCCCCATGGCCGCCCGCTGCCAGGGCGCCGGAAGTGTCTCTGCCATTACGTTCCCGCCTGTCCGGTCAGCCCACTTTCCTGCGCGGCTGATGCATCCAGTCATGGTATCCCGGCTTGGACATACGGTAGGTTCGGAGCATGAGACGCGCCGTATGCCCAGGCTCCTTCGACCCCATCCACAACGGACACCTTGAAGTCATCGCCAGGGCCGCGAGCCTCTTCGACGAAGTGATCGTGGCCGTGTCCACCAACTACGCCAAGAAGTACCGGTTCACGCTGGAGGAACGGATCGAGATGGCCAAGGAGACGCTGGCCTCCCTGCGTGGCATCGTCGTGGAGCCTGTCGGTGAAGGCCTCCTTGCCGAGTACTGCCGCCAGCGCGGCGTGTCCGCCATCGTCAAGGGCCTGCGCTCGTCCTCGGATTTTGACTACGAGCTGCCCATGGCCACCATGAACCGGCAACTGAGCGGCGTGGAGACAGTGTTCCTGCCCGCTGAGGCGCACTACCTGCACCTGTCCTCGACACTGATCAAGGAAGTGTTCACCCTGGGCGGGAACGTGGCCGAATATGTGCCCCGGTCCGTCCTGAAACGGCTTGTCGCGGGTGGGCCTGCCCCGGGCCAGCCGTCGAGAGGGTAGGCTTGACCGGTACATTCCGGCTTTCCGCCGGTTGTGTGGTGCTTTTCCCGGTCGCATGGCGGCTGGCCTTAGCTCCTCCGCTTTGCCGGGGCCGGCCTCCGGTTTGAGTCCCCCGAGGACTTCAGGCTAAGATAATACGTCGGTCATATGTTCAACAGGAGTTCTCATTAAACGAGATGCTAGTTCGCCCTTGATGCTTGATGTCAAGGACCTCGGACGCAGTCCGGGGAGCATGCGTACGCTCACCGAACATGTGCCCGCGCCAGGTGATCTTGGCGTGGCGCTCATTGGCGTTCAGGAAGGCTCGGACATCGAGCTTGACCTGAGGCTTGAGGCCGTACACGAAGGAATTCTGGTTTCCGGAACCGTTATCGTCGAAGTGACCGGCGAATGCGGCAGATGCCTGGATCCCCTTGCGTATGACCTCGAAGTCAATGTGCAAGAACTTTTCTTCTACGAGGGCGCCCAGTTCTCCGACGGAGAAGACGAAGAAGAGCAATATCGAATCGAGCACGATCTAATCGATCTTGAGCCGGTGTTGCGGGACGCAGTTGTAACCATGCTGCCGTTCCAGCCGGTGTGCCGGGAAGACTGCCAGGGCCTGTGCTCCGAATGTGGAGTGCGCCTGGAAGACGAGCCGGGGCATCACCACGAGGTCGTAGATCCTCGCTGGGCTGCCCTAGCTGACTTGGCTAAGCCTGACCGGCAAAATTGATTTGTAAGTGTTTTTCTAGAGAGAAATGAGTTAGCCGTGGCTGTCCCGAAGCGGAAAATGTCTCGCTCGAATACCCGCGCCCGCCGCTCCCAGTGGAAGGCGACTGCCCCCCACCTGGTGAAGACTGTCGAGAACGGCCAGGTTACTTACAGCCTGCCGCACCAGGCAAAGGTCGTCACCGACTCGGCTGGCACCGCGCTGTTCCTTGAATACAAGGGCCGCAAGGTCGCAGACGTCTAATCGGCCCACAGGCTGACCAGGATGTCTTCAACTGAAGAGCTTCTGAAGCGTCTCGGTGTCTCCATTGACACCGAGACGCTTCGTCTTGCTCTGACACACCGTTCCTATGCCTACGAAAACGGGGGCATACCCACCAATGAACGGCTCGAGTTTCTGGGGGACTCCATTTTGGGTTTCTCAGTAACCGATGCGCTCTACCGCGATAACCCGACGCTGCCCGAGGGCGACCTCGCCAAGCGCCGGTCGGCCGTGGTCAGTACCCGTGCCCTTGCGGGCATTGGACGCAGCCTGGGCATTGGTGACTACATCTACCTGGGGCAGGGCGAGAAGCTCACCGAAGGCAAGAACAAGGCATCGATCCTCGCTGACACGATGGAGGCGCTCATCGGTGCCACCTATGTGTCCAACGACATCGAGACCGCCCGCCAGCTTGTCATGCGCCTGATCGGTCCGCTCCTGCAGGATGCAGCCGCCCTTGGGGCCGGCACCGACTGGAAGACCAGCATCCAGGAACTGGCTGCCGGCCGTCAGCTCGGCAGCATCTACTACGCCGTGGAAGGGTCTGGTCCAGACCACGCGCGGACGTTCGTCGCAGAGCTGCAGATTGGCGGCACGCCGTACGGCAAGGGATCGGGCCACTCCAAGAAGGAAGCGGAGCAGGAAGCTGCAGCCGACGCCTGGCGCAAGCTTTCCGGCGCAGACACGGCGGAAGCTCCTTCGGAACCTGCCGCCGGCAGCTAGGTGCGCGGTGCCTGAACTCCCCGAGGTCGAGGTGGTCCGCCGCGGCCTGGTGAACTGGGTTCTCGGCCGGACCATCACCGGCGTCGAAGTCTTGGATCCCAGGTCCGTGCGTCGCCACGCCTTGGGACCTGAGGATTTTGCCGGGAACCTTGAAGGCGCGACGGTCCTTGACGTGGTCCGCCGCGGAAAATTCCTGTGGATGCCATTGCAGGGCGAAGGCGCTGATTCGGTCGACCCTTCAGTGCTGCCCCAGGTTGCCCTGATGGCGCATCTGGGCATGAGCGGCCAACTGCTGATGCAGGACAGCGACGTGCCGGACGAGAAGCACCTCAAGGTGCGGCTGCACTTGAGCCCGCGGGCCGGGATGCCCGGGCAACTCAGGTTTGTGGACCAGCGGATCTTCGGCGGCCTGTTCGTCACGTCGCTCATCCCGACGGACGACGCCGGCCCGGGCGGGCTGGCCGAGGTGCCGATGCCCCTTGTCGCCCAGGAAGCGTCCCATATTGCGCGCGACCCCTTGGACCCGCACTTTTCCTTCGACGACTTTTATCGCAGGCTGCGGAGCCGCAGGACAGGTCTCAAGAGGGCACTCCTGGACCAGGGCCTGGTGTCCGGGATCGGCAACATCTACGCAGACGAAGCCCTGTGGCGCGCCAAGCTTCACTACGCGCGCCCCACGGACAAGCTCCGGCGGGCGGACGCCGAGCGGGTCCTCACTGCAGCCCGCGAGGTCATGCTCGACGCCCTCGCGGCAGGCGGCACCAGTTTCGATTCTTTGTACGTGAACGTTAACGGCGCCTCAGGCTATTTTGACCGTTCCCTCAACGCGTACGGCCGGGAAGGGGAGGAATGCCGCCGGTGCGCGGAGTCCGGCATTGTCAGTCTCATGAAACGCGAGCAGTTCATGAACCGTTCCTCCTACACCTGTCCGGTGTGCCAGCCGAGGCCCCGAAACGGCCGTTGGTGACCGCTGTCTCCGGGCACAAAAGGCCGTAAATCCGCGGATTCCGGCCCTTATGGCAGTACATTTAGGCAGGACACGCAGCCGCTGCCGCCACTCAGGAGATCCGAAATACCTTGCACCTCAAGAGTCTGACCGTCCGGGGCTTCAAGTCGTTTGCCTCGGCCACGACCTTCGACTTTGAACCCGGAGTCACCGCGGTGGTGGGGCCCAACGGCTCGGGTAAATCGAACGTGGTGGATGCGCTGGCCTGGGTCATGGGCGAACAGGGAGCCAAGACGCTCCGCGGCGGCAAGATGGAAGACGTGATTTTCGCCGGCACCTCCGGCCGCCCGCCTTTGGGGCGCGCGCACGTCTCGCTGACCATCGACAACTCCGACGGCGCGCTTCCCATCGAATACAGCGAAGTGACGATCTCCCGGACGCTGTTCCGCACCGGCGGTTCCGAGTACGCCATCAATGGCGCCGGTTGCCGCCTCCTGGACATCCAGGAGCTGCTGTCCGATTCCGGCCTGGGACGCGAGATGCACGTCATTGTGGGCCAGGGGCAGCTCGACAAGGTACTGCACGCCACACCCGAAGACCGGAGGGGTTTCATTGAGGAAGCCGCCGGCATCCTCAAGCACCGGCGCCGCAAGGAAAAGACCGTCCGCAAGCTCGAGGCCATGCAGGCCAACCTGCAGAGGCTCAGCGACCTGACAGGAGAAATCCGGCGCCAGCTGACACCGCTGGGCAAGCAGGCGGAAGTTGCGCGGCGTGCCCAGACAGTCCAGTTCGAGGTCCGGGATGCCCGTGCCCGGCTGCTGGCCGACGACCTCGTCCGGCTTCAGAACACCCTGGCCCAGGACGTCGCCGACGAAACCGCGCTCAAGACGCGGCGCGCCGTCGTCGAGAACGAGCTGGGAACTGGCCGTCAGCGACAGGCCGCGCTGGAACAGCTCGCTGCCGAGGCAACCCCCAGATTGAATGCTGCACGGGACACGTGGTACCAGCTGTCGGCCGGCCGCGAACGGCTGCGGTCGCTCGGTTCCTTGGCGCAGGAACGGTGCCGGCTGCTGGGCTCCGCGGACGCGGCACCCGATCCCGGCCGAGACCCCGACCAGCTGGAAAGGCAGGCGGCCCGCGTGCGGGCCGAGCATGCCGAACTTGAGCAGCAAATCGTCGCCAGGCGCGACGTTCTGGCGACCGCCACCGCCGCGAAAAGCGAGGCGGAAAGCGCCGCTGCTGCCGAGGAAAAGCGCCTCACGGCCGCCCTCCGTGCCGCTGCCGACCGGCGAGAAGGCCTGGCCAGGCTTGCCGGCCAGGTGGCGGCGGCGAGGTCCAGGGTGGAATCGGCGCAGGCAGAAGTGGGCCGGCTGCGCGAGTCCCAGGCTGCAGGCGATGAGCGCAGGAAGCTGGCCCAGTCCGAGTTCACGGCGCTTGAATCGCAGGTTGCCGGAGTCGAGGACGGCGAGGAATCCCTCGACGCCGAGTACGAGGACGCCACTGCGGTGCTGGACGCCGTTCTCGCAGAAATCGAATCCCTCCGGAGCGCCGAGCGGGAGGCCGTGCGGGAGCGAGATGCACTCCGGGCCCGGCGGGATGCGCTCCAGTTGGGCCTTAACCGCAAGGACGGGTCCGGGCACGCCCTCGCGGCCGGGCTGCCCGGCGTCGTGGGATCGCTGGCGTCGGCGCTGACGGTCGAACCCGGCTACGAAACCGCCATTGCAGCCGCTCTTGGCACTGCCTCGGATGCCGTTGTTGTCCGGGATGGCGCAGCCGCGGCTGCCTTGGTGCAGCTCCTGAAGGACGACGACGCCGGCCGCGCCACTCTGCTGCTTGAAGATCAGGCAAAGCCGGCGGGCTTTTCGCCGGACGGCACCGGGAAGCTGCCGGACGGGTCCGGCACGCTGCCGGAGGGTGCCCGATGGGCGACGGAGCTCGTGTCGGCATCCGGCGCCGCCGCAGCGGCGGTGCACGGGCTGCTGGCGTCGACGGCCGTCGTCGATGGCCTGGACTCCGCGGCCGGCCTGATTGGCGAACGGCCCGGGCTGACAGCCGTCACCCTCGCCGGCGACGTGTTCACGGCACTCACCGTTACCGGGGGTTCGGCCAAGGCGCCGTCGCTGCTTGAGGTGCAGGCCGCCGTCGACGACGCCGCGTCCCGGCTTGCCGGGGTCACCGCAGGGCTGGAGCAATGCCGTTTCGCACTGGCGGGCGCGGAGTCCCGCCGGTCCGCGGCGCAGGACAGGGCTGACTCGGCACTGGAAAGGCTGCATGACTCCGACGCGCGGCTCGCGGCCGTGGCGGAACGGCTGGGCCACCTGAATTCGGTCCTGCGCAGCGCCGTGGGGGAGAGCGAACGGCTGGCCGCGTCGCTGGCACGGGCCGAAGCCAACATCGTGACCGAGCAGGAAGCCCTCACCGCAATCGCCGCCCGGCTGGCTGCGGCCCAGGAGGCACCTGCCGAGGAAGAGCCGTCCAGCGGGCGGCGGGACGCCATGGCCGAGGCTGCCACCCTGGCGCGTTCAACCGAGATGGATGCCAGGCTCTCGCTGCGCAGCGCCGAGGAGCAGCTGTCCGCTATCCGCAACCGCGCAACGTCGCTGGAACGCGCGGCCGCCTCGGAACGCCGGGCCCGCGAGGAGGCCGCCGAGCGGGCACGCCGCCGCAGGGTCCAGGCACGGCGGGCTGCTGCCGTGTCCCATGCGGTGGCGCACACGATCCGGTTCAGTGACATCTCGGTCGAACTGGCTGCCCGGGAACGCGATATTGCCGAGCAAAACAGGGAGCAGAGGGACCGTGAGCTGGCCGAGGTCCGGACCGCCAACGACGCCCTGGCCCGGGAGCTTGCGGAACTGACGGATTCGGTGCACCGTGACGAGTTGGCCCGTAGCCAGCAAAGGCTGCGGATTGAGGTGCTGGAGAACAGATCGGTCGAAGAGCTGGGGCTCACGACCGACCAGCTCGTGGCGGACTACGGCCCGGACCGGCCGGTTCCGCTGCCGGCGGGCGGGTCCACGGACAAATGGGCGGAGCTGCGGGCGCCCGTCGATGACGACGGCAAGCCCGTGGTGGAGGGGAAGCCCTTTGTGCGGGAAGAGCAGGAAAAGCGGCTCCGCAAAGCGGAACGGGACCTTTCGTCCCTGGGAAAGGTCAACCCGCTGGCGCTGGAGGAATTCGCGGCGCTGGAGGAAAGGCACCAGTTCCTGAGCACGCAGCTGGAAGACCTCAGGTCCAGCCGGAAGGACCTGCTGGACATCATCAAGGAAGTCGATGACAGGGTGCAGCGCGTGTTCGCGGAGGCCTTCGCCGATACGTCGGCGCAGTTCGTCCGGGTCTTCGCCCGGCTATTTCCGGGCGGTGAGGGCCGGCTGGTCCTCACTGATCCCGGCGACATGCTCACCACAGGCATCGAGGTCGAGGCGAGGCCGGCGGGCAAGAGAATCAAACGGCTTTCCCTGCTGTCCGGCGGTGAGAGGTCCCTGACGGCGGTAGCGCTGTTGGTGGCGATCTTCAAAGCCCGGCCCTCGCCGTTCTACGTGATGGACGAGGTGGAGGCGGCGCTGGACGACACCAACCTGGGCCGCCTCATTACGATCTTTGAAGAGCTTCGCGAATCCAGCCAGCTCATCGTGATCACACACCAAAAGCGGACCATGGAGGTGGCGGACGCGCTGTACGGCGTAACCATGCGCGGAGACGGCGTGTCCACTGTGATCAGCCAGCGCCTGGGAGCCGACGTCTAGCTGTACGGACAGGCCCGGACCGCCCGCAGCGTCGCGCGGTGTTATGAGAAGCTAGGGGTGTGAACGACATCCTCCCCATTCTCCTGCCCATTCTTGCTGCCCTGGTAGTCATCGGCGGGCTGGTCCCGGTGCTGCTTAAAGCACGGAAGTCCGGCACCCGGTACCCAGATACACGCGACGCCAACGATCCGGTGAACCCGCTGGGAGGCGGCGGAACCCTTCTGGAAGACCGCCCGGTGGCGGCTCCCGAGCGGAAGGCCCCGGGCGGCGTCGACGTTGAAGGGGTCGAAACGGAGGTTCCGGACGACGTTGCCGGCCTCGAAACTATTCCGGTCGAGACTCCGCTGCCTGTGGAGGGACGCCTCACCCGCCTCCGGGAACGCCTGGTCAAGTCGAACAACGTCCTCGGTAAGGGCTTGCTCGCGCTGCTTTCCAGCGACAAGATTGATGAGAATGTTTGGGACGAGGTGGAGGAGACGCTGCTCCTCGCCGACCTCGGCACCGAGCCCACCATGCAGCTTGTGGACGCCCTCCGCGAGCGGGTGAAGGTCCTGGGCACCCGTTCACCCGATCACGTCAAGGCACTCCTCCGAGAAGAGCTCATTAAGCTTGTCGACCCCACGATGGACCGGAGCCTCCACATCGAACGGCACGCTGACAAGCCTGCCGTAATGATGGTGGTCGGCGTGAACGGTGTGGGAAAGACCACCACTGTGGGCAAGCTCGCTCGCGTCCTGGTCGCGGAGGACAAGGACGTTCTGCTCGGCGCCGCGGACACCTTCCGCGCAGCCGCCGCCGAGCAGCTGGCCACGTGGGGCCAGCGGGTCGGCGTTGCCACCGTGAAGTCCGACGTCGACGGAGCGGACCCGGCGTCGGTCGCCTATGAGGCGGTCAAGGCAGGCATCGAACAGGAAGTCGACGTGGTCATGATCGACACCGCCGGACGGCTGCAGAACAAGGTCGGACTCATGGACGAGCTCGGCAAGGTCAAGCGCGTCATCGAGAAGCTCGCGGAAGTGGACGAAGTGCTCCTGGTGCTCGACGCCACGACCGGCCAGAACGGGCTCAACCAGGCGCGGGTCTTCGCCGAAGTAGTGAACATCACAGGCATCGTCCTGACCAAACTGGACGGGACAGCCAAGGGCGGCATCGTCGTGGCCATCCAGAAGTCCCTCGGCGTTCCCGTCAAGCTCATCGGGCTCGGCGAGGGCGCGGATGACCTCGCCCCGTTCGAAGCCGAAGGCTTTGTCGACGCGCTGCTGAACTAGGACTGGCTGGACTGGGGCGCGGTCGCCGTCTGCGCCGTCTCCCGGGCGAGAAGCCAGGCGACAGCCGCCAGCAGCAGCACGCTGCCCGTCACCGCGAAGGCCCAGCCGTAGCCCAGCGCATCCGCCAGCAGACCGGCAAAAACCGGTCCAAGGATGGCGCCGATGTCGGCGGTCATCTGGTAAGCGGCGAGCACCCGGCCGCCGGACCGCTCGCGGCCAATCACGTCGGCTACGGCGGCCTGCTGGGCAGGCCCCAGCAGGCCCGCGCCCACGCCTGCCAGCATCGATGCGGCAAGGAACCAGCCCAGCACATGGGTGAGGCCTATCCCGCCGGTTGCCAGTCCGGTCAGCGCCAGCCCGGCGAGCATCATCGGCTTCCGGCCAAGACTGTCAGCCAGCCTGCCTGAAAATGTCAGGGCCACGGCGTTGCCCGCGGCAAAAACGGCCAGCGCCCAGCCGGCTGCCTCGGGTCCGGAGCCTAGGGCGGTGACGGCGAACAGGGGCACGGTGGCCATCCGCACGCCGAAGGTGGCCCAGCCGTTGGCGAAACTTGAGAACAGCGAGGCACGGTAGGCGCTGTCGCGTAGCGCCTCACCGAATTGCATGGCCGGTACGGCCGAAGCGTCATGGCCGCCCGTGCGCGGCACGTGGCTGAGCTGCGTCTGCACCACGAGCGCCGCCAGCACCAGGGCTCCGGCGTAGGCCAGGAACGGCACCCGCAGCCCGAACCCGGCCAGCAGGCCCCCCACGATGGGACCGCAGACATTGCCGATCAGGAACGCCGAGGCGTAGGCGCCGGACACCCTCCCGCGGCTCTCCGGAGGGGCCAGTCGGATCACCAGCGCCATCGACGCCACCGTGAACATCACCGATCCGGCGCCGCCAAGCCCCCGGAACACGAGGAGCTGCCAGTAGTTCTGCGCGAAGGCGCAGGCCGCGGTGGAGGCCGCGACGATGAGCAGTCCCGTTACGTAGACCGGCCGCTCACCCAGCCGACCGATCAGCGCGCCGCCCGCAGGGGCGAACATGAGCCGCATGAACGCGAAGATGCTGACGATCACCGCTGCGGCGGTAGCTCCGACGTCGAAAGTTGTGGCGAACTGGGGGAGCACCGGAGCCACCAGCCCGAAACCCAAGGCTATGAGGAACGCTGCGACAAGCATCACCTTGATGTCGCGGGGCAGCCGGGCCTGGCTGGCCCGCCTGACGGCTGGGAACCGCAGTCTTCCGGCGGCGGGACGGGAGCGTGGCGTCATGAAGCGGAGATCCTTGCAAAAGGGACGGAGTGGCGGTTTGGGACTGGTGAAACATAACCGTAACAAGCCAGATATGCACCATTTACTTCCGGGAGGTTCTTGTAACAGGCCGGCAATCTAAATCCTCCGCCAGCGAAACACAGCCCGGCAAAACTTTACTTAGAACGCAAAAGGCGTTGGGACAGGGCGGGCAACTCCGCACAACAAAAGCAAGAGAGGACGTAGACCATGGAACTCACCGCAGGTCTCGTTTGGCTCCTGGTCGCTTCAGCACTCGTGCTGTTCATGACCCCGGGCCTGGCATTCTTCTACGGCGGCATGACCCGTGCGAAAGCTGCCTTGAACATGATGATGATGAGCTTTGTGGCCATCGGAACCGTGGGCATCATGTGGGTTCTGTGGGGCGCGTCGATGGCGACGAGCAACGAGGACAACTTCTTCCAGATCTTCGCGAACCCGTTCAGCCACTTCGGTCTGCACAACTTTACCGATCCCGCGGATCTACTCAAGGTCGGCTACGCCGCCACCTTCGCCATCATCACCGTGGCACTGATCTCCGGAGCCGTCGCTGACCGCGCAAAGTTCTCGGCATGGACCATCTTCACGCCCATCTGGGCCACCCTGGTTTACGCCCCCCTGGCCTACATGGTCTGGGGCGGGGGACTCTTCTCCAAGGATGGCTGGTTCGGTCAGACGTTTGCTCCGGTGATTGACTTCGCCGGCGGCACAGTCGTCCACATCAACGCCGGCGTGGCAGGGCTCGTCCTGGTACTGATCATCGGTAACCGCAAGGGCTTCGGCAAGGACCCCAACCACCGCCCGCACAACATTCCGTTTGTCATGCTCGGTGCAGCCATCCTCTGGTTCGGCTGGTTCGGCTTCAACGCCGGTGCGGCCGCCACAGTTGAACAGGCTGGCCTGATCTGGATCAACACCCTGGCAGCCCCGGCAGCCGCGATGCTCGGCTGGCTCGCTGTGGAACGGTACCGTGACGGTCACCCGACTTCGCTGGGCGCCGCTTCCGGTGTCGTCGCCGGCCTGGTCGCCATTACCCCTGCCTGCGCCAACGTGTCTCCGCTTGGTGCCATCGCCCTCGGCGTAGTCGCAGGTGTCGCCTCCGCACTGGCAGTTGGACTGAAGTTCAAGCTGGGCTACGACGACTCACTCGACGTCGTCGGCGTCCACCTTGTCTCCGGCGTCGTCGGAACCGTGGCCATCGGTTTCCTCGCGACACCGACACAGGGCCAGGCGGGCCTCTTCTACGGGGGAGGCACCACCCAGCTCGTCGCCCAGGCTTTGGCGGCCCTCATGGCCATCGCCTTCACCTCGGTCATGACCTTCATCATCGCCTACCCCATCCACAAGTTCATGGGCTTCCGTGTCTCCCAGGAACAGGAAGTGGTGGGTGTGGACCTCAGCCTGCACGCCGAGACCGCCTACGAGTTCGGCATCGGCGGCCACGGCGGCAGCTTCCAGCCGCTGCATGAACTGATCACCGGCAACGCCCAGACCAGCGGCACGACGACCGCCGCGCCGGGCGTAGAGGGCAAGAAGACAGAAGCAGCATCAGGCAAGGAAAGCGTGGGGGCATGAAACTGATTACAGCAATCGTCCGTCCGGAGAAGCTCGAAGCCATCCGGGAAGGCCTGGAGGCCTACGGGGTCCAGGGCCTGACGGTCAGTGCAGCCAGCGGCTACGGCCGGCAGCGAGGTTACACCGAGGTCTACCGGGGTGCCGAGTACAACGTGGACCTGCTGCCCAAGATCCGCGTGGAGGTTCTGGCCACGGACGAACAGGCTGACGACATCCTGGATGTCATCATTGCCAGCTCCAATACCGGACGGGCCGGCGACGGCAAGGTCTGGACCATGGATGTCTTCGAAGCAGTGCGGGTGCGGACGGGCGAACGTGGCGTAGCAGCCATCTAGCACCGGACAGCAAGCACAGTCCCAGCCCAACGGGAATGCAGAAAAGGGCCGGTCACCTGAAACGGTGGCCGGCCCTTTTGCATACCCAAAGCGATTCGGCCCTATTCGCTGCGGACCGAACCTGCCAAGCCGTCCGGAGCGTTCGTGCCCGCCTCGTATTCCTCCAGCGGAACGGAGTCCCGCGACCAGGCCCTGAGCACCGGCTCCACAATCCGCCAGCACTCCTCGGCGGTGTCTCCCCTGACCGAGAGCAGGGGATCGCCGGTCAGGACGCCCTCCAGCACCTCCCCGTAGGGGAGCAGTTCGGAGGCATTCAGCTCCGCATTGAGGGTGGTGCGGTCCAAACTGAAGATGTCCCCGGGACCGTTGACGTCGACGTCGAGCTCGAGGGTGTCAGGCCCGAAACCGATCCGGAGCTTGTTGGGGGCGTCAACGCCGGAGAATCCCTTGGGAAGGTGCGGCACGGGCCGGAACGTGACCACGGCCTCCTTGCGTTTGTCGCCAAGCGCCTTGCCGGAGCGAAGAATGAACGGCACGTCCTTCCAGCGCCAGTTGTCAATGTCCACGCGGATTTCAGCGAGCGTTTCGGTGTTCCTGTCCGGGTCGACCCCCTCCTCCTTGACGTAGTCGGGGACCTTCCTTCCGTCGATGCTGCCGGCCGCGTAGCGGGCACGGCGCGTGCTGGTCTTGTACGGCGGCCTGATGCTGCTGGCACGGAGGACAGCGGCTATGGCGTCCCGGAGGTCGCGCTCGCCGAGCGTGGCCGGCGGTTCAATGGCCATCAGGGCCATGATCTGCAGCAAGTGGCTCTGGATCATGTCCCGGAGGGCGCCCGCGCTGTCGTAATACCGGGCGCGGCCTTCGAGGGCCAGATCTTCGTCGAAGATGATCTCCACCTGCGCGATGTGTTCACGGTTCCACACAGGCTCCAGGAAGTTGTTGGCAAAGCGCAGGCCCAGGATGTTCAGCACTGTGGCCTTGCCCAGAAAGTGGTCCACCCGGTGGATGTGGTCTTCGGGGACGAGGTTCAGGAGTGTCCGGTTGAGCTGGCGCGCGGACTCCTCTCCGGAGCCGAAGGGCTTCTCCATGACGAGCCGGGTGCCGGCAGGGACCTGCCGCGGCGCCAGTATCTCACAGGCTTTCTGACTCACGTGCGGTGGCAGGGCGAAGTAGACGGCCACTGGGCCCTCCAGCTCTGCCAGCAGCGAAGCCAGAGGACCGTCCGCAGTGACGTCGAGCTGATGATAAGTCGTGGCCTTCGCGAGCGACGTGAGTGCCTTCTTCCCGGCGGAGTCGGCCCCGCCAGCCGCATCGGCGAAGGCGGCATGGACACGGTCCTGCCACTCCGCCGGCGACCACGGGTCCGATCCCGCCCCCACGAGGTTGAGCCCGCCGGCCCCGCCTTTGGCCACCAGCCGGGCGAGCCCGGGCAGTAGGAGCCGGCCGGTGAGATCGCCGGAGGCTCCCAGAATGAGCAGAGTTTTCACAGTTGTTTGGCTCGTCACCCTGACAGCATGCCACCTTGGAGGCCCGGCTTGGTACCCTAGATAGTCGAGTCCCGTCGTCGACGCGGTTGGAAACAACGGCCGAGACGCTGGTGTGCCGCAGGGCAGCCATCCGTACATCCACTGAAAGAAGTGCACGGCGCGTGTTCAATTCACTCTCTGACCGGTTGACAGCAACCTTCAAGAATCTCCGTGGCAAGGGCCGCCTCACCGAGGCAGATGTCGACGCCACAGTCCGGGAGATCCGGCGGGCCCTGCTGGACGCAGACGTTGCCGTGCCCGTGGTGCGCGAATTCACCGGACGCGTGCGCGAGCGTGCACTCGGCGCCGAGGTCAATGCCGCGCTGAACCCGGGCCAGCAGATCGTGAAGATCGTCAACGAGGAGCTCGTCGAAATCCTCGGCGGGGAAACGCGCCGCATCCGCCTGGCCAAGACCGGGCCCACCATCATCATGCTTGCCGGACTCCAGGGCGCCGGCAAGACAACTCTCGCCGGCAAGCTCGCCAAGTGGCTCAAGGCGCAGGGTCACAGCCCCATCCTGGTGGCCGCCGACCTCCAGCGCCCTAACGCAGTGACCCAGCTGCAGGTCGTCGGCCAGCGCGCCGGCGTTCCCGTCTTCGCCCCGCACCCCGGAGCCACCTCCGAGCTTGAGCACCCGGCCGGCGACCCTGTCGCCGTCGCCCGGCAGGGCGTCGAGGACGCCCGCCAGAAGCTTCACGACGTCGTGATTGTGGACACCGCCGGACGTCTCGGCGTCGACGCGGACATGATGGAACAGGCACGCCAGATCCGACGGGCCATCGTCCCGAATGAAGTCCTCTTCGTGATCGACTCCATGATCGGCCAGGACGCTGTGAACACGGCGATGGCCTTTGATGAGGGCGTCAACTTCACCGGCATCGTGCTGTCAAAGCTCGACGGCGATGCCCGCGGCGGTGCCGCGCTTTCCGTCGCGTCGGTCACCGGCAAGCCCGTCATGTTCGCGTCCACCGGCGAAAGCCTGGACGATTTCGAGCTGTTCCACCCGGACCGCATGGCGTCCCGCATCCTCGACATGGGCGACGTCCTCACGCTGATCGAGCAGGCCGAGAAGTCCTGGGACAAGGACGAAGCTGCGCGGATGGCGAAGAAGTTCGCCGACCAGGAAGACTTCACGCTGGACGACTTCCTCGCCCAGATGCAGCAGATCCGCAACATGGGCTCCATGAAGAAAATGCTCATGATGATGCCCGGCGCGCAGAACATCCGCCAGCAGTTGGAGCAGTTCGACGAGCGCGAAATCGACCGTGTCGAGGCGATCGTCCGCTCCATGACCCCGCACGAGCGAGTCGCTCCCAAGATCATCAACGGCTCGCGGCGGGCCCGCATCGCCAAGGGTTCCGGTGTTCACGTTTCCGAGGTCAACGGCCTGCTGGAGCGCTTTGCCCAGGCCCAGAAGATGATGAAGAAGATGGCCCAGGGCGGCGGCATGCCGGGCATGCCCGGAATGCCGGGAATGGGGGCCGGCGGCGGTGCCCGCAAGGGTGCCAAGAATGCACCCAAGAAGAAGGCACGTTCGGGCAACCCCGCCAAGGCGGCACAGGAACTCCGTGACGCAGAGGCCCGGCGCGCCAGCGCGGCCAAGGCGCTGCCCACGGGCGCTGCCTTCGGCCAGCAGGGCGGCGACTTCGACCCGTCCGAGCTGAACCTGCCGAAGGGCTTCGACAAGTTCCTCGGCAAATAGGCGCACTGTCATGTCGGCCCGCGCCGATGTCGGGCCTCTGCCATAAGGTTGGGTCATGTTTAAGCAGCGGGTAGTGTTCGTCCACGGGGCCGGGAGCTTCGGCTCCGCCGCCTGGCCGCGCCAGCACGGCATGGCCCTGCAGTATGACGCCCTTTTCCTGCGGCGGCACGGCTTCGACGCCGAAGCGGAACCGCTGGAGACGGACTTCGCCGAGGACGCCCAAATCGTGCTTCGGTCGCTGGCCGATGACGGCCGGGGCGCTGCCGGAGGCCACGTGGTGGCGCACTCCCAAGGGGCCATCGCAGCGATGATGGCCGCCGTCGAACGCCCGGACCTCGTGTTCTCGCTGACGCTCGTGGAGCCCGCCTGCTTGTCGCTGACCGCGGAACTGCCGGCCACGGCGGCCCACCGGGCGTTGATGGAGCCCCTGTTCGAGGTCCGGCACCAGCTCGGCGACGACGACTACGAGCGGGAGTTTGTGCGGCGTGCCTTCGCTGCGGAAGCGCCCGGCCCGAGCACGCCGGAAGCGAGGCGTGCCGCCAGGCGACTGCGGCTGCAGGCACCTCCCTGGCAGGCCCCGTTGCAGATCGTTCCGGGCGTCCCTACTCTGGTCCTCACCGGCGGTTGGGAACCCCTCTATGAGGAGATTGCCGGGTACCTCAGGGAGACCGGCGCCCTGCACCGCACTGCCGCGGGCGGGCACCGGCCCCAGGATTCCCCCGAGGGTGACCGTTTTATCCGGTCATTTGTTGCCGAGGTCGGCCGGCGGCGACAGCCCCGGGCGTCCTGATTTAGCGGGTTGTTTCCGGAAGCTTGAGCTCCGGCAGATAGACCTTTCCGCCGGCGGCCAGGAACTCCTGGCTCTTTTCACGCATTCCTTCGGCCATCTCGGCAAGTGCCGCCTGCGCTTCGGCCGAGCCGTACTCGTTCCGGATGTCCTGGCTGATGCGCATGGAGCAGAACTTGGGCCCGCACATGGAGCAGAAGTGTGCGGTCTTGGCAGGCTCGGCCGGCAGCGTCTCGTCGTGGAAGGCCTCTGCCGTTACCGGGTCAAGGGACAGGGCGAACTGGTCCCGCCAGCGGAACTCGAAGCGCGCCTTGGACAGGGCGTCGTCCCTCTCATTGGCGCCGGGGTGGCCCTTGGCGAGGTCTGCGGCGTGGGCGGCGATCTTGTAGGTGATCACGCCGGTCTTCACGTCGTCCTTGTTGGGCAGCCCCAGGTGTTCCTTGGGCGTCACATAGCAGAGCATGGCCGTACCGTAGCGGGCGATCTCCGTGGCACCGATGGCGGAGGTGATGTGGTCGTAGCCGGGCGCCACGTCCGTGACCAGCGGGCCGAGGGTATAGAACGGAGCGCCCTTGCACAGCTCCTGCTGGCGCTCGACGTTCTCGCGCACCAGGTGGAACGGGACGTGGCCTGGGCCTTCAACCATCACCTGGACGTCGTATTCCCAGGCACGCTGGGTCAGCTCCGCCAGGGTGTCCAGTTCGGCGAACTGTGCGGCGTCGTTGGCATCGGCGGTTGCGCCCGGCCGGAGGCCGTCGCCGAGCGAAAAGGAGACGTCGTACTTGGCGAAGATCTCGCACAGCTCGTCAAAGTGCGTGTAAAGGAAGTTCTCCTGGTGGTGTGCGAGGCACCAGCCGGCCATGATGGACCCGCCGCGGGACACGATGCCCGTGACGCGGTTGGCGGTCAGCGGGACGTAGCGCAGCAGCACTCCGGCGTGGATGGTCATGTAGTCCACACCCTGCTCGCACTGCTCAATCACGGTGTCCCGGAAGATCTCCCACGTCAGGGCATTGGCCTCACCGTTGACCTTCTCCAGCGCCTGGTAGATCGGAACGGTGCCGATAGGGACGGGGGAGTTGCGGATCAGCCATTCGCGGGTGGTGTGGATGTCATCGCCGGTGGACAGGTCCATCACGGTATCCGCGCCCCACTGGGTGGCCCACTGCAGCTTGTCCACTTCCTCTGCAATCGAACTGGTTACAGCCGAGTTGCCGATGTTGGCGTTGATCTTTACCAGGAACGCCTTGCCGATGATCATGGGTTCGGACTCGGGGTGGTTTATGTTGTTGGGGATGATGGCACGGCCTGCAGCCACCTCGCTGCGCACCAGTTCAACGTCGCAGTTCTCGCGGAGTGCCACGAAGCGCATTTCCGGGGTGAGGACGCCCTGCCGGGCATAGTGCATCTGGGTCACCGTCTTGCCCCCGACGGCGCGGCGGGGCACCGGCTGCGCTCCCTTCCACTCCGCGGAAGCTGCGCCGCGACGTACAGCCGACCTGCCGTCGTCGAGCAGGTTCCGCTGCCGGCCGCCGTACGGCTCCGTGTCCCCGCGTGCTTCAATCCATTCCGAGCGGAACGGGGCGAGGCCCACTACCGGGTCGCTGCCCGGACCCGCAGTCCGGTAGACCCGCAGCGGCTCGTTCTGCTCCCCGTTGGGAGACGGCTCCAGGGCGATTTCCGTGACCGGGACGCGCAGGCCTTCCCCCTCGATGTAAGCCAGTGAGTGCGACTTCAGCGACTGGGTGGTCTGCTGGCCAGCTTCGTTATGGGCCGCCTCGTTTTGGGCAGGGCTCAGCCGTGTTTTCTGGGTGTTCATTTACTGCTCACTTCCTTCGCCGGCATTACCCGGACAGGTTCAACGGTCGCAGGCTGCGCTAGCCCGATCTCAGCCCCTGCAGGGGCACCCGTGTGGTCGTAGACGAAGCTACCACAGGGCGGCAGGCGGGTGCCGCATCCGTGCCGGGTGTGACACACGCCGGGCCGGGCCGTACGGATTACGCTTGAGCCATGGCGCCCATCATCGAATTCAGCGGGACCGCGCTTACCGGCCCGGACCAGGAGCGGGCAGGCCTTTGGGCCGTGGACGGTCGGCTGACCTTCCGCCGCCCGGCAGTCGTCCCGGACGCAGTACTTGACGGCTGGGTGCTGCCCGGCTTCGTGGATGCCCACTGCCACATCGGGCTGGGGCCCGGAGGCGCCGTGGACGACGACACCGCCTATGCCCAGGCGATGACTGACCGCGACGCCGGCACGCTGCTCGTCCGGGACGCAGGCGCGGCCAGCGATACCCGCTGGCTCCAGCGCAGCCCGGAAGCGCCGAGGATCATCCGGGCCGGGCGGCACATCGCCCGGACAGGCCGCTATCTGAGGAATTTCGCCGTCGAAGTGGAGCCGGAGGGCCTTGTCGAGGCGGTCCGCAAGCAGGCGCGTTCCGGCGATGGCTGGGTCAAGCTGGTGGGGGACTGGATCGACCGCGACGCCGGCGACCTCGCGCCGTCGTTTCCCGCCTCGGCGGTACGGGACGCCGTCAGCGCCGCCCACGATGAGGGCGCCAGGGTCACTGCACACTGCTTCGCCGAAGACACGCTCGACGACGTGCTGGACGCCGGAATCGACTGCATCGAACATGCCACGGGACTTCTGCCGCGGCACATTCCCAGGCTGGTCGAGCAGCACGTGTCGATCGTTCCCACACTGATCAACATCGCGACGTTCCCGGATATCGCTGCCCAGGCCGAACCCAAGTTTCCGCGCTACGCGGCCCACATGCGGGCCCTGTGGGAAGGCCGGAATGAACGGATCCTGGAAGCGCACGAAGCCGGGGTGCAGGTTTTCGCTGGAACGGACGCGGGCAGCGTGATCCGGCACGGCCGGATAGCTGACGAGATCCTGGCCCTCCACGCCGCAGGCCTTCCGGCGGCTGCTGCCCTGGACGCCGCCTGTTGGGGTGCCCGCCGGTGGCTGGGAGCGGAGGGCCTGGCCGAAGGGGCAAGTGCCGACGTGGTGTTGCACTGAGGACCCCCGCGAGGTGCCCGGAACCATCAGGGATCTCAGGGGCATAGTTCTGCGGGGACGCGTTGTCCGTTTAGGAATAAATTGAAGCTTCAAGTAATTTAGATATGTAGAGACCATCGAAATCCGGTGGCCAGGGAGTCCGGGAGTACTCAAATGACACCAGCAGCCAGCAGCCAGGATCTTCTTCCTGCCGATCTCACCATGGGCACTGTGATGCTCAAAGTGGGGGACATGAACCTCATGACCGACTACTACCAGCGGGCGCTCGGCCTCGACGTCGTGGCGGAGCAGGACGGCGGCCTTTACCTTGGCAGGCTTAAGACGCCGCTGGTTCATCTCGCTCCCGCCCCGGGCCTGAATATTCCGGGCCGGGGAGAAGCCGGCCTCTTCCACACGGCACTCCTGTTCGACAATCAGGAGGCACTGGCAGCCACCGTGGCCACCGCGGCGCAGTACGAGCCGCAGTCCTTCACGGGAAGCGCCGACCACCTGGTCAGCGAGGCTTTCTACTTCAGTGATCCGGAAGGCAACGGCATCGAACTCTACTGGGACCGCCCCCGCGATGCTTGGTCTTGGGACGGCAAGAATGTAGTCATGGACAGCCTTGCGCTGCCGCCGCAGAAGTACCTGCAGGACCACCTGACCCAGGGTGCGGTGGAGGGCCAGCGCGGCACGGAGGCAGGGGTGGGTCACGTCCACCTGCAGGTTGGCGACGTCCAGTCGGCCCACGACTTCTACGTTGGCACCCTCGGATTCGAGAAGACGGCAGGCTGGCACGGCCAGGCCCTGTTCGTCTCCGCCGGAGGCTACCACCACCACATGGCCATGAACGTCTGGAACAGCCGCGGCGCAGGTCCCCGGCGGGACACCCTGGGCCTGGGCGAAGTCCTCATCGAAGTCCCGGCCGGCGACGACGTCGGAGCGCTCGCCGACCGCCTAAAGGTCGCCGGAGTCGCTGCCCACCACACCGGGGCGGAGCTTCGGTTCCAGGACCCGTGGCGCAACCGCATTCGTGTCGCCGTGCGCTGAGCGCGCAGTACGCCGAAACCATCGTCGGCTGAATCCACGCGGCGGGTGTGGGTTAGGCTGATTTCGACCATCCCCGGGCGGCCGCCGCTGCCGCCTGGGGACCCCGCCGTCGACGGAACGAGGACGATGTCCATGGGCTTCACCGAAATGTTTGTTGCCACCCACAGTGAAGCCCTCAAGCGCGCCGCTGCACTTGGCGCCGGCGCCTCCGCGTCCGCCGGGGGCGTCCGGATTCCCGGGATCAGCGACTTTGAAATTGAACAGCTTGGTGATCTCGCCGGCACGGCCGTGCACGCAGCGGGTGCCGACTATGAACTCGCCATGGTGGACGTGGCCAGCGACGCGCTGCTCGGAGTGCCGCCGGCCATGGTCCGTGCGCTCGCCGAACTGCTCAGCTATGAATCCGAAGGGGAGGGCAACGTCCTGGACGATGTTGCCGAGAAGTGGGCGGCCGAGGACGACATGCCCTTTGGCGCGGACGAGGCGCGGAAGTACGTCCAGCAGCTGGCAGAACTCGCCGGAAGCGTCGACGAGAACAGCCGGACCGGCCTCTACGTGCGGTCTTCCTGACCGACCGCAGGCACCGGGCACGCCAGCGCGGTCACGCCGGCGGGAGCGCCTTTTAGCCCCCAGGCCGCCGAAAACGGAGCCCGGGGGCATGTCAAGTCGAAATAGTGCCGCCGATCTGGCACAATAAACAGGTACTTGATCTGCGTGGCCCCTCTCTCCGCGTCCGGATCTTGTCCTTTTAGAACCCCCTAGTACGGCCCGCCCCACGGGTGCAGAACGCCGGGCTCGACCCCGTTTCAGAAACAGGAGTGACCACAAAAGTGGCCGTAAAGATTCGCCTTAAGCGCTTCGGTAAGATGCGCGCACCGTACTACCGCATCGTCGTCATGGACGCACGCTCCAAGCGTGACGGCCGTGCCATCGAAGAAATCGGCAAGTACCACCCCACCGAAGAGCCCTCGTACATCGAGGTCGACACGGACCGTGCCCAGTACTGGCTCGGCGTCGGCGCACAGCCGTCGGAGCAGGTCGCCGCGATCCTCAAGATCACCGGTGACTGGCAGAAATTCAAGGGTCTCCCGGGCCAGGAAGGCACCTTGAAGACCAAGGTTGCCAAGGAAGCCTTCGTTGCTCCGGAAAAGGGTTCCGTGATCATCCCGGAAGCCATCACCAAGAAGGCCAAGGCAGAAGCTCCCGCCGAGGCTGAAGCAGAGACCACCGAGGCTGAGTAAGTTGCTGGCAGAAGCGCTCGAACACCTTGTCCGCGGTATCGTTGACTCCCCTGAGGATGTCAAGGTCAGCGCGAAGAACAACCGCCGCGGGGACACCCTCGAAGTGCGCGTTCATCAGGAGGACCTTGGACGGGTAATCGGACGCCAGGGCCGCACCGCGCGCGCACTGCGCACCGTTGTGGCGGCATTGGCAGATGGCGAGCAGGTCAGGGTCGACGTCGTCGACACCGACCGCCGCCGGTAACGCGCCTGCAACACTTGTCTTGAGTCCGGCCCCTCCACCAGCTAACGGTGGAGGGGCCGGACTGTTTTTACCGCAAGACCGACGCGCAACCACAGCGCAAACTTTCACAACGCACTCCGGAACAGAGGAACACATGCAGCTTCAGGTGGCACGAATCGGCAAGCCCCATGGAATCCGCGGCGAGGTGACCGTCCAGGTGCTCACCGATGCCCCGGACGACCGGTTTGTCCCCGGCACGGAGCTCGTGGTGGAGCCTGCGTCGGCCGGGCCCCTGACCGTGCTCAGTGCACGCTGGAACAAGGACATCCTCCTTCTCGCGTTCGAGGAAATTGAAACCCGGAACGAGGCGGAGACCCTCCGCGGCGCCAAGCTGTTCATCGAAACCGAGGAGCTCGACGAGGACGACGACGAAGGCTGGTACGAGCATGAGCTGGTAGGCCTCGAAGCGCGCGTCGGCTCCCAGGTGGTCGGCAAGATCTCGGGTCTGAACACGATGCCCGTCCAGGACCTGCTGGTCGTGGAGACTCCCGACGGCAAGGAAATCCTCATTCCCTTCGTGGAGCAGATCGTTCCCGAGGTGAACGTGGAAGAAGGCTATGTCCTGGTGACCCCTCCGGCCGGGCTGTTCGAGATCAACACCGACGACAGCACCGCCGAAGACGCTGAAACTGCGGGCGAGGCGGAAGCCGAGGCCGGAGAGGCAGAGTCCGGCCGGCCCGAGTCGGGGGCCAAAGCCTAGATGAGAATCGACGTCGTCAGTATTTTTCCCGAGTATCTGGCACCGCTCGAACTCTCGCTGATCGGTAAAGCACGCCAGGACGGGCTACTGGACCTCAACGTCCACGACCTGCGCACTTTCACCACGGACCGCCACCGCACCGTGGACGACACCCCCTACGGCGGGGGAGCCGGCATGGTGATGAAGGCCGAACCATGGGCGCAGGCGCTGGCGTCCGTGGCCGCGGCGCGTCCGGCTGCTGCGGGCAAGCCGGTGCTGATCGTTCCGTCTCCGGCGGGGGAGCGCTTCAACCAGGCGCTGGCCTACGAGCTTGCGGAGGAGGACCAGCTGGTCTTCGCGTGTGGCCGCTACGAAGGAATTGACGAACGCGTCATCGAATGGGCGGAGGAACACTTCACGGTGCGCCCCGTCAGCCTCGGCGACTACGTGCTAAACGGCGGCGAAGTGGCTGTCCTGGCCATGGTCGAGGCGATCGGCAGGCTGCTGCCGGGCGTTGTGGGCAATCCGGAATCACTCGTGGAGGAGTCGCATTCGGACGGCCTGCTCGAGTACCCCGTCTACACCAAGCCCTCCGTCTGGCGGGACCGCGAAGTGCCGGCGGTCCTGCTCAGCGGCAACCACGGAAAGATCGCACAGTGGCGCCGCCACGAGCAGTACCGGCGGACGGCGGAACGCCGCCCGGACCTGCTGGAGACGTTCGACGCCGGAAGTCTTCCCCGTGCTGACCGCACCGCCCTCGCGGATCTCGGGTACGACGTCGTTGACGCTCGCCTTAAGCGGCGCCCGGACGCCGGAAGCACATCGTCCGCCTGAAGTCCCGCAGCAATTGGTTGTAGACCTCCGAGTGTGGCAAAATTAGTCTTTGTGTCTGCTGGGCCCGCACCTGCCACAGGGGGAGCGCAGCCAACAGCAGACACCCCGGTGCCGCCAATCAGTGGCGGGGCCGGACCACAACACTTTCGGCGGCAATTCCCGGGACCTAACTGTCCGGGCTTGGCTGTCGTGACCCAACGTGGATGACCTGTGGCGTTCACCAGGAGTGGATCAATGCATATCCTCGATTCCGTAGATGCAGCCTCGCTGCGCACCGATGTTCCCGAGTTCCGCGCGGGTGACACCCTCAAGGTTCACGTGAACATCATCGAAGGCAAGAACTCCCGTGTCCAGGTATTCCAGGGCTTCGTCCTGGGCCGCCAGGGCGACGGTATCCGTGAGACCTTCACGGTCCGCAAGGTTTCCTTCGGTGTCGGCGTAGAGCGTACCTTCCCGGTGCACTCCCCGATCATCGACAAGATTGAGCTCGTCACCAAGGGTGACGTGCGCCGCGCCAAGCTTTACTACATGCGTGCACTGCGCGGTAAGGCCGCGAAGATCAAGGAAAAGCGCGACTTCAGCACCGCCAAGTAAGTCTTCCGGACTTCACGGCGGGTCCCAACCCGTATCCGGCCAGCGCCGGAGCCATCCGCGACAGCGCCACAGGATACGGACCATGGACAACACAAAACGCCAGCCAGGGAAACCGGGCTGGCGTTTTGTGTTTCTTGCGCTTGCCGCCGCCGTCATCCTCAGCGGACTGGTCCGCTCCCTGTGGCTGGACGTGTATTACATACCGTCGGCGTCCATGGAGCCGCTGTTCAACACGGGCGACAGGATTCTGGTTTCCCGCACCGACTTCCAGTCCGACCCGATTCGCCGCGGGGACGTCGTGGTGTTTGACGGCCGGGGCTCGTTTGCGCCGTTGAACTCCGGCTCGGGGCCGTTGCAGGAGGCCCTGGCCTCGGCCGGACACTGGCTGGGCCTCACCGGCAGTGATACTACTTACGTAAAGCGCGTCATCGGCCTGCCGGGCGACAGCGTCGTATGCTGCGACGACCAGCACCGGCTCACAGTGAACGGCCAGCCGCTCGTGGAACCCTACCTGTATGCGGGAGATGAACCGAGCAGCCAGAAGTTCAGCGCCTCCGTGCCGGCGGGGCGGGTGTGGCTGCTCGGGGACCACCGCTCGGTGTCGGCTGACTCACGCAGCCTGCTGGGGGCGCCGGGTGGAGGCATGGTGCGAATGGACAGGGTAATCGGGCGGCCGGTACAGATCCTCTGGCCGCTTGATAGATTTGCGTCAGTGGCACGGCCACCGCTGGCGGCCATAACAACGACTAAGGACGGACAGTAAATGCCCGAGACAGACCCCGGGACTTCCGAGCCGCAGCGGGCAGCTGCCAGGCCGGGACGACATGCTTCGGGCGAGCCCGTTTCGGCAGTGGC
Source organism: Arthrobacter sp. P1_B11 (assembly GCF_056406715.1). NCBI lineage: Bacteria > Bacillati > Actinomycetota > Actinomycetes > Micrococcales > Micrococcaceae > Arthrobacter > Arthrobacter sp. P1_B11. Next base: position 475,555 of record NZ_JBFTZQ010000001.1, read on the forward strand.
CGTCCCCGGCGAATCCGCACCCCCCCGCTCTGGCGAATCTGCGCAGACCGGACCTGGCGAAGCTTCACCGGCCGGTGCCGGCGAAACCGGATCGGCACGCTCAGGCGAGCCCGCAGCGGCCGGATCCGGCCGCAAGAGGCCGGCTCCCGCCCGAAACCCGTTTCTGGTGTGGCTGAAGGAAATTGCCACGGTGGTGGTCATCGCCGTCGTCCTCTCCTTCCTCATTAAGACGTTCCTTTTCCGTGCGTTCTACATTCCGTCTGAGTCCATGGAGAGCACCCTGGACGTCAACGACCGCATCTTCGTGAACCTCCTCGTTCCTGAACCGTTCGCCCTGGCGCGCGGCGACGTGGTGGTGTTCAAGGACACCAAGGGCTGGCTGCCGCCGGCTCCGCAAAAGGCCGACGGACCGTTCACCTGGGTCGAGGACGGGCTGACCTTTGTGGGGCTCCTCCCGGACAACTCTGAGCAGCACCTGGTCAAGCGCGTCATCGGCCTGCCAGGAGACCACGTGATCTGCTGCGACGCCGACAGCAAACTGACCGTCAACGGAGCACCGCTTGACGAAAAGTACGTGAACCCGGCCGAGGTGCCGCTGGTGCGGAACTTCGACGTCGTGGTGCCCGCAGGCAAGGTCTGGGTCATGGGGGATAACCGCAACCATTCCGCGGACTCCCGTGCCCACACGGACACCAACGGCGGCTTCGTGGACCTGGCGGACATCGAAGGCAGGGCAGCCGTCATCGCCTGGCCCGTGAACCGCTGGGCCGGCCTGGATGACTATCCTGACGTCTTCAAGAATGTTCCGTCGGCAGGTTAGCGATGTCTTTAGCACCAACCCTCGACTATGAGAAACGCTTCCTTCCCCGGGGAGCGCGGTTCCTGGCCGGCGTCGACGAAGTAGGCCGCGGTGCACTCGCCGGGCCCGTGAGCGTGGGCATCGCCGTCGTGGACCTGCGCCAGATGGAACTGCTGGCGGACGTCCGGGACAGCAAGCTGCTGAAGGCAGCCGACCGTGAACGGCTGGACCCGCTGGTCCGCGCCTGGAGCGTGGCCTCTGCCGTGGGCCATGCCTCCGCGCGGGAGATCGACGAGCTGGGCATCATGGGGGCTCTGCGGACGGCAGGAAACCGCGCGTGGTTTGAGATCCTCGGTGCAGGGATCACTCCGGACGTCGTGCTGCTGGACGGGAGCCACAACTGGCTCTCGCCGGCCGCCCAGCCGTCCCTGTTCGAGGAAGCCGTGGAGGATCCGGGCTGTGACGCGCCCGTGCATACGCTGGTCAAAGCCGACATGCAGTGCCTGAGCGTCGCCGCAGCGAGCGTTCTGGCCAAGGTTGAGCGGGACCAGATGATGCGGCAACTGCACCTTGAGTACCCCGCCTTCGGCTGGGACGTCAACAAGGGCTACGGGACCGCCGTCCACCGGGAAGCCATCCGGCTTGCTGGCCCCAGCCCTTATCACCGGGTCAGTTGGAACCTGCTGTCCGAATAATCAGTCCGCGCAGTCTGTCGGCGCGCGGGGCAGGTTGCCGCCGTTACCGGGAACTGGGTGCGCCGGTCACGTGTGAGCGTGGGCCCGCTCCATGGTGCAAGATGGAACCATGAGTGCCGAGGATCTTGAAAACTACGAAACCGACATGGAGCTTCAGCTCTACCGTGAATACCGCGATGTCGTGGGGCTGTTTAGCTACGTGGTCGAGACCGAACGCCGCTTTTACCTCGCCAACCACGTGGACCTGCAGGCGCGCAGCGCCGATGGCGAAGTCTACTTCGACCTGACACTGCAGGACGCCTGGGTCTGGGATGTCTACCGCTCCGCGCGGTTCGTCAAGAGTGTCCGGGTCATCACTTTCAAGGATGTCAACGTCGAGGAGCTCCCGCGCAACGAGGAGCTCGCGCTGCCCAAGGACGTCGACCTGGGGAACTGATCTACCCGCCGTTTGGGTGCACTGTTCCTCCACACCAGTCCGTTCGGCCCTCTGTTTCCCACATAGCTCTATAGGCCACTGTCCCGCGTGACGCCGCCCCCGCAGTCTTGTTGCGGAGGTAGAAATGAAAGCCAAAGACCTGCTGGGCCGGCGCGGGGAAGAGCTCGCGGCGGAATATCTGGAATCAATGGGCATGCTGATCGTGGAGCGTAACTGGCGCTGCCCTGACGGTGAGATCGACATTGTGGCGCTGGACGGTGATGTCCTGGTCATCGCCGAAGTGAAAACGCGGCGTTCCCTCGCGTACGGCCACCCCTTCGAGGCGGTGGGCGCAGAGAAGCTCGCGCGCCTGCACCGGCTGGGATCTGCCTGGTGCCGCGACCGTGAGCTCCGGATGCCGCTGCGCCGGGTGGACGTCATCGCGGTTGTCGACGACGGCGTGTGCCCGCCCACGCTTGAGCACCTCAAGGGTGTGGGCTAATGGCGCTCGGAAGAACGTATTCGGTGGCCCTCGTGGGACTAAATGGCTACATCGTGGAGGTCGAGGCCGACATCGGCCAGACACTGCCCGCATTTGTGATTCTTGGCCTGCCGGACGCTGCCCTCAACGAGGCCAAGGAACGGATCCGTTCAGCGGCGCAGAACTCTGGCATTCCGCTTAGCCGGCGGAAAATTACGGCCAACCTGATTCCGGCGTCCCTGCCCAAACGCGGTTCCGGCTTCGACCTCGCCATCGCCATGGCGGCGCTGAGCGCAGCTGATGACATCCGGACGACCGGCCGTACAGTCTTCCTCGCCGAGCTTGGCCTGGACGGGCGGCTGCGGCCTGTACGCGGCGTCCTCCCGGCAGTGATGGCTGCCGTCCAGGCCGGCTATCCGGACGTCGTGGTGGCGCAGCCCAACGCCGCCGAAGCGGCGCTGGTTCCCGGTGCACGGGTTCAGAGCTATAAGACGCTGGCGCGGCTCGCTTTCGACTTCGGGGCCGACCCCCTGGAGCTCGCCCTCGATTTCGAACCGGAGGACGAGGCGCCCGGCGAGGAAGCCGATCCCGCTGGTGGGGCGAACCCCGACATGTGCGACGTCTCCGGACAGGGGGACGCACGCCGCGCCCTGGAGGTCGCTGCTGCCGGCGCCCACCACCTGTTGCTCATGGGTCCACCCGGGGCAGGCAAGACCATGCTGGCGGAGCGCCTGCCTGGGCTGCTGCCTGATCTGGGCGACACCGAGGCCATGGAAGTGACGGCCATCCACTCCCTCTGCGAGCTGCCGTCTTCGTCATTGCAGCTGGTCCGGCGTCCGCCGTTCGAGAATCCGCACCATACGGCCACGTCGGCTGCCATTATCGGCGGCGGTTCGGGCCTGCCACGGCCGGGCGCGGCGTCCCGCGCACACCGCGGGATCCTGTTCCTTGACGAGGCGCCGGAATACGAACGCAGGGTGCTTGACGCCCTCCGCCAGCCCCTGGAGAGCGGCGAGCTGGTCATTCACCGTTCGGCCGGCACCGCAGCCTACCCGGCACGCTTCCAGCTCGTCCTCGCGGCAAACCCGTGCCCCTGCGGCAAAGCGTCGGGCAAGGGCATCGAGTGCATCTGCACGCCCACGATGCGTCGCCGGTACCTGGCCCGCATGTCCGGTCCGCTGCTTGACCGGGTGGATATCCAGTTGCAGGTGGAGCGCGTCTCGCTGGCAGACTTCGGCCAGTCCGGCGGGGAAGAGGACACATCTACAGTCGCCGGCAGGGTCTGGGCGGCCCGGACGCGACAGCTGCAGCGGCTTCGCCCGTTGGGGATGGAAACCAACTCCCAGGTTCCCGGGCGGGTCCTGCGGGGTCAGCTGAGGCTGTCTTCGGCAACCACGCGAATTCTGGATCAGTCCCTGGAAAGGGGCGTTCTGACTGCCCGCGGCTACGACCGCGTGCTCCGCCTCGCTTGGACACTGGCTGACCTCGCCAGCCGGGAGCGTCCGGACATCAATGACATCGGACAGGCGTTGAACCTCCGGCAGGCTGCCTCGGCAGCCGCCTGAAAGGAAACAAATTGCAGAACGAGAGACTTGCACGCGCGGCCCTCTCCAGACTGATGGAACCCCAGGATGCTGCAGGCCTCGCCCTGGTGCACGTTGCGGGGGCGCTGGACGCCCTGGGGATCGCCACAGGGGAGCTGAGTTACGGCCCGGCGCTCGAACAGGAAATCACCGGTGTCCTGGCTGAACATGGCTCTGCGACCTCCTGGACCGGCATGACCGCGGCTCTAAAGCGGTGGGCGCCCCGGATCCCGGATCTCGCACCCGAACGTGACCTGGCGACTATGCAAAGGCTGGGCGGCCGCATGATCATTCCGGAAGACGAGCTGTGGCCCGGGCAGCTCGCAGACCTTGGCCTCCACGAACCAATCTGCCTGTGGTGGCGGGGAACGGAGATGGAACTCCCGCCGGCGGCAAAATCCATCGCTTTGGTCGGATCCCGGGACAGCACCAGCTATGGAGCCGCGGTGACCGGAGACCTTGCCTACTCTCTGGCGCAGCGGGGCTTCACAGTGGTCTCCGGAGGCGCCTACGGTGTTGATGCGCACGCGCACAGAGCAGCTCTGGCGGGCGGGTCGGGGGCCGTGCCGACCATCGCCGTGATGGCCGGGGGAGTTGACCGTTTCTACCCGTCGGGCAACGAGGACCTGCTCCGGGCTGTGGCCAACCAGGGTGCAGTGCTTGCGGAGGTTCCGCCCGGTTCGGCCCCAACGCGCTACCGCTTCCTTCAGCGCAACAGGCTCATCGCGGCGCTCGCTGCCGTGACTGTGGTCGTGGAGGCCAGATGGCGTTCCGGAGCGCTCAATACGTCTCACCATGCGGAATCTCTCGGCAGATCTGTCGGGGCCGTGCCGGGTTCCGTGCACAGCGCGAACTCCGCTGGCTGCCACCGGCTGCTGCGGGACGGAGGCGCCGTCTGTGTGACAGACGCGGGGGAGATCGTTGAGCTGGCCGCGCCCAGCGGCGAATCCTTGCCGGAGTTGAGGGACGGCGGCAGCGCAGTCCACGACGGCCTGACGCTGGAGGACTTGATCCTGCTCGATGCGCTGCCGCTGCGGTCCACCAGTTCAGTGGAGAAACTGTGCATCGTGGCTGGTCTCGGTCCGGAGTCGGTCCGCGCGGGGCTCGGCAGGCTTGGCCTGCTGGGACTTGCAGTGTCCGAAAGCGGCGCGTGGAAGCGATCCAAAAACGCCGGCTGATTACGATGCAAACCCACGCCACGGCTCGCCGGGAACAATTCTTGATTGCCTGCCAAATGCTGGGACAGTGAGGGGGTGGAGAAAGACAAACTGCCGCCGGCCCTGGCGCAGGCAGTCAGCGCCTTCGGCCGGTACCTGACGGGTGAACGGGCACGTTCGGAGCACACGGTCCGGGCATACCTGTCGGACGTCGGCAGCCTGCTCGAACACGCGGCCGGCGAGGGGATCCGCGAGCTCGGCGAAATTGAGCTCGGGACCCTCAGGCGCTGGCTCGGCGCCCAGAGCGACGCCGGCATCTCCCGCTCCACCCTTGCCCGCCGGTCCGCCACGGCACGGACCTTCACGGCCTGGGCGCTCCGGGAGGACCTCATAGGGGCCGACCCGGCGCTTCGTCTGAAGGCGCCCAAGAAGGAAAGCTCTCTGCCTGGGGTGCTTCAGCAGCAGCAGCTCGTCAGGCTGCTGACCGAACTGCAGGAGGCAGCCCAGGACGGTTCCCCGATCGCCTTGCGGAACCGGGCAATGGTCGAACTGCTGTACGCCACAGGAATCCGCGTCGGCGAACTGGCAGGGCTGGACGTCGATGACCTCGATCCGGACCGCAGAACCTTGCGTGTCCTAGGCAAAGGAAACAAGGAACGCACCGTGCCGTACGGTCTCCCGGCTGCGCTCGCCGTTGACGACTGGCTACGCCGCGGACGCGGAAAGCTCGTGTCTGCGGGAAGCGGACCCGCGCTGTTCCTCGGTATGCGCGGCGCCCGCGTGGACCAGCGCCAGGTGCGGAGCGTGGTCAGGGGTCTCTTCGAAGCCCTGGGGGACACCGCTGCTACCGGCCCGCACGCGCTGCGCCACTCGGCAGCCACGCATCTGCTCGACGGCGGAGCAGACCTCCGGGCCGTGCAGGAAATTCTGGGCCACAGCAGCCTGGCCACCACACAGATATACACCCATGTGTCAGTCGACCGCCTCCATAAAAGCTACCAACAGGCGCATCCCCGGGCGTAAGGCCTGCACGCGCGGCCTGGCCGGACCGGAATTCGTGACTGCGGCCGGTTTCAGTCCCTGATGTGACTTCCACCCCTGGCGGAGATCCGCAATTCCCCTCGGCGTGGTTCCACGGCTCGCCGAATTCCACTGGCGTAATTCGACGGCGTACGGCACAATAAGAGCCAAGTCCGGCAACTTTCAAGTTGTGCTTTAAGCCTCTGGCTTTAGCTGCCTTGCGGGTCCGGCATTATTTTCATAGATTGGCAGGAATTACCGGCACCACGCGGCGCCCGGAGCATCAGCAGTTCGTCCATGCAGGTCGTTGGGGAAGACGTACCTACAGCTATGGAGGATGGAATGTCTGATGCAATGACTCGCGGTGTGCTGTTTATTCACTCGGCGCCTACCGCACTGTGCCCTCACGTTGAGTGGGCCATCGGATCTGTCGTGGACAAGCGGACAGATCTTGAGTGGACCGCTCAGCCTGCCGCGCCCGGAATGTTCCGTTCGGAACTGTCCTGGACCGGCGCGCAGGGGACAGGTGCGCAGCTGGCGTCTGCCCTCCGGGGCTGGGCACATCTGCGCTTCGAGGTGACGGAAGAACCGAGCCCGGGCGTGGACGGCGGCCGGTGGTCCCACACCCCCGAGCTGGGCATCTTCCATGCCGTCACAGACGTCCACGGCAACATCATGGTGTCCGAGGACCGCATCCGCTACGCCTACGAGTCCGGTGCGGGCGACCCCTCTGCGGTCTACCACGAGCTCTCCCTTGCCCTCGGCGAGGCGTGGGACGAGGAACTTGAACCCTTCCGGCACGCGGCCGAGGGCGCACCCGTCCGCTGGCTGCACCAGGTGGGCTGACACGCCACCTCCATAGCAATGAAGAAGCCCCCGCCAACCGGCAGGGGCTTCCTCATTGGTCAGGTGCGGTCACACGCTGCGGACGGCGATGACGGCGTTGTGGCCGCCGAACCCGAACGAGTTGCTCAGCGCCACGATGTCTCCGGCGGGAAGATCGCGGGAGGAGGTGACGACGTCGAGCGGGATCTCCGGATCCTGGTTCTCAAGGTTGATCGTGAGAGGGGCCTTGCGCTCATACACGGCCAGCACCGTCAGGACGGCTTCAACGGCGCCGGATGCGCCCAGCAGGTGGCCCATCTGCGACTTGGTGGCGGACACCGCCACGTCATCCACGTGCGATCCCAGGGCGGCGCGCAGCGCGGTGTACTCGGGCTTGTCACCCACAGGGGTGGACGTGGCGTGGGCGTTGACGTGCACCACGTCCTCGGCCTGGATCCGGCCGTCGAACATGGCCGCCTTGAGGGCGCGGGTGGCGCCAAGGCCTTCGGGGTCAGGCGCGGTGATGTGGTAGGAGTCGGACGTCACGGATGTGCCGGCCAGTTCGGCGTAAATCCGCGCTCCGCGGGCCAAGGCGTGCTCCTCGGCTTCGAGCACCAGGGCGCCTGCGCCTTCGCCCATGACGAAGCCGTCCCGGCCCAGATCGTAGGGGCGTGAGGCGTGCTCTGGATCGTCGTTGCGGCGGGAAAGCGCCTGCATCGAGGAGAACGCGGCCAGCGGCATCGGATGGATGGCAGCTTCGGCGCCGCCGCACATGACGACGTCGGCCTTGCCAGAACGGATGAGGTCCAGGCCGAGGTGCAGGGCTTCCGTGCCGGAGGCGCAGGCGGAGACGGGCGTGTGCGCTCCCGCGCGGGCACCCAGGTCAAGGCTCACAGCAGCGGCCACGCCGTTGGGCATGAGCATGGGAACGGTCATGGGCAGGACCCGGCGGGGCCCCTTCTCCTTCAGCGTGTCCCACGCGTCCAGGAGAGTCCACACGCCACCGATGCCCGTGGCGAAGGCGACGGCAAAGCGGTCGTGGTCAACTTCGGTGATGCCGGAATCAGCCCAGGCCTCACGGGCGGCGATGACACCGAACTGCGTTGAAGGGTCCATGCGCTTGGCTTCAACGCGGCTCAGGACCGAAAGGGCAGGGGTGGAGCAGCGGGCAGCGAAGTGGACGGGCAGTTCGTATTTGGCTACCCAGTCGTCCTCAAGCGTGCGGGCGCCCGAGACCCCCTTCAGTGCGTTCTTCCACATCGTGGGTACATCGCCGCCGATGGGCGTGGTGGCACCCAGACCGGTAATGACTACTTTGCGTGTCATGGGATCACTCTCTGTCGGTGCGCGTGCCGTGTCCTGTGCTGCCGGGCCTGGTGCCTGAGCTGGGGGCGTGCGGAGGGGGTCTGCGAGAAAATTTGTGATGGTGCATCGGCTGGCCGGCCCGGATTGTTGCGGGCCGGCCAGCCGGGTTCAGCCGGAATGCGGCTGGAGCCTGTTTAGGCCTGTGCGTTGGCGATGAAGCTGACTGCGTCGCCGACGGTCTTGAGGTTCTTGACCTCTTCGTCCGGGATGCGGACGCCGAACTTTTCTTCAGCGTTGACCACGATCGTCATCATCGAGATGGAGTCGATGTCCAGGTCCTCGGTGAAGGACTTGTCCAGCTCGACGGCGTCGGCGGCCAGGCCGGTTTCTTCGTTGACGATTTCAGCCAGTCCGGCCAGGATCTCTTCGTTGCTAGCCATTGATGGCTCCTTTTCTTGTTATTGCCGGCAGGGGATGCCGGAAATGGGGCAAACCGCGGTTGCGGCTTGGTTTGTGGATTCCTACGGAAGGACGATTACCTGGGCGCCGAAGACCAGCCCGGCGCCAAAGCCGATCTGCAGCGCAAGGCCGCCGCTCAGCTCCGGGTTTTCCTGAAGCAGGCGGTGCGTGGCCAGCGGGATGGAAGCGGCCGAGGTGTTGCCGGCCTCTGCAATGTCCCGGGCCACGGTCACGGTCTCGGGCAGCTTGAGCTTCTTGGCCATCTCATCGATGATGCGCATGTTGGCCTGGTGCGGAACGAAGGCAACGAGGTCTTCGGCCTGGATGCCGGCGGCGTCCAGGGCCTGCTGGGCCACCTTCGCCATTTCCCAGACGGCCCAGCGGAAGACCGTCTGGCCGTCCTGGCGCAGGGTGGGCCAGATGGCGGCCTCGGTAACGGCTTCTTCGTCGGAGCTGAGGGCGGTGCCCTGCTGTGCTCCGGAGTGCGCGAGTGACCCGGAGCGCGCAGCGGAGAACTCCCGCACGTCCAGCAGCGAGTGCGTCATGCCGATCGCGTCCCACTTGCTGCCGTCCGAACCCCATACGGACGGGCCGATGCCCGGCGTCTCGGAAGGGCCGATCACCACGGCACCCGCGCCGTCACCCAGCAGGAAGGAAATGGTGCGCTCAGTGTTGTCAATGACGTCGGACAGCTTCTCGGCGCCCACAACCAGTACGTACTCTGCCGTTCCGGAGCGGACCAGTGCGTCACCCTGGGCGATGCCGTAGCAGTAACCGGCGCAGGCAGCTGAGATGTCGAAAGCCGGAGCCGGCGTCGCGCCGAGCCGGTCAGCGAGGCTCGCGGCCGCTGACGGTGTGGCAAAGGGGTGCGTCACCGTGGAAACGATGACGGCGCCAAGCTGGGAGGCCTCGATGCCGGCCTTCGCCAGGGCCTCGCGGGCTGCGCCTTCTGCCATGTCGATCACGCTGACATCAGCAGGGGCCCGGTGGCGGGTGATGATGCCGGTGCGTTGGCGGATCCATTCATCAGACGAATCAATCCACTGGCAGACGTCCTCGTTGGTCACGATCACATCGGGGCGGTAGGCGCCGATGCCCAGAATGCGGGTGTGTTCGTTGACGGGCGACTGCTTCAGCGTGGGAACGCTCATGCCTGTCCCTCCAATTCTGCGAATAGTGCAAGGGCTGCGGACAGGTCACCGGGGGTTTTCACGGCCACGGTCTTGACGCCTGGCATGCCACGCTTCGCGAGGCCGGCCAGTGTGCCGGCCGGTGCCAGTTCAATGAGGCCGCTGACGCCGCGCTGCACGAGGGATTCCATGCAGAGATCCCAACGGACCGGGCGCGACACCTGGGCGATGAGGCTGTCGACCGCGGCGGTGCCGACGGTCACTTCCTTGCCGTCGAAGTTGGACAGCAGCGGAACCGCAGGAGCCTGGGGCTGGAGCTCCGGACGCAGGGCCTCCAGTGCGCTCACGGCCGGTGCCATGTGTGAGGTGTGGAACGCGCCGGCAACCTTGAGCGGAATGACCCGGGCCTTTGCCGGCGGGTTCTCCGCCAGGGCCCTGAGCTGGTCGAAGGTGCCGGCGGCGACAGTCTGGCCAGCGCCATTGACGTTGGCTGGCGTGGCGCCGGCTGCTTCGATGGCCGCCAGGACCTCGGCCGGGTCGCCGCCCACGACGGCGCTCATGCCGGTGGGCGTGACGGCGGCGGCTGCAGCCATGCTGTTGGCACGCTTGCGGACAAAGGTCATGGCTTCTTTTTCGGTCAGCACGCCGGCGAGGGCGGAGGCCGTGATCTCGCCCACCGAGTGCCCGGCCAGGATGACCGGCAGGGTGCTGAGCTCGACGTCGAACAGGGCCTTCGCTGCCACGAGTCCGGCTGCGACAATCAGGGGCTGCGCCACGGCAGTGTCCTTGATGGTCTCCTCATCCGAGGTGGTCCCGTGCGCCGTGAGGTCGATGCCTGCGATTTCGCTGAGGGAGGCCAGATGGCCTGCTACGGAAGGCAGTTCCAGCCAAGGGGCCAGGAAACCGGGGGTCTGTGAGCCCTGTCCAGGGCAGACGATTGCAAGCACGTAACCAGCTTTCCAAATTACCGCGTGAATCAAGGGTGTTTGCGTACACCAAGCTCACTGGGTCAGTTTGTAGGAAGTCTACAACGGTTCAGTTCTGGTTCCGCCCCGGCTGGCGCTCCACGGGGGCCTTGGGCGGCGTGGAAAGCCGGCCCACGACCAAGGCGGCCTGAAGCACGAAGGCTTCCCGGGGGAGCAGCGGATCCCAGCCCGTCACGTCACAAACCCGCTTGAGCCGGTAACGGACGGTGTTGGCGTGGACGAACAGTTCGCGGGCGGTCGCCTCCAGCGAATGCCCCAGTTCCAGGTACGTGCCGAGCGTTTCCACCAGCCCGTTGGAGGCTGCCACGAGGGGCCGGTAGATATTTTTCACGAGCGACCGGCGCGCAGCGTCGTCCCCGGAAATGACGCGCTCGGGAAGCAGGTCATCGGCGGCCACCGGGCGGGGCGCCGACGGCCACGCGCGGGCAGCGGTGAGTCCGGCGAACGCCGACTGCGCCGACCCGCTCGCCTCCAGCAGGGAACTCGCCTCGGCGCCGTACACCACAGGCCCGGGTGCGAACATCTCGCTCAGCTTCAGGTACGCCGTTTCCCGGTCGTGGACGCCGCCGAGAATCAGGATGAGGCGGTCGCCCTGGATCCCCACCAGGGCGTCTTCGGCGTACCGGCCGGCGGTGCGGCGCAGTTCACTCACGTAGCTGGCGCTGGGCTCCGACGGCGAGTTCCCCACCATCACGGTGAACCGCTCCTGGGCCTTCCAGCCGAGGGCCGCGATTCTGGACCGCAGCGCGTCCGTGTTTTCACCGCGGAGGATGGCGTCCACGATCAGCGCCTCCAGCCGGGTGTCCCAGGAGCCCCGCGATTCGGCAGCCCTCGCGTAGACGTCCGCCGCCGCGAACGCCACCTCGCGCGAGTACCGCAGCACCGCCTCACGCAGCGAGGGCTGGTCCGCTTCGGGGGCGATGACCGGGACCTGGTCCTCGACCACTTCCACCACGATCCTGATCAGCTGCAGCGCCTTCTGGAGGCTGATGGAACGGGTGAGCTCCGTCGGTGCCGTGCCAAAAACGTCGGTGAGGATCCAGGAGGGGGAGCTGGGGCGCTCGTACCAGGTGACGAAGGCTGCGATGCCGTTCTGAGCCACGAGTCCGAGCGCCGAGCGTTCATCGGAGCTGAGCCGGCTGTACCAGGGCAACGATTTTTCGAGCTGGCGCATGGTGGTTGTCGACAACTGGCCAACACTGGCCCTGAGCTTCTTCAGGGTCTCCGTCTTTTCCGGTGTCATGCTGCGTGACGCCGGTTTGCGCTTTGCGGGGGCGGGTGTTGGCTGGGGCATGCATCGAGCATACGGCGCCTGCCCTGCAACCTCCATTTTGTGCGAAGGCTACAACTGCGGTTGTGCTGTGTCACAGCGGATCAAAAGCACCCCAACGACGACGGCGGCCCCCACCTTCGGGTGAGGGCCGCCGTCGTGCGTGTCAGGCAGTTGCTGGAGCCGCAGGCGTCCAGCAGCCGTTGGCTAGGACTCGCCGCCCGCGTTGCCGGTGGTGCCGGCGTTGACGTTGTGCAGGCGGTACTTCTCGATGGCCTGGGCAGGTGCCTGGGCGTCAACCTCACCGCGGCGGGCCAGCATCTCCAGCGAACGCACCACGATGGAGTGGGTGTCGTTCTTGAAGAAGCGGCGTGCTGCGGCGCGGGTGTCGGAGAAGCCGAAGCCGTCGGCGCCGAGCGAAGCGAATTCGTTCGGCACGAACTGGCGGATCTGGTCCGGAACGGCCTTCATGTAGTCCGAGACCGCGACAACAGGGCCGGTCGCGCCGGCGAGCTGCTGTGCCACGAACGGTGTCCGCGCGGGCTGTCCGGGGTTGAGGAACGCTTCCTCCTCGGCAGCCATGCCGTCGCGGCGGAGCTCGTTCCAGGACGTCACGGACCAGACGTCCGCGGAGACGCCCCAGTCCTCGGCCAGGATCCGCTGCGCGTCCAGCGCCCACGGAACCGACACGCCCGAGGCCAGGATTTGCGCACGCGGGCCGTCGATTTTGGCCGGTGCCAGCAGGTAGATGCCCTTGATGACGCCTTCTACGTCCAGTTCGTCAGGTTCGGCCGGCTGGACGATGGGCTCGTTGTACACCGTGATGTAGTACATCAGGTTCCGGTCAGTGGAATCCGGACCGTACATGCGTTCGATGCCGTCGCGGACGATGTGGCCCATTTCGTAGCCGTAGGCGGGGTCGTAGGTGACCACAGCGGGGTTGGTGGAGGCGAGCAGCGGGGAGTGGCCGTCGGCGTGCTGGAGTCCTTCGCCGGTGAGGGTGGTCCGTCCTGCGGTGGCGCCGATGATGAAGCCGCGGGTCATCTGGTCCGCGGCGGCCCAGAAGGCGTCGCCGGTGCGCTGGAAGCCGAACATGGAGTAGAACACGTAGACCGGGATCAGCGGCACGCCGTGGGTGGCGTAGGCGGTGCCGGCGGCGGTGAACGCCGCGACGGCGCCGGCTTCGTTGATGCCGGGGTGGATCAGCTGGCCCTGGGCGGATTCCTTGTAGGCCAGGACCAGGTCGCGGTCCACGGACAGGTAGTTCTGGCCGCCCGGGTTGTAGATCTTCGCAGTCGGGAAGAACGCGTCCATGCCGAAGGTGCGCGATTCGTCGGGAACGATGGGAACGATCCGGTGCCCGAACTTCTTGTCGCGGAGGAGGTCCTTGAGGAGGCGGACGAAGGCCATGGTGGTGGCGGCCTGCTGCTTGCCGGTGCCCCGCTTGGCGATGTCAAAGGTCTTGGCTTCGGGGAGCTCAATAGCCGCGTGGTTGGGGCGGCGCTCGGGCGTGTAGCCGCCCAGTTCCCTTCTTCTTTCAAGGAGATAGGCGATCTCGGGGGCGTCCACACCGGGGTGGTAGTAGGGCGGGCTGTAAGGGTCTTCCTCCAAGCGGGCGTCGGAGATCGGAATCCTGAGGTAGTCCCTGAATTCCTTCAGGTCGTCGAGGGTGAGTTTTTTCATCTGGTGGGTGGCGTTGCGGCCTTCGAAGTGCGGGCCGAGGCCGTAGCCCTTGACCGTTTTGGCCAGGATCACGGTGGGCTTGCCCTTGAATTCGGTCGCTGCCTTGTACGCGGCGTAGACCTTGCGGTAGTCGTGGCCGCCGCGCTTGAGGTTCCAGATCTGGTCATCGGTCAGGTCCGCGACCATGTCCTTGGTCTGCGGGGTCTTGCCGAAGAAGTG